>JBFYJK010000090.1:0-11352 GCA_041311445.1 Candidatus Nanopelagicales bacterium
CATTGTATGGTTAGGAATATTGTACCAACCTTCTTGTGGCCAACCACTTGAACCGATGACAATTGCATGATCATCTTCTTTGTAATGTAAATCGTAATAATCAGGTCCGCCAAAATCTGGACGCTTCTCATTATCGTGTTCGGAAATCACAATTAATTTTGTTGGCGAAAGCAACATCGCGTTGATACTGGTAAATGAAGTGTGTTCTTTAATTATTTTCACCGCTGCTTTGACGCCAGGTACCAAACCAAGTTCTTCAATCTTTTGAACTACAAGCAAGAAATATCTTTCGGAATCTGTATTGCCTACTGCCATTTTCAAATAAGCAGGAGCAATATATTCATCTAACGCAGTTGGAGGATTAATCGATCCATTATGTGTGAATGAATATTTTCCGTAATGAAATGGGTGGGCATTCTCTTTGTTAACGGCTAAGCCAGAAGTTGCCCAACGTAAATGTAGAAGCGAGCCATCTGATTTGGTTTGTTTAATGATTTCCATGAAATCAGGGCTCTTGGCCGCTGCCACAGGTTCTTTAACTACATCGCCACTTTTATCAGTGATACCCCAACCATCGCAATGAATTGAAGAAAGATTTACGAATTCTTGAAAATCTTTTCCGACCACGCTTGCAAAGTCGGTATCGGAATCAGACACGTACCCTAAAAGTCGACACATTTGCCAAATAACCCTTCCCTTTAGGTGCATTCTAGGAGTACAAAAGCGTCTTCGGTGACCGCCATCGGAAAGCTATAAGGAACTGAAGTGGTGCCCCTCGTATTCACCACTCCAGTTTCACATCATGAACAAAGGAGTTCACTTGAGCAATCAGAACGATGCAGATGCAAAACTCCTAGAGTCGCTCGGCTACAAGCAAGAATTTGATCGTCGCTGGTCAGGCTTCTCTAATTTTGCAATCTCATTCTCAATCATTTCTGTGCTTTCAGGATGTTTTACAACATTTGGTCAAGCATGGAATAACGGTGGCCCAGTCGCAATGTCCATTGGCTGGCCGGTAATTGCAGCATTTATCCTTTTAATTTCATTAGCAATGGCAGAACTAGTTTCAGCTATGCCAACTGCTGGTGGAATTTTTTACTGGGCTTTCGCACTTGGTAAGCCAGTACACGGTTGGTTAACTGGTTGGTTGAACCTAGTTGGTTTAGTCGCAGTTATTGCAGGTGTTGATTATGGTTTTGCTACATTCTTCACTACAACTATGAGCATGTTTAATGACTGGTGGAATCCAACAAACCTAACACTCGTGTTCATGGTTTTCGTAGTCACAGTTCTTACACACATTATGCTTAATATTTATGGCGCAAAAATTATCCACTTGCTCCAGAATATAAACGTTTACTGGCACGTATTTGGTGTTGCAGCAATTTTGGCAATTTTGATTTTCTTGCCAAAGAGCCACCAATCAGCTCACTGGGTATTTACAACCCAAAATAATAATTCTGGCTTTAGTGGAAGCATGTATTGGTTCTACGTATTGCCACTTGGCTTCTTGCTAACTCAGTACACAATTACTGGCTTTGATGCATCTGCTCACGTTTCAGAAGAGACAGGTGGGGCTTCAAAGGCAGCGGCAAAGGGTATGTGGCAATCAGTTGCATTCTCTGCAGTCGGCGGTTGGTTACTACTTCTAGCATTCTTATTTGCAGCGACAGATGTTGAAGGTCTAAACAAGGCTGGCGGCTTTGCACCAGCGATCTTTGAATCTGCACTTACACATGGGTGGGCGCAGATTTTGATGATCATTACCTGCGTTGGCCAATACTTATGCGGTATGTCATGCATTACTGCAGCATCACGTATGTTGTTCGCGTTCTCACGTGACCGCGCTGTTCCAGGTCACCACTACTGGACAAAGATTGATAAGAATCGCAACCCATCACATGCAGCATTCGGTGTTGGTTTCTTTGCAATCATTCTTACACTTCCTGCACTTTGGGCACCAAAGGGAACAGTTGTTCCAATCGCATTCTTCGCCGTTACCTCAGTGACTGTGCTTGGTCTATTCCTTTCATTCATGATTCCAATCTGGCTTCGTTACAAGCAAGGCGAACATTTCCAGGCTGGTTCTTGGAACCTTGGAAAGCACTACAAGTGGATCAATCCAATTGCAGTTGTTGAAATCATTTTGATTTCAATTGTGCTTTGCTTACCAACAACACCAGCTGGTGTTCCTGGAAATGAAAACTTCACTTGGATGGCAGTTCAGTACGCACCAGTTGCGTTGATTGTCATTATTGGTGGAGCAATGATCTGGTGGAAGATGAGCGCACATAAGTGGTTCAAGGCTCCAGAGCATCAAGCACGACTAGTTAAGTAAATAATCAAAGAAGAGCCACCTTCGCAGTAATCCATTGCGAAGGTGGCTCTTCTCTATTACGTTTAAGGTATTAAAGATTCTCAAATGTTCACAAAGGGGTAAGCATGGGAAGAGTTCAAGATCGCGTTGCGATTGTTACCGGTGCAGCATCAGGAATCGGTGAAGCTAGCGCAATACGTTTAGCCGAAGAAGGTGCGAAAGTTGTTTGCGCAGATTTAAATTTTGAAGGCGCAGAAGCTACAGCAAAGAAAATTGAAGCTATGGGTTTAGTGGCGAGTGCATACAAAATTGATATTGCTGATTCAGATCAGTGTGATGCAATTGCTGCAGATACCTTAAAGCGTTACGGCTCGATCGACATCTTGGTTAACAACGCTGGCGTAAATCTGCCAGGAACATTCCATGAAGTGCCGAATGAGATTATTCAGAAAACTCTGCAGGTAAACGTTGCCGGCATGATGTATTTATCTCGTGCTTGCATTCCGCAGATGCTTAAGCAGAAGAGTGGTTCAATCGTGAACATGTCTTCTATTAATGGCTTAGTCTCCGAACCATTCTTAACTGTCTATTCAGCTTCTAAGGGTGCAGTTGTTATGTTCACTCGCGGTGTGGCGCTGGATTACGCAAAGCTTGGAATTCGATGCAACGCAATCTGCCCGGGCTGGGTCGATACACCTATTAATTATGCGCACGCAGATCTCCTTGGCGGACTCAAGAAGGTTTACGACGGAATCTCTGTATTCCAGCCAATTGGCCGTCCAGGCGAACCACGCGAAATCGCACACCTAGTGCTCTTCTTGGCTTCAGACGAAGCTTCATTCATCACCGGTTCAGTCATCAGCGCTGACGGTGGCATGTCTGCAATGTGATCGCACGCTTAATCACATTCAATATTTTTCATTAATTACTGACAAAACAGACTAATAGGGATAAATTCGAACCATGACAACAACAGGTAATAAAGGAATGCTCAGCGTTGAGCAATTAAAGAAGGATGTTGCCGAAGGCATCATCGACACCGTCGTAGTTGTAATGACTGACATGCAGGGCCGCTTAGTTGGCAAGCGAATCTCTAGCCAATTCTTCTTAGATGACATTCTTAAGCACGGCACTGAAGGTTGTAACTACCTTCTAGCTGTTGACGTCGACATGAACACTGTTGGCGGATATGACATGTCATCTTGGGATCGCGGATATTCAGATTTCGCGATGATTCCAGATATGACGACCCTTCGTTACATTCCTTGGCAAGAGGGCGCAGTGATGGTTACTGCAGATGTGCAGTGGCTTGATCACTCAGATGTAGTTGCATCACCACGACAGATTCTTCGTCGCCAAATTGCGCGCCTTGAAGCAGCTGGCATGAAAGCTTTTGTCGGAACCGAACTTGAATTTATTGTTTTCGATAATACATACGAAGATGCATGGAACAAGCGCTATCGCGACTTGACTCCGGTAAACCAGTACAACGTGGATTACTCAATTCTTGGCGGATCACGTATCGAACCTTTGCTACGTCAGATTCGTTTAGGTATGACCGGCGCGGGTATGTATGTTGAATCAGTTAAAGGCGAGTGCAACTTAGGTCAGCACGAAATCGCATTTAAGTATGACGAGGCTCTAAAGACTTGCGATCATCACGTTATTTACAAGAATGGCGCAAAAGAGATCGCAGCCGATATGGGCTATGCGTTGACCTTCATGGCGAAGTTCAACGAACGCGAAGGCAACTCTTCACATATTCACTGCTCATTCCGCGGTCTTAACGGCGAAATGGTTCTGGCTGATGATTCAGATAAGGAACATGGTCTATCCGAACTAGGAAAGCACTTCCTTGCGGGTATGCAGGCTCACCTACGCGAACTTTCATTGATGTGGGCGCCAACAATTAACTCTTACAAGCGCTATCAACCAGGATCTTTCGCACCAACAGCTATCCGCTGGGGCCGCGATAACCGCACCTGTGCGCTGCGTTTAGTGGGCCATGGCCAATCTCTACGCGTAGAAAACCGCGTTCCAGGTGGCGACGTAAATCCTTATCTAGCTGTTGCAGGCATGATCGCTGCAGGTCTAGATGGAATCCAGAAGAAGTTGCCTCTTGAGCCAGCTTTCGTTGGAAATGCATACGAATCTGATTCAGAATTCGTGCCTCACACAATGGAGATGGCTCAGAAGCTTTGGAACGAATCAGCTTTCGTAAAGGAAGCATTCGGCGAAGAAGTTCAGAAGCACTATTCAAATATGGCGCAAGTTGAAATTGAAGCATACGGAAAAGCTGTCACCGATTGGGAGCTTGTACGTAACTTCGAACGTTACTAATTCAAATAGTAATTAATTAATTTTGTTAAGTAATTAGCAGAGATCAGAAAGTAGATAAAGTAAAGATGAGTACAAAGTACGACGTAATTAATCCTGCCACAGAACAAGTTGTGACACAGATTCACGAAGCATCTGTCGAAGAGACTGATGCAATTATCGCGAAAGCTGCGGAAGCATTTAAGTCGTGGCGCAATGTAACTCCGTATGATCGCTCAAATTTACTTCGCGCATTCTCAAATAAAGTTCGCGAACACCGCGAAGAGTTAGCACAACTTGAAATCACTAACTCTGGTCACACACGCGGCAACGCACTTTGGGAAGCAGATAACGTTGCAAACGTTCTCAATTACTACGCAGGTGTACCTGAGCGACTTTATGGTCGCCAGATCCCAGTAGCTGGTGGAGTCGACATCACTTTCAAAGAGCCAATCGGCGTAGTTGGAATCATTGTTCCTTGGAACTTCCCAATGCCAATCGCGGGTTGGGGTTTCTCTGCGGCACTTGCAACAGGTAATACTGTTGTCTTAAAGCCGGCAGAGCTAACACCGATGACTGCAATTCGTCTTGGCGAATTGGCCCTTGAAGCGGGTATCCCAGAGGGCGTTTTAAATATCATCCCTGGAAAAGGCAGCGTAGTTGGCGCTCGTTTTGTCACAAATCCATTGGTTCGCAAGGTCTCGTTCACCGGTTCAACTGCGGTTGGTAAGGGCATCATGGCGGGCTGCGCGGATCAAGTTAAGCGCGTGACGCTAGAACTTGGTGGCAAGAGCGCAAACATCATTTTCGCAGATTCAGATATTGAAGCAGCAGCTGCAAGTGCACCTGGCGGCGTATTCGATAACGCAGGCCAAGATTGCTGTGCACGTACACGTATCTTGGTTGAGCGCAAAGCTTTCGATAAGTTCATGGAACATTTCGAGAAGCACGTAAAGGCTTTCCGTTGCGAAGATCCAAATCTTGATTCAGCTGGAATGGGTCCACTTATTTCAAAGAAGCAGATGGATACCGTTACTTCTTACATTGATGACACCGTTGCATTCCAAGGCACAGCGCCAACCGGCCCTGGCTTCTGGGTTCCGCCAACAGTGTTGATGCCAAAGGATGCAAAGGCAAGGTCTTGGCAGGAAGAGATCTTCGGACCAGTTGTGGCAGTGCTTCCATTCGATGATGAGGCAGATGCAATTGAAAAGGCAAACGATTCAATCTACGGATTATCTGGATCAATCTTCACAAGCAATCTAGGTCGTGCGATGCGCGTATCTCGTGCAGTTGAATCAGGTAACTTATCTGTTAACTCCCATTCATCTGTTCGATACTGGACACCATTCGGTGGCTACAAGCAATCAGGTCTTGGTCGTGCACTTGGTCCAGATTCACTGGATATGTACACCGAAACAAAGAACGTATTCTTTAATACTGAATCGTAAGAATTAAAATAAAAAACCCGCTTATCAATTTCGATAAGCGGGTTTTTTATTGAACTGTTTAGCGAGCTGACAAAGCAAGCGCTGAACTAAACGCCTCTACAACTTCAGCCTTGCTCCATGGAGTTGGAGCCTGAGTAATAAAGTAATCTTCAAGCGCGATATCAGCTAAATTATCAATATCTTTCGCTTCAAAGCCAAGGCTTGATAGCACTGGGAAGTTAAGTTCCTTAAGGATCTGACGAACCTTATTAACAACACGTGAACCATCCTTGGTGCCATCCTGAGGTAGACCCATTGCATCAGCAATGCGCTCCATCTTCTCTGGAACCACGCGAGCTTCGCGAGTAAGAGTTTCGACAAGAACTAAACCGATTGTTAGACCGTGTGGCACATGCTTTAGGCCACCGATTGCTTGGCCAAGTGAGTGCTCAGCGGTGCAATCTGAGATGTTCATGGTCAAACCAGCCATCATTGAACCTGCAGCCATTGCTGCGCGAGCTTCCTTGTTATTTCCATCTTTGAATGCAGCAGTAAGAGCTGGAGTCATCAAGCGAACTGCTTCGTAACCAATCGCATCACCGATAGGTGTTGAGCACTTAGCAATGATTCCGGCAATACCTTGTGCAAGCGCATCGATACCGGTATTAGCGGTCATTGATGGTGGCATTGAATAAGTTAGAACTGGATCAACAAGCGCAACTTGTGCACGTAGATTTCCATTTGCAATACCGGTCTTTCGACCAGCTTCTGGATCAGAGATAACTGAACCACCAGAAACTTCAGAACCGGTACCAGCAGAAGTTGGAAGTGCGATTAGCGGCATTGTTGGCGCTGGATAGTGCGGCGCCTTTGATTGCCAATCGCGGAAAGTGCAATTTAACTGTGCGCAAAGACGAGCAGCTTTTGCGGTATCGATAACTGAACCGCCACCAAGAGCGATAACTGAATCGCAACCTGCAGCCTTAAGTGCGCTGATTGCATCTTCAACCATCTGAATAGTTGGTTCGCCAGCTGGCTTTTCGAAGATAACGACATCGCATGCGCTCTGTACTTTCTTGATTAGCGCTGCTGCAGCAGGGTTGAATTTTTCGATACCTTCATCAACCATCAAGAAGGTTTTCTTTGATTCAACTTCCTTGATTACATCTGGAAGAGTCTCAGAGATATTCTCGCCGAAGCGGATCTTGACTGGTAAATGGTTATTAAAAGCGCCTAACGTCATTGTTGTCATGCGCCAAAGAATATCCCTAGACGGGCTTTATTTCACCAGTTGCAATGTGGTCTAGGAAATAGTCGACGAGGGCTTGCGCTCTTGCATTGGCGCCTGGTTCTTCAGCTTTGGTTTGGCTGCGAAGAATTTCGACATCTAACCCTTCACCCTGAATTTCCTCAGGGCCGCCATCCATCTCTAGCCAGCAATCCAAAACATCTAAATCAATCTCTGGATGGAATTGCAAACCTAAAGTGCGCCCCATAACGAATGCTTGCGATGCAATCGGAGTACGCGCTAATTCAGTTGCACCAGGTGGAACCTGAAAACGATCCCAGTGATATTGAAACCATGGTCCGTTGGAAATAATTTCAGGGAAGTCGGTCATTACATAATGCCAACCAATTTCGCTGCGCGGTGCGCGTGCAACAGATCCGCCCAATGCGCGAGCCATTAATTGACCGCCAAAGCAGACACCAAAGATAGGTTGGCCAGAATTATGTGCGTTTGTAACAAGTTCTAATTCTGGAAGTAACCAATTTCCAATTCGATCATCTTCCCAAACACCCCAAGGTGAACCCATCGGAACAATTACGTCGTATTCAGAGAAATCAGGCCACTCAACGTGAACGTTTGGTGTTTCGAAGTTATGTTCTTCGACAATCGGCATGCGTACAACTTCATAGCCACGATTTTCGAATGCGCGCCAAAGTGGACCGCTAAGAGTCACGTGGTCGTGTTCGATAAATAAAGCGCGCTTCTTCACGGGATGATTGTAGTCGGACCGAGGGCTTGCCCTCATAGTGTCATTGAAACTCGAAGCCTATAGGTATAAATTGATTTCAGTTGAACGGAGAGAAATTAATGGCAAGAATCGTCATTCTCGGCGCGGGTATCGCAGGCCATACGGCTGCACTGCATGCAAAGAAAATGTTGGGCAAGAATCACGAAATAGTGGTGATTTCACCTAATTCAAATTACAACTGGATCCCATCAAATATCTGGGTCGGTGTCGGCAAAATGAATAAAGAGCAGGTGGTCTTTCCGCTTGCTCCCGTATACAAGCGCAAGAAGATTGAATTTCATCAAGCGCTGGCTCAGAGTATTTATCCAGAGGGTCTTAACGGTTCAAAGCCATTTGTTGAAGCAAAAATTACTGGCCCTGAACGCAATGGCGAAGTCGAGAGAATTGAGTATGACTTCTTAGTTAATGCGACAGGTCCTAAATTAAATTTTGCAGCGACACCAGGACTTGGCCCTGATGGAAACTCTGTCTCTGTTTGCACCTCAGGACATGCAGTTGAAGCAGCCGCAAAGCTAGAAGATGTAATTGCAAAGTTAAAAGCTGGCCAGCGACAGACTCTTGCAATCGGCGTCGGACATGGCACATGTACATGTGAAGGCGCCGCATTTGAATACACATTCAATGTAGATCATGAATTGCGCCGCGCAGGTGTTCGTGATTTAGCAGAAGTTGTTTACATTACCAATGAGCATGAATTAGGAGATTTCGGCGTTGGTGGAATGGTATTCAGTCAACAAGGTTTCCAGACTTCTAGCAAGATGTGGACTGAATCTTTATTCCGCGAACGTGGAATTAAGGCAATTCTAAGCGCTCACGTATCGAAGGTAGATCCTGCAGTAATTCACTACGAATTAGTTGACGGCACAATCGGTGAACTTCCATTTGATTTCGCAATGCTATTGCCACCTTTCCGCGGCGTAGATTTAAAGGCTTTCGATGCTTCAGGCGCTGATATTTCAGAGAAGATCTTTGCACCTAGTGGTTTCATGAAGGTAGATGCTGATTACAGCGGAAAACCGTATGAAGAGTGGGTTGCTTCAGATTGGCCTAAGACATATCGCAATCCGCTATATCCAAATATGTTTGCAGTTGGAATTGCATTCGCGCCTCCGCATCAAATCTCTAAACCACGCAAGTCTCCAAATGGAACTTTGATTGCGCCATCGCCTCCACGTACAGGTATGCCATCTGGAATTATGGGCAAGACAGCCGTGCTTTCAATTAAAGAGATATTGAAAAATGGCGAGAGCGGGCACATTCCAACAGCTTCTATGGCAGATATGGGTGCTGCTTGTGTTGCGTCGGCTGGCAGTGGTTTAACCCATGGCTCAGCAGCTTCGATGACTATGTATCCAGTTGTGCCTGATTATCAGAAGTACCCAAACACAGGACGCAGTCTTGATGATACTTACGGTGAAATCGGTTTAGCTGGACACTGGATTAAGTTGCTTCTGCATTACATGTTTATCTACAAGGCAAAAGCTCGCTTCGGCTGGTTTTTGATTCCGGAATAAGAGGAGAGCAAGATGAATGATCCAATGGAAGATATCAATCGCGCTCCACTGCCAACCGAGAAAACATTAAAGCAGCGCAAGAATGTGCTGATGCAGTTGATGCGTTTTGCCGCTATCAATATCAAGATGATCAAGATGATTCGCAAGGGACACCACCCGATGGAGTAACTTGACTATACCCCTAGGGGTATAGTAACTTTCTGCTCAGAGAGGGGCAGAAATGGCGAAAACTCGCGATTCACACGTACTTCAGAACGAAGAGCAGGTTGCTGCAATCGTTAAGCGCATTAAGCGTGCTCAAGGGCAATTAGGCGCTGTTGCTCGCATGATCGAAGAGGGTCGTTCATGCGATGAGGTTGTAACTCAAATTTCTGCCGCCTCAAAAGCTATAAATACTGCTGCATTCACACTCATTTCAGCAAGCCTGGAAGAGTGCATCATTGCCGGCAATAAGAATCAAGAAGAAGTTACAGAGAAGCTGCAGAAGCTTTTCTTGTCGCTTGCTTAATTAATCAAAAAAATAGAAAAGGTAAAAATATGTGCAGTGCAGTTCGTTGCGATAAGTGTGGCAAGGCAACTTGGTCAGGTTGCGGACAACATATTGAAGAAGCGTTGGCTCCATTTGCTGAAGACCAGCGTTGTAAGTGCAACTAAAGGCTAATTGAATTGGCAACAGTAAATCTAACTTCTGAAGAGTTCGAATCAGCTGTATTAAAACCAGGTATCACATTTGTAGATTTCTGGGCAGCTTGGTGCGGACCATGCCGGATGTTTGGACCAATATTCGAAGCTGCTTCTGAGAAGTATGCAGAGATTCAATTTGCAAAAGTCGATACAGATAAAGAGCAAGCGATTGCAGCAGCTGCGCAAATTTCATCAATTCCAACGTTGATGGCCTTTCGCGATGGGATCTTGGTATATCGCGAAGCTGGAGCGCTTCCAGCGCCGCAATTTGAAGAATTGATTAAAGCAGTTGAAGGCTTAAACATGGACGAAGTTCGCGCTGAGATTGCTAAACAAGGCTAAGAATTTTGAAAACATTGACAGGTAATAAGTGGAGAGAAAACCTCGATAAATGGGGAATTCCTGAAGCCATATTGAAACAAGCTCCAACAAATCCTTGGATTCATCCTGTTGATTTATTCGCAGTTCCCAATGAAATTGTAGAAACTATTTCGCATTCGATTGCCAGAGAAGTAAATCCAGAAACAGTCCTAGACATCGGTTGCGGTGGAGGAATTGCGGCATTTGCCCTTGTTCCTCCAGCGACAAAAGTTATTGGAATTGATCATCAGCCTGAGATGCTGGTGCAATTTAATGAGGAAGCTAAACGCCGCAATGTGGATTTAGTAACCCATGAAGGATTCTGGCCTGAAATTTCAGACAATGTGTCCAAAGCTGATGTAGTTGTTAGTCATCATGTTTTGTTTAACGTGAAGAACATCGAAGAATTTCTCTTGGAATGCAATTCCCATGCAGCTAAACGTGTGGTTATAGAAATACCTGAAAGACACCCACAATCAGATGCCAATTTCTTGTGGGAACATTTTTGGGGAATTGAACGTCCAAATTCACCAAAAGCTAACGACATCTTAGATATTTTGAGTGAATTGGGAATTAATGCTCAAATTCAAAATTGGGAAGGCAAAGCAAGAGCGACCACAGACATAAATAAGACAGTGGAGTATGCACGAATAAGACTTTGTTTAGATTCAAGCAAGGATGAAGAGATTAAGCGT
>JBFYJK010000109.1:0-4196 GCA_041311445.1 Candidatus Nanopelagicales bacterium
GTGCTCTTTGGGTTCACACCTAGCCAATTGCAGAACCTAATCAATTTTGGAGATTATCTTGATTTTGTCTTGCGAGTAATTCTGCTTTTCGGTTTAGCATTTGAGTTGCCGGTCTTCCTGGTGACACTTAATCTTTTAGGTACCGTATCTGGAAAAACTATTCTCAAGCATTGGCGTATCTGGGTATTTGGGATAACTCTCTTCATCGCGATGTTCACACCATCAGCAGACCCTTTAACGATGATGCTACTTGCGATTCCTCTATATATTTTCTATTTCGCAGCTGGTGGGTTGGCACTCTTAAACGATCGTAAACGCCGTGTGGCTATTAGCGATTAACCCAACCAGCGGCAGGGGTAAAGGCGCAATTGTTGGACAACAAGTTGCCAATTTTCTCTCTGAACGAAAGATTCAATACCGAATTGTTACTGGCGCAAATGCGCTGCAATTCCAGGAGAATTTACGCAAAGAAAGCTCATCGGGAAGTGGTGTGATTGCTGTCGGTGGCGATGGCTTATTGCACATGGCGATTCAAGTTGCAGCAGATACAAATCTGCCTTTGGTCACTGTCCCAGCCGGAACCGGAAATGATTTTGTTAGAGCGCTGGGTTGGGAACCAGAGAAACCGTTAGAGCCTTTATGGGCAGCTATTAACGAGAACCCAACTTTGATTGATTTAGGAAACGTTGATGGCGAATACTTTGGCGCCATTGCATCCACAGGCTTCGATTCATTAGTTAACGAACGTGCAAACAAGATGCGTTTTCCAAAAGGCCCAGCGAAGTACAACGTAGCTATGGCTCTGGAGCTACCTAAGTTCCAACCGCTGAATTATAAATTTGTTATCGACGGAAAGTCTTATGAACGAGAGGCGATGCTAATTGCCGCAGGTAATGGAAGTTCATACGGGGGAGGCATGTTGGTCTGTCCGAACGCAGACCTGCAGGATGGCCTTTTGGATCTTATGATTCTCAATCCTGTCTCCAAGCGAGAATTCGTAATGATTTTTCCATCAGTCTATGAAGGTAAACATATTGAACATCCGCAAGTAGAAATCATCCGCGCAAAGGAGATCTACATCGAAGCTGATGCGGTTTGTTATGCAGACGGCGAAAGAGTCGGACCTATGCCAGCGACTATTTCAGTAGCAGAGAAGGCGCTAGCAACATGGCGGAGATGAGTCCTTCAGAGAAGTTAGCTGCGGTCAAAGCTCGTGGCAAGCATCCGGTTTCAAATAACTTCTTCGAAACATTCGAATTTGAATTAGATGAATTTCAGATTAAAGGCTGCTATGCAATCGAATCCGGCAAAGGTGTATTGGTTGCCGCACCAACTGGTGCAGGTAAGACCATTGTTGGCGAATTTGCTGCCTATTTAGCGATTGCACAAGGCAAGAAGTGCTTTTATACAACTCCGATCAAAGCGCTCTCAAATCAGAAATACCAGGAGTTTGTCGATCGTTTTGGCGAAGAGAAAGTCGGGCTATTAACCGGCGATAACAGCATCAATAGCGAAGCAGAGATCATGGTGATGACCACCGAAGTTCTGCGCAATATGCTCTATACAAACTCATCTACGCTGCTCAATTTAGGCTACGTAGTTATGGATGAAGTCCATTACTTAGCTGATAAGTTCAGGGGAGCTGTTTGGGAGGAAGTGCTCATCCACCTAATGGAGAGCGTTCAGGTAATTTCGCTTTCGGCAACTGTTTCAAATGCGGAAGAGTTTGGCGATTGGTTGCAGGCTGTACGTGGAGATACTGAAGTTATAGTTTCCGAGAATCGTCCGGTGCCGCTTTATCAACATGTATTAATTGGCAATCGCTTATTAGATCTCTTCAATGAAGATGGCTCTGTAAATCAGACTCTTTTTAGAAGCGAACGTGAAGCGCTCCGCAGAATCCGCACCCCTAGACATCGAGGTCGTCACGACGATGAGAATCGTTTAGGCAGACCAGAGATAATTGAGAAATTGCAGTTCAATCAGATGTTGCCTGTAATTACTTTTATCTTCTCTAGGCAAGGTTGCGATTCTGCAGTTAAGCAATGTTTGGCGGCAAACTTGAAATTGACTTCGACCGAAGAACGCGAAGAGATTCGTAAAACTGCACTTAAGTACACATCGACTATTAACTCTGAAGACTTAGAGTTGCTTGGGCATCACGAATGGTTAGCCGCTTTGGAACGTGGAGTAGCAGCACACCATGCGGGTTTGCTGCCTGTTTTCAAATCTTGTGTGGAAGAACTCTTCCAACGTGGTTTATTGAAAGCGGTATTTGCAACCGAAACGCTAGCGCTCGGCATAAATATGCCAGCTCGCACCGTGCTACTTGAGAAATTAACTAAATGGAATGGCGAAGGTCATGTACCAATTACACCTGGTGAATACACACAATTAACAGGCCGAGCTGGTCGTCGTGGCATCGACATCGAAGGCAACGCGGTTGTTATGTGGTCGCCGACAGTGGATTCAGCAAGCGCAGCGGGACTTGCGGCTACTCGTACATACCCGCTAAGAAGTTCTTTCTCGCCAACTTACAACATGTCCATTAATTTGCTAGAGCGTTACGGCCGCGATCGTGCGCGTAATTCATTAAAGTCATCCTTTGCGCAGTTCCAAGCAGACAGGGCTGTGGTTGGACTAGATAAACAAATTCGTAAGAATGCTGAGGCGATTGCAGATTACAACACTGACTTACTCTGCCATCTAGGAAATTTTTCGGAATATGCAAAGTTGCGACGTGAAATTAAGCAAGCAGAAGTTCTGATATCTAAACGTAGCCGAATCGACAATAAGCAACGTGCGCATTTAGAACAAGAACTTGCTGGATATCGCAAAGCAATGCGACAGCATCCATGTCATGCGTGTAATGATCGTGAGGCGCATGCACGTATTGCAGAACGTGCCGATCGTCTGATTCGCGAAAATGAAGGCTTAACCGCACGCGTTGAAAATCGCACAAATGTTATAGCTAAGACTTTTGACAGAGTTACGCAAGTATTGAATAAATTAGGTTATTTAGACGGAGACAATGTAACTGCTTCGGGAAAGATGCTTTCCAAAATTTATGCCGAATCAGATTTAGCTATCGCAGAAACCATTAACAGCGGAATATTGGATAAGTTATCTGATATTGAAATTGCATCCGTATTGTCGATATTTCTCTTTGAATCGCGCAAACCAGAAGCGCCAAAGATTCCTAATACTCAAGTTCAAGATGCCCTTAAAGATGTTGTGACAATCTGGGCAAAACTGCATAATTTAGAGAGCGAACACGATGTGAAAACGCAGAAGGAGCCTGATTTTGGCTTCTGTTGGATGGCATTTCGTTGGGGTGGCGGACACGGCTTGAATTCAGTATTGAAGAATTCAGATCTCTCAGTTGGTGACTTTGTACGTTCCACTAAACAGTTGATAGATTTACTAAATCAAGTTGCAGGAGCCAAACCTGAATTGCGAGAAAAATGTCTATCTGCAATTAAGAAACTTGATCGGGGAGTCGTTGTGTATCTAGGGGGAGTCGCATGAGTTTGATGCTGCTTGATAGTGGTTCACTCTGGTATCGCGCCTACTATGGCATGCCAGATACGTTGTTGGCGCCCGACGGAACTCCTGTTAATGCTATTCGCGGATATTTAGATATGTCAGCAAGATTGATTTCGATGTATCGACCTAAACGTTTAGTTGCATGCTTAGATGGCGATTGGCGACCAACTTGGCGAGTTGAATTATTTCCAGAATATAAAGCTAATCGTTTAGAAGTTGATGGTGAAGGCGAAGAAGAACCAGATTTACTTACACCACAGATTCCGATTTTGCTAGATGTTTTGGATGCTTTCGGTATACCAATTGTTGGCGCTGATGACTATGAAGCTGACGACGTTATGGCCACATATGCAGTCACCGAACCTGGTCCAATTCGTATTGTCACTGGCGATCGAGATCTATTCCAATTAGTTAAACCAGACCCAGATGTACAAGTTATTTACTTAGCCCGAGGAATCTCAAATCACGACCTTGTAAATCAAGATTGGGTGGCGAAAAAGTACGATATTCCTGGCGATCGATACGGTTTATTTGCAACCTTCCGAGGCGATGCATCTGATGGTTTGCCAGGCGTTAAAGGTATTGGCGAAAAAGGCGCAGCGCTGATTGCCCGACATTATTCGAGCGCCGAAGAAGCAATTGCTGGAGCT
>JBFYJK010000119.1:0-3521 GCA_041311445.1 Candidatus Nanopelagicales bacterium
CTCTGCTTATCCCAAACGGTGACCAGATAATCTCGTAAATACTGCTTATCAAAGGAGGCGTGCTCCTGATCCCAGAATCGTGATGAATCAGGGGTGAGCGCTTCGTCGCCGAGCGTGATGACGCCATTGGCATCGCGGCCAAATTCAAACTTGGTATCAACCAAAATAATTTCACGAGATGCTGCGTAATCTTTAGCGCGGTCGTATAGCGCCAGAGTTAAACGCTTCAACTCTGCAGCATCTTCTGCGCCAACAATCTCTGAAGCTTGAGCAAAATTTATATTGATATCGTGATCGCCAATTTCTGCCTTGGTAGCAGGCGTGAAGATAGATTCCGGAAGTTTAGAACCATCCATTAGGCCAGCAGGTAATTTATTGCCGCAAACTTCTTGGTTGGTCTGGTACTCAGCCCAACCACTACCAGTTAGATATCCACGTGCTACACATTCAATAGCAAACATGTTCAACGGTTTAGCAATCACCGCGCGACCAGCAACGCTTGCTGGAACGTCAGTAGAGACTAAGTGGTTAGGAACAATATCTGACAACATTTCAAACCAGAAGAGCGAAATCTGTGTGAGCAGCTTTCCTTTATTTGGAATCTCAGTTGGCAGAACCCAATCGAAAGCGCTTATGCGATCAGAGGCAACAATTAATAATTCACCTTTATCGTTTGTATAAAGATCGCGAACTTTTCCTGTTCGCACATGTTTCCAACCTGCAATCTCTGGCGCTGCAGGTACGCCCTTAAGTCCGAATCCGCTCATCGAATTGAGCCAGGCTGATACTTCGCAGCGTCAGCATGTTTTGTAGTAATCGCTTCGATGCGCTTAACTACACGTGAAACTTGTTCCTGGGCAGCGCCAGTAAATTCAATTGGATCTTTAATCAGTGCCTTTAGGTCATTTCGATCTAATGGAATGCGTGGATCATCAGCCAATACATCTAAGAGGTTATTTGCTTGGCCATCACGCATAGAAAGCGCTGCTTTTGTCGCATGTTCCTTAATGACTTCATGAGCTGCTTCGCGACCTACGCCGGCTTTAACTGCAGCCATCAAAATCTTTGTTGTTGCAAGAAATGGTAAGTAACGTTCCAATTCAGCGTTAATTACCGCTGGGAATGCACCGAACTCTTTTAGCACCGTCAACATAGTTTCGAGAAGTCCATCAATTGCGTAGAACGCATCTGCAATTGCTACGCGACGCACTACAGAACAAGAGACATCGCCTTCGTTCCACTGATCGCCAGAGAGTTCGCCGACCATTGCGCTGTATCCGCGCAAGATAACTGCAAGTCCATTAACGCGTTCGCAGGAACGAGTATTCATCTTATGAGGCATTGCAGATGAACCAACTTGACCTGCTTTAAATCCTTCAGTTACCAACTCTGCACCAGCCATCAAACGAATTGATGTTGCAAGTGAAGAAGGTGAAGCTGCAAGCTGAACCAAAGTTGTAACAACTTCATAATCAAGTGAACGTGGGTAAACCTGGCCTGTTGAATCTAGAACTCGGTTGAAACCCAAGTGGCTTGCAATTTCGTTCTCAAGATTTGAATGCTTCTCAAATGAACCTAATAGATCAATTGAATCTTGTGATGTACCTACTGGACCCTTAAGTCCGCGCATTGGATAACGATCTAGCAGCGAAGTTAAACGCTCATAACCGTATAGAAGTTCTTCGGCGCTAGATGCAAAGCGCTTACCTAAAGTTGTAATTTGCGCTGGCACATTATGTGAACGTCCCGCGATTGGTTGATCGCTGTACTGCGCAGCCTTTTCGCCAAGGCGAGCAAGGAGTGCAACAGTCTTATCGCGAACAAGTTCAAGACCTAAACGAATCTGTAACGCTTCAATGTTCTCGGTTAAATCGCGGCTGGTCATGCCGGTATGGATGATTTCGTGGCCTGCTAGAGCGTTAAATTCTTCAATTCTCGCTTTAACATCGTGGCGAGTGACCTTTTCGCGCTCATCAATTGAATCTAAGTGAACGGAGTGCTTAACTTTTTCGTAAGCAGAGAGTTGTTCGTCAGTGATTGGATGGCCGAGCTTCTTCTGTGCGCGTGCAACTGCTAACCAGAGTTCGCGCTCTGCAATGATCTTTGACTCCGCCGAGAAAATCTGGCGCATTGCAACTGATGCATATCGATTAGCTAGGACGCTCACTGACCCATTCTCCTCTATTAATTGCCCTTCTCCGCAACAGACGCGTTTAGCGCTATGTCGTTGCGGTAGAAAGAACCTTCCAACTTGATCTGGGAAATTGTGCGATATGCCTTGTCGCGCGCTTCGGTTAAATCTGCGCCTAAGCCGGTGACGGTAAGTACACGGCCACCTGATGAAACTAGTTCGCCATTGCTCTTAGTGCCTGCGTGGAAAATCTTTACTCCAGCGACTGGTTTGAGATTAGAGATTACATCGCCCGTTTTAACATCAGCTGGATAGCCATTGGCAGCAAGCACAATTGTGACTGCAGATTCTTCGTGCCATTCCAGAACTGAATCAATTAAATCTCCAGTTGCTGCTTTGTATAGCAGTTGCGCCAGTGGAGTTTTAAGTCGAGGAATTAGCACTTGTGTTTCTGGGTCGCCGAAACGCGCATTAAATTCAATAACGCGAATTCCGCGATCTGTTACTGCAAGACCTGCATATAGAAGTCCAACAAATGGTGTGCCACGGGCTGCCATCTCTGCAATCATCGGAGCGAGTACTTGTGTGTATGTATCTTCGACAATATCTGTTGGCGCCCAAGGTAGCGGTGAGTATGCGCCCATGCCGCCTGTGTTTGGTCCTTCGTCATTGTCGTATGCGCGTTTGAAATCTTGCGCAGGCTGCATCGGCAGAATGTTTGCGCCGTCAGAGATACCAAAAAGCGATATTTCTGGGCCTTTTAAGTACTCTTCAATAACCACGCGATTGCAAGCAAGCGCATGTTGCAGAGCAACTTCGCGATCTTCTGTGACTACAACGCCTTTACCTGCAGCAAGGCCGTCATCTTTAACAACGTAAGGTGCACCAAATGTATCGAGCGCTCTTTCAATTTCAGATTGATTTTCGCAGGTAAATGATTTCGCAGTTGGCACTCCCGCATCACGCATTACGCCTTTGGCAAAATGTTTTGAACCTTCTAATTGCGCTGCTGCTTTTGATGGACCAAATACTGCAATCTTTGCTGCACGTAATTCATCAGCAACGCCATTCACCAATGGAACTTCAGGACCAACTACAACTAAATCGATTGCTAGAGATTTCGCCAATTCAACGATTGCAGAGTTGTTAGAGATATCTAAAGTGTGGAGAGTTGCGATATCTGCAATACCAGGATTGCCTGGAGCTGCATGCAGTTCGGTTACAGAGTTATCTGCTGATAGTCCTGTGGCTAGCGCGTGTTCACGCCCACCGCTTCCTA
Source organism: Candidatus Nanopelagicales bacterium (assembly GCA_041311445.1). Taxonomy (GTDB): domain Bacteria; phylum Actinomycetota; class Actinomycetes; order Nanopelagicales; family Nanopelagicaceae; genus ZLKRG08. Next base: position 3,411 of record JBFYJK010000119.1, read on the forward strand.
TCAGCAGCACCTTCATCGTTAGATAAATTCCTTGACGACGATGGTCTGGTCGCGCCCCGGCCCTACGCCGATTGCCGACATCGGGGCTCCGCTGATCTCTTCGAGATACTT
>JBFYJK010000031.1:0-2523 GCA_041311445.1 Candidatus Nanopelagicales bacterium
TGAATCTCGATATTGGTTTCAATTTGGTTAGCCATGCGCTTATTTTATCGCTTTTTACAACAACTTCTCAATTGCAAAATATTCGCGTTTAGGTTTTTTTATGTGCATTCTTTAAAATTCAACACATATTCAACCTAGGAGCAAATATGAAGGTTCATTCAGATATCACCAAGATCGTTGGCAATACACCGCTAGTTCGCATCAATCGCGTAACAGATGGCGCCGCTGCTGAGGTTTATGCAAAGTTGGAATTTTATAATCCAACAAGCACTGTCAAGGATCGTATTGGTATTGCAATGGTTGATGCAGCAGAAGCATCAGGTGCGTTAAAGCCTGGTGGCACAATTGTTGAAGCAACATCAGGTAACACCGGTATCGCTCTAGCAATGGTTGGTGCTGCTCGTGGTTACAGAACAATTCTTACAATGCCAGATTCAATGTCTAAGGAACGTCGTGCACTGCTCCGTGCATTTGGCGCAGAGTTAGTTTTGACTCCAGCTGCAGAAGGCATGAAAGGCGCAGTTGCTAAGGCTGAAGAGTTAGGCAAAGCAGATGGCGCAGTTCTAGTTCGCCAATTCGAAAATGCAGCTAACCCTGCGATTCACCGCGCAACTACTGCACAAGAAATCTGGAACGACACAGATGGAAAAGTTGCAGCACTTGTCGCTGGTATCGGCACTGGCGGAACTATTACTGGTATTGGCCAAGTTCTCAAAGAAAAGAATCCTGACGTAAAAGTATTTGCAGTTGAACCTGCTGCATCCCCAATTCTTAATGGTGGATCTCCTGCCGGTCACCCGATTCAAGGCATTGGTCCAAACTTCGTACCTCCAATTCTTGATACAAATATTTACGATGAAGTACTAGATGCTCCTAACGATGAAGCACTTAATTACGCACGTCGCGCTGCTAAAGAGGAAGGCCTATTAGTTGGCATTTCATCAGGCGCAGCGCTTTGGGGTGCAGCACAGATTGCCAAGCGCCCTGAATTTGCTGGCAAAGTGATTGTTGTGATTATCCCTTCATTCGGTGAACGTTATCTATCAACAGTTCTTTACCAAGATTTGATGGACTAAAATTCTCAAATGTTTAAAACCATAAGTGAAGACCTCTCAGCAGCGCTAAAGCGAGATCCTGCTGCGCGTAATAAGTTGGAGGTTTTCCTTACTTATCCAGGCGTTCATGCAGTTTGGAATTACCGAATTTCGCATTGGCTCTGGATCCACAACTTCAAATTGATAGCGCGTATCTTCTCAAATCGCGCTCGTCGTCGTACCGGTATTGAAATTCATCCCGGCGCAACAATTGGTCGCCGCTTCTTCATTGATCACGGCATCGGTGTAGTTATCGGCGAGACCACTGAAATTGGCGATGACGTAATGCTCTATCACAACGTAACTTTGGGAGCTCGTCGCTTCGCAACCGGTAAGCGACACCCATCTATCGGTAGCCGCGTAATCATTGGGGCTGGTGCAAAGATTCTTGGCCCAGTCAATATTGCGGACGATGCACGCGTTTCATACAACAGCGTTGTAATCGAAGACGTTAAAAAGACTAACGATTCAGATATTTTCTATATCTAATGCGTAGACTCCTCCGCTATGGGGTCAAAGAGCACGCTTAATAGCCAGCAAGTTTCAGAGTTTCTAGCTTCACGTCGAAGCACCAGAGATTTCTTGGATAAGCAGATTCCCGAAGAGATTCTCAATCAGATTCTGACTGACGCTCTAACTTCTCCAAGTTGGTCTAACACTCGCCCATTTAAAATCGCTGTCGCTTCAGGCGAATCTAAAGATCGCATCAGTGATGAATTTTCGAAGCGCTGGGCTTCGCTTTCAACCAATCTTCGTAACGGCTGGATTGGAAAACTGAAAATACTTGTCACTCGTTACGGCTTACCGACTAGCAATCGATTAATCAGCAAGCCTTATTCGAAGGATCTGCAACCACGAGCAATGCGCCTTGGCGCAGATCTATATGGACATTATGGAATCAAACGTGAAGACCGAATTGCTCGAGATAATTGGTGGGCGGCTAATTACAAATTCTTTGGTGCTCCTACAGAACTCTTTATTTACATCCACAAGAGCTTAGGCATTTTTGCAGCAAACGATGCCGGATTAATGATGGAGAATTTAATTCTCTCTGCTCATGCACATGGATTAGGCACTTGCCCGCAAGGCGCTGCAGCAATTTGGGATGACGTTGTTCGCAAAGAATTTGATGTCCCAAAGAATTATCGTCTACTCTGTGGTTTGGCGATCGGATATCCAAGTGAAACCGCTGCAAATGAATTTAAAGCTAATCGAATTAGCCCGGCAGATATAGTCGTTAAACCAAAGAATTAAAAGGAGAAGGCCGCCTCGTTAATTCGAAACGGCCTTCATGTTTATTGCCTTTAAAGTGAGTCGCCCTATAAGCCGGATTCTGTGATCGATCACCATCCATCTAGGTTTGTTATTGCTAACAAACTCAAGCAACCTACCCGTTAACTCGAGCGAGCAGCCCTCAAACGTTAACTAC
>JBFYJK010000035.1:0-4978 GCA_041311445.1 Candidatus Nanopelagicales bacterium
TCTGTACAACTTTTGTAGCTTGCTGACGAGCAAGATCGCCACGAATTGTTCCTGGCGCTGCAACAGTTGGATCGGTAACTCCAGCAAGTGAACGGAAACCTTCGATAACTCTTTCGCCCTCAGCAACAAGTGCAACGATTGGTCCGCTCATCATGAACTCAACTAGTGGTTCGTAGAATGGCTTACCTTCGTGCTCTGCGTAGTGACGTTCAAGAATTGCACGATCAGCTTGCAACATTCGAAGTGCAGTTACTTCATAACCTTTACGTTCGATACGTGCAATTACTTCTCCGACTAAGCCCCGACGAACTCCGTCAGGCTTAACCAATACCAAGGTGCGTTCTTTGCTCACCCGCGTATTCTATTGGGCGTCGCGCTTAGCGACTAATTCGCGCCTAATGGCCTCACCCTTGCGGCCGAAGTAGATAGCGCATCCCCATAAGACAATGAAAATTGCCGCAATAATCGCGAAAGCTGGAACCACTACGGAGTAACCCGCCATAACCACCTGCAGGATTGAGGCGATGATCCAACCTGAACGTTTCTTCAGAAGTCCCGCAGAGAGAAATAGAAGAAGCGAAATAATCGAACCAATTAGAAGCGCAGTTCCGCTTTGATCTTTCATTGCAAGTAAGAGTGCAAAGCCGACACAAATAGATTCCATTACAAGAACAGATGCGCCAAGTACTCTCATGAAATTACTTTAACTCTTTCAAAATTGCGCGAGCTTCACCAACAGTGATTACTGAACCCGTAATTAATACACCAACAGTTTCTTCTTCCATTGGATGATTTGCATCTGCAATGGCTTTTTCAATCGCAGTGCGTAAATCTGGTTCAAGGAAAATGCGATCGCTATCAATAAATGCGCGAGCAACTTTCGCAAGTTCAGTCGCAGGCAACGCGCGTGGCGAAGAACTCTGAGTAACAATTACTCCGTCAACTACATCTGCGATTTCTTGGAATATTCCAGCAGCATCTTTATCTGCAAAGACGCCAACTACAGCGATTACTCGACCAAAAGAGAACTCTTCTTGGAGCGTATTTGCCAGAGTCTTCGCACCATGAGGATTATGAGCTGCATCCAAAATTACAGTCGGTTCGCGGCGTACGATTTCAAAGCGTCCTGGTGAAGTTGCCGCTGCAAAACCTGCCTTAACTGATTCTGGATCCAAATGCTGATCACCAAAGAACGCTTCCGCCGCCACTAAAGCCGCCGCAGCGTTAGCTGCTTGATGTTTGCCATGAAGAGGGAGGAATAAATCGGAGTAAACATCTTTAGTGCCGCGAATCGTTAGCAACTGACCGCCCACTGCCATCTGACGTGACATCACTTCATATTCAATGCCTTCGCGAGCGACTTCAATGCCCAACTCAGCAGCTCGAGCTAAGAGAATCTTGGCTACTTCAGGCTCTTGGTTACAGAGCACTGCGTACGCGCCTTCTTTAAGGATTCCAGCTTTAGTCTGTGCGATTTCAGTAATTGAATTACCTAAATATTCCATGTGATCCATTCCAATTGGAGTAATCACTGAAACAGTTGGCTGAATAATATTTGTGGCATCCCATTGTCCGCCCATGCCAACTTCGAAGATTCCAACATCAACAGGATGTTCAGAGAAAGCTGCCATTGCAAGTCCGGTTACTGCTTCAAAGAAAGAGATTGGATGTGGCAACTTTGAATCCACGAAATCGAAATATGCAGCGATATCGTTGTAATTAAAGATTAATTCTTGTGCATCAATTATCTCTCCGTTGATGCAGATACGTTCACGAAAATCTTCTAGGTGAGGACTCGTGAAACGGCCGGTGCGTAATCCATGTGCGTAAAGCAAAGAATCAACAAAGCGCGTTGTTGAAGTCTTTCCATTAGTTCCGCCAATGTGAATTGTTGGATATGAAAGTTGTGGCGATCCAAGTGCATCACAAAGCAGCGCGATGCGATCTAGTGATGGCTGGATACGAGTCTCTGGCCAACGTGCAAGAAGCGCGTTTTCGATCGCAGCTAAACGCTCTTTATCTTCTGGTGAGATCATGCTGGCAACGAAGCTAGTTGTGCCTTAATGCGTTCGATATCTTGATCGCACTTTGCTAAACGTTCACGGATTTCTACAACTACGCTCTCAGGTGCTTTAGCCATAAAGCCTTCATTGCCAAGCTTTGCAGTTGCAGTTGCGCGATCCTTTTCGGCAGTTGCTAAATCCTTATTCAAACGCGCGCGTTCTGCCGCTACGTCGATTGATCCAGTTAGATCGAACTCGGCGCGAATTGCACCGATCTCAAATTTAGCTGAAGGAGTGAATTCGCCATTCTCCATCTTTAGTAGGAACTCTGCGCCTGCCGCATATGGTGCAAGCTCTGCAGGAACCACTAGGCGGCCAGGAATCTTCTGGCTGGTTTTAATACCCTGGTCATTACGGAAGCGGCGAACTTCGGTAATGACCTCTTGCAACTGAGCCACAATCTTTTCAGCTGATTTATCTATGCTCTTCGCATCAGATACCGGCCAAGCAGCGATTACCAATGATTCTTGGCCAGTTAACGTGGTCCAAAGTTCTTCAGTAATGAAAGGCATGATTGGGTGCATTAAACGAAGCAATTGATCCAATACATGGCCAAGCACTCGCTTGGTTGCTGCAGCATCACCCTTTTGGAATGCATCCTTTGAAAGTTCAAGATACCAATCGCATAGATCATCCCAAGCAAAGTGGTAAATCAATTCAGATGCTTTCGCAAATTCAAATGATTCAAGAAGTTGATCTGCCTCTGCGATGGTTTCGTTTAAGCGGCTAAGAATCCACTTGTCGATTGCATTAAGTGATGAGAATTCTGGAAGAGGACCATCGACAGTTGCACCATTCATCAATGCAAAACGAGTTGCATTCCAGAGTTTGGTAGCAAAGTTACGAGCTCCGCCGATCCACTCCTCTGCTAACGCTTGATCGGCGCCAGGATTTGAACCACGCGCTAATGAGAAACGAAGTGCATCAGAACCGTACTTATCCATAAATTCAAGAGGATCAACAACGTTGCCCTTTGATTTAGACATCTTCTTGCCAAATTTATCGCGAACCAATCCGTGTAACACGATGGTATCGAATGGTTGCTTGCCATCCATTGCAAATAATCCGAAGATCATCATGCGTGCAACCCAGAAGAAGAGAATGTCATAACCAGTTACAAGAACTGAGTTTGGATAGAACTTCTTCAAATCATCAGTGTTATCTGGCCAACCTAGTGTTGAGAATGGCCAGAGCGCAGAAGAGAACCAGGTATCAAGAACATCTTCATCTTGCGTCCAACCTTCTGGCGCAACTTCATCTGGTCCAAGAACCTTTACTTCACCATCTGGTCCATACCAAACTGGAATTCGATGTCCCCACCAAAGTTGGCGAGAGATACACCAATCGTGCATGCCATCAACCCACTCGAAGTAACGAGGTTCCATCTCTGTTGGCGAAATCTTTACTTTGCCGCTACGAACTGCATCTCCAGCAGCCTTTGCAAGCGGTGCAACTTTTACGAACCATTGCAGTGATAAACGCGGTTCAACAATTGTTTGGCAACGTGAACAGTGTCCAACGCTGTGTGAATAAGGACGCTTCTCCCAACCAAGTAAGCCATCTTTACGAAGCTCTTCAACAACTGCGCGGCGAGCATCGAAGCGGTCCATGCCGTCGAACTTGGTGCCAGTGCCTTCCATTACGCCGTGCTCGTTCATGATGATGATCATCGGAACGCCATGGCGAACTGCCATTTCAAAGTCATTTGGATCGTGAGCTGCAGTCACCTTAACAGCGCCAGTACCGAACTCAGGATCAACTAATTCATCAGCGATGATTGGAATCATGCGATCTACATATGGAAGACGAACGGTCTTACCAATCATGTGCTTGTAACGATCATCGTTTGGATTTACCGCTACTGCTCCATCACCAAGCATGGTTTCAGGTCGTGTAGTTGCAATAAAGATTTGGTTTTCATCATCATCGCGACCATAACGAATCTGTACGAATTCACCATCAACATCATGGTGATCCACTTCGATATCTGAAAGTGCAGTTAAGCAACGTGGGCACCAATTGATGATGCGCTCTGCGCGATATATTAACTCTTGATCATAAAGACGCTTAAAGATTGTTAAAACTGCGCGAGATAAATTTGCATCCATTGTGAACGCTTCGCGTGACCAATCTACAGAATCGCCCAAACGTTTCATCTGGCCAAGAATTGCTCCGCCGGATTCCGCTTTCCAATCCCAAACTTTCTTAACAAACTCTTCGCGACCGAAATCGTGGCGAGACTTTCCTTGCGCAGCTAACTGACGTTCAACAACATTCTGCGTTGCGATACCGGCATGGTCCATGCCAGGTAGCCATAAAGTTTCGAAACCCTTCATTCGCTTCATGCGAACTAAAGTGTCTTGAAGTGTGTGATCCAGTGCGTGACCGATATGCAGTGAGCCAGTTACGTTCGGAGGTGGAATAACAATCGCGAATGGAGGTTTTTCAGATTTCGCGTCAGCGGTGAAATAGCCAGCATCGAGCCACTTCTTATATAGAGGAGCCTCGATATCAGCAGGTACAAAACCTGTTGGTAATTCACGCGTCATAGCGCCGTATTCTAGATTAAAAAACTAAGCGCTTTTCTCTTCAGAGCGCTTTGAACGCTTTGAGCCTTCGCTTCGCATAACTAGCTTTGGCGCAGCATCTGAATTAATGCAATCTGCGGTTACGACTACCTTTTCGACGTCTTCGCGGCCAGGGATGTCATACATCACGCCAAGAAGAACATGTTCCATGATTGCGCGAAGTCCACGAGCACCAGTTCCACGCTTTAGCGCAAGATCCGCGATCGCATCTAGCGCTTCATCTTCAAATTCAAGTTGAACATCATCTAGATCAAATAGCTTCTGGTACTGACGAACAAGTGCGTTCTTTGGTTCAGTAAGAATCTGAATCAGAGCCTTCTTGTCCAA
>JBFYJK010000038.1:0-7546 GCA_041311445.1 Candidatus Nanopelagicales bacterium
AAGATTCTTCCGTCATCGAGTACAAGGAATGCTTTAGACATTATTTAAGCCTCCAACTCTCGCGACCTTCAAAGTATGTTGCTACAACACTTCCACCAAACTCCATTCCGTGGAATGGAGTGTTCTTGCTCTTTGATGCGACTAGGTCACGATCAACTTTCCAAGGCTTATTTGGTGCGAAGAGGGTTAAATTAGCAGGAGCGCCTTTGACCAGAGCCTTACCTTGGCTGTGATAACGCCCAATTTGAGCTGGCGCAGAAGACATACGAGCCTGAAGAGTTTCAATATCCATCATTTTTGTCTCAATCATGGTCTGCCAAAGAATCGGCAAAGCTGTCTCTAGGCCCAACATTCCGAAGGCTGCATACTGCCATTCGCACTCTTTGCTTTCAGCAGGATGTGGCGCATGATCTGTTGCAACAATATCGATAGTTCCGTCGGCCAAACCTTCGCGAAGCGCCATCACATCCGCCTGTGTGCGAAGCGGTGGATTTACTTTATAAACCGGATCATATGACTTTGCTAAATCATCAGTAAGTAACAAGTGGTGCGGAGTTACCTCTGCAGTCACATGTATTCCGCGAGCTTTTGCCCAACGAATAATTTCCACTCCGCCAGCGGTGGTCAGATGGCAAACATGTAGTCGTGATTGCACATGATCAGCAAGCAGAACATCGCGCGCGATGATTGCTTCTTCTGCAACTGCTGGCCAACCTTTAAGACCGAGTTGTGAAGAGATTAAACCTTCGTTCATCTGTGAATCAACAGTAAGTGCAGGATCCTGCGCATGTTGCGCAATTACGCCATCGAACTTTTTGATGTATTCAAGTGCACGACGCATTACAAGTGCGTCGCTTACGCAATGTCCGTCATCACTAAATACTCGAACTTGTGCAACGGAATCTGCCATTGCGCCAAGTTCTGCCAATTCTTTGCCCGCAAGACCCTTGGTGACCGCACCGATCGGATAGACCGCTGTTAAGCCACACTCTTGTCCTAAACGGAAAACTTGTTCAACGACTCCAGCGGTGTCAGCAACCGGCGATGTATTTGCCATTGCTGAAACGGCAGTGAATCCACCCTTTGCTGCAGCAAGCGAACCTGATGCAACAGTTTCTGAATCTTCTTTGCCTGGTTCGCGTAGGTGTGTATGTAGATCAACTAACCCTTGAAGCACAACAGTCTCTTTGCCATCTACTACCTCAAAACCTTCGCGAGATAAAGATGTGCCAATCTCTGCTATTACTCCGTCGGCAATCGCAATATCGACTCTCTTTCCATCAAGAGTGGTATCTGCAATTAAATATTTCACATCTCACCTGCTAGCAATAGATAAAGAATGGCCATTCGAACGCTAATACCGTTGCTGACCTGTTCGACGATAACGCTTCGTGCAGAATCTGCTGATTCGGCAGTGATTTCAAGGCCACGATTCATCGGCCCTGGGTGCATCACAATTGCGGTTGGCTTGAGCTTCGCTAAACGCTCCTGATTCAAGCCGAAATATCGTGAATATTCGCGTGCACTCGGGAAGAATGAATCCGACATACGTTCCATTTGGATGCGTAACATCATTACCGCATCTACTTCAGGAAGTACTGAATCTAAATCGTAAGAGACAGTTGCAGGCCAGTTTTCGACTCCTACTGGAAGCAGAGTTGGTGGCGCAACTAGGAAAACCTTTGCACCTAACTTATCCAGCAATAGAACATTTGACCGCGCAACACGTGAGTGCAAAACATCGCCAACGATCGCGACTTTGAGACCAGCAAGATCTTTGCCACCGTGACCTAAATGTCGACGTATGGTAAATGAATCCAACAGCGCTTGACTTGGATGTTCATGAGTTCCATCTCCGGCATTTACAACGGAACCCGAAGTCCATTCGGAATCCGCTAAACGTTTCGCTGCACCAGATGCGCTATGACGGATGATTACTGCATCCGCTCCCATTGCTTGCAAAGTTAACGCGGTATCTTTTAGTGATTCACCCTTGGAGACCGAAGATCCCTTTGCGCTGAAATTGATTACATCGGCAGAGAGACGCTTTGCGGCTGCTTCGAATGAAATACGGGTTCGAGTTGAATCTTCGTAGAAAAGGTTAACAATGGTGCGACCACGAAGTGTTGGCAACTTCTTCATTGGTCCATCTGAGACGCGAGCCAACTCTTGTGCGGTATCTAAAATCTGTACGGCCTCATCGTAAGAGAGATCGTTGATTGATAGCAGGTGCTTCATTAGGCGACCACCACTTCATCGCGTCCATCAACTTCTGCAAGGAGAACTTTTACAGATTGAGTTGGATTGGTTGGCAGATTCTTGCCAACGAAATCTGCACGGATCGGAAGTTCGCGATGTCCACGATCAACCAAGACTGCAAGTTGCACCGTCTTAGGGCGCCCCACTTCACCGAGCGCATCAAGCGCTGCACGAATTGTTCGACCCGAATAGAGAACATCGTCTACCAAGATGACATCTCTGCCTTCGATACCCTCACTTGGGATATTGGTTGGCATTAAGGGGCGCGGTGCTCGGGTACGTAAATCATCGCGATGCAGGGTCACATCTAGAGTGCCGACCGCTACTGATTTACCTTCAATTTGAGAGATCTGAGCTGCGATGCGATTAGCTAGGTGTGCACCGCGAGTTGGGATTCCTAATATTACGAGAGACTCAGAACCGGAGTTGCGTTCGAGGATCTCGTGTGAGATGCGCATAAGCGCGCGCGAAATATCCGCAGAATTCATTTGCTACCACCTTCCCCACCTCTCTGGATGGGTCGTTAAAGGATTGGCTGAATACTACATTAAGTAGAGCTATTAAAGAGCGATCTGCCCCTTCAGGCTCGCCAACTTGCTGAGCACGCCATGAACGAAGTTGGCGCTGCTCTCAGTCGAGAGTTCGGTCGCAAGCTTTAGCGCTTCATCAATTACTACCGCTTCAGGGGTCGCGCTCCAGAGGAGCTCCCAGATCGCAAGACGGAGGATGTTTCGATCGACACTTGGAATGCGGTCGAAATCCCAACCTTGGATATAGGTGCGAATCAACTCATCAATTCGAGAGAGGTTTGCTTTTACGCCTTCGAGAATTTCAACTGCATAATCACGAACTTCGCCTACCGAGATTTCACTCCCGCGAAGATCAGATTGAAAAAGTTGATCTAAAGCTTCCTTACGTGCCTTACTGCGCTGCGACATTAAGCGCGGCCTAGGTAAGACCCATCGCGTGTATCAACTAGAACTTTTTCGCCCTGCTTGATGAACAACGGAACTTGAATATCGATGCCTGTTTCAACGGTTGCAGGCTTTGTGCCACCAGATGAACGGTCACCCTGAATGCCAGGCTCTGTGTAAGTAATTTCAAGAGTTACTGATGCTGGAAGTTCGATGTAAAGCGGCTGACCTTCATGGATCGCTACGTTAACTTCAGCATTCTCCAAAAGGAAATTAGCACCATCGCCAACTGTTGCAGCAGAGATTGTCATCTGATCATAAGTTGTAGTGTCCATGAATACGAAATCTTCGCCATCCTTGTAAAGGAATTGCATATCTCGCTTCTCAACTACTGCAGTTTCAACTTTAACGCCTGCGTTAAATGTTTTTTCAACAACTTTGCCGGTTAGAACCTGCTTCATCTTTGTGCGAACGAAAGCTGGACCCTTGCCTGGCTTCACATGCTGGAATTCGACAACAGTCCAAAGTGAACCGTCGATGTTCAAGGTCATGCCATTTTTCAAATCATTTGTTGTTGCCACAAAACACTCCGTTAAATTGAATTATCTAATGCGCAGAGTTTACCTGCGTAAAAGGAAAAAGCGAAAATTAGCCTACGAGGGACTTAAGCGCATTAAGGGCTAAAAGATAAGAATTTGGGCCAAATCCAGCGATTGTTCCCTTTGCTACCCCACTAATAACTGATGTGTGGCGGAACTCTTCGCGGGCCATGGGATTAGAAAGATGAACCTCAATAAGCGGAGACTTAACCATCTCAGCTGCATCATGGATTGCGACTGAATAATGAGTAAAGGCAGCAGGATTAATAACTACCGGAAGATTTTGATCCGCCGCTTCATGAAGCCAACCAACAATTGTTGCTTCGTCATCGCTCTGACGAACGTCAGCATCAAGACCTAGTTCCTTTGCGCCTTTTTCGATTAGCTCTTTAAGTTGCGCCCAATTCAGGTCTCCGTAGTGCTTTGAGTCGCGGATATCCAAGCGCGCAAGATTTGGACCGTTAAGAACTAATACCTTCATGAGCTAATTCTCGCATATGCAGCCGCTAATTCGTCGGCAGTTGGCGCTTCAATACGAGTGCACTTACCAATCTCTTCAATCGCCACAAATCGCAGCGCGCCAGATTTAACTTTTTTATCAAGGCCCATTGTTGCCAGAAGATCGTTCCATGCTGAAGCTTCATAACTAGTAGGCAAATTCAGAGCTTGGAGGATTTTGTAATGGCGATCCAAAATTTCCTGCGAGAGCCCAATCTTGCTTGCGGCCAACTCTGCGACAAAGCACATACCGATTGAAACAGCTTCACCATGTCGAATTGCGTAGTTTGAATGCTTCTCAATCGCGTGGCCCAAAGTGTGGCCATAATTCAAAATTTCACGTAAGAAACTCTCTTTGAAATCTTCCCCTACTACAGACGCCTTAACAGATACCGCACGATGAATAAGTTCCAGTTGCAATTGAACATCGTTGCAGACATCTTTCAAAGATTTATGCTCCAGCAAGTGCAAGATTTGTGAATCTACGATGAACCCACACTTAACAACTTCTGCCATACCTGCCGCAACATCACGCTCTGAGAGCGTTTCGATCCACTTCAAGTCGATAAGGACACCAACTGGCGAGTGAAACGCTCCGATTAAATTCTTGCCGTGGCTGGAATTTATTCCGGTCTTGCCGCCAACTGCCGCATCCACCATTCCTGCGATTGTGGTCGGTATTGCCAACCAATCAATGCCACGTAGCCAAGTTGCTGCTGCGAAGCCAGCCAAATCAGTTACCGTGCCACCACCGATGCCTATGATCAAATCTTCGCGATTTAAACCTAGTTCGCCAAGCTTCTGCCAAATACTTAAAAGTACTTCAGGTGATTTACCTGCTTCGCCATCTGGAACTTTAATAGTTGGATAATCTGTTTTAACAGCAATATTTTCAGTGGTGATCACAACTACTTTATTGCGACCTTCTACCCAATCAGCGAGAGCTATCTGCCAATCAACACCAATTTCAACTTGATAATCGCGTTCTGCGCTAACCGGAACTGTTCTCATAAGGCACCAATTATCTCTGATGCAATATCAGAAACTGATCTATCACTGACATTAATACTCATGTCCGCAAGAGCCTCATAGGTAGGTCGCCTTAGATTCATCAATTCCGCCCACTTCTGTCTTGGGTTAACCATTAACAATGGGCGTGCATTATCAAAGCCAACTCTTGGTGAGACTGCTGCAAGCGAAATATCCAAGAAGACCTTCTTGGCTGAAGAACTTTTTAGCGCTTTCTGCACCTCTTCATTCATTACAGAGCCGCCGCCGAGTGAAAGAACTCCAGATTCAGAGATCAGTGCATCGATAACAATGCTTTCTTCGACTAAACGAAAGTGTGGTTCGCCATCTTCTACAAATATCTCAGAGACTGATTTACCTTGATCGGCTTCGATTAATGCATCAGTATCTGCAAATTCGCACGCGAGAGTTTTAGCGATTGCACGTCCGACTGTGGTCTTTCCTGCCCCCATCGGACCGATTAGAACCAGTCGAGGCGTCATTATTTGTAAGGCAGATTCTCTGTATAGCTTAGGAAATTGCGACGCACTTCTGCAACAGAATCGCCACCAAACTTCTCTAATACGGCTTCAGCTAGAACTAGCGCCACCATCGCTTCTGCGACCACACCTGCTGCTGGAACTGCACAAACATCTGATCGTTGATTAATTGCTTTTGCTGGCTCCCCAGTTGCAACATCAATTGTGTCTAGCGCTTTTGGAACTGTTGAAATCGGCTTCATTGCGGCGCGAACACGTAGCAAATCTCCGTTGCTCATGCCACCTTCGGTGCCACCCGCGCGCTGTGATCGACGAACAATCGATCCATCTCGCAATTCGATTTCATCGTGAGCAACTGATCCGCGACGTGTAGCTGTTGTAAAACCATCACCCAGTTCAACGCCCTTGATTGCTTGGATTCCCATCAAAGCGCCTGCTAGACGCGAATCTAAACGACGATCCCAATGAACATGCGAACCTAAACCGATAGGCACGTTGTAAGCAATTACTTCCACAACTCCGCCTAAAGTATCGCCATCCTTATGTGCCGCTTCGATTTCAGCAACCATGGCTTCTGAGCCCTCTACATCTGCGCAACGAACTTGATCTTCATCAATTCGTTTTAAATCAGCAAATGTTGGTAGTGGCGCAGTTTCTGAAACTTTTGCTTGGCCTATGGAAACTACATGGCTCAAAATATCTACATCAACTGCTTGCTTTAGAAATGCTTTTGCAATTGCGCCTAGCGCTACACGCGCGGCTGTTTCTCGAGCTGATGCGCGTTCGAGAATCGGCCTCGCATCTTGGAAATCGTACTTCTGCATTCCGACTAAATCTGCATGTCCAGGACGAGGGCGAGTTAGGGGTGCATTGCGCGCTAATTTCGAAATTTCATCTTCAGGGATTGGGTCCGCGGACATAACGCGCTCCCATTTAGGCCATTCGCTATTGGCAACTTGAACTGAAACTGGACCGCCTTGTGTTTCGCCTAAGCGAACGCCACCAGTAATAGTGACTTTATCTGCTTCAAAATGCTGTCGTGCTCCGCGACCAAAACCTAATCGTCGACGTGCTAATTCACTATCAATATCAGCAGTGGTGATTTGAATATGGGAAGGTAGACCTTCAATAATTCCGGTCAGCAGCGGACCGTGTGACTCACCTGCTGTTAACCAACGCATTGGGTAATTATTTCAGATGAAACCCTTACTTCGCGCCACATTTGCAAGAAGTACTCCCGCAGCCATAAACGGCGCAAAAGGCAGAGATTTCTTCCTATTGGCCAAACCAAATAGCCCTCCAAGAAGAAGTGAAATGTAGAGCCAACTTTGGGGCCAATTCAAAATATGAGACCAGATCGCAATCGCTACTGCCAATTTGATATCGCCGGCGCCAACAAACTTTCCAAATAGGAGCGCTGAAAGAATTCCAAGGACAAGAACGAGAATATGAAAATAACTAAACCAAAGCAAAGAGATTGCTAAAGCTCCATAAGTGAGCCAGTTGGGAATGGTTCTCTTCTTCAAGTCAAAGTAAGTAGCTATCGCTACTACTAAGACCAAGATGAGCTCCACTATTGGCGATCTTTAATCTCTGCTTCTCCGGCTGCACGTAATAGTGGGTACATCAATTTACGATCAATAACGAACCCCGTCATAAGGTGAATTTGATCAATTGCTTGATGGATAAGCAGATCCATTCCATCTATTACTTTCCCACCCCACTTACTTGCCAATTGCGTTGGCCATGGGTTGTACAAAGATTCGAA
>JBFYJK010000070.1:0-4029 GCA_041311445.1 Candidatus Nanopelagicales bacterium
AGCGCTGTTAAAGGAGTTTCGCCGGCTGGTTTCAATATCATGGTGCATCCCGCAGCGATAGCAGGACCAATCTTTCGAGTGGCCATACCTGCGGGGAAATTCCAAGGTGTAATAAGTAAAGAAACACCGATTGGTTGATGTGTAACTAAAATTCGCTTATCGCCGCTTGGAGATTTACGGAAGTCACCTTCAACGCGAACAGTCTCTTCTGAGAACCAGCGGAAAAATTCTGCAGCGTATGCAGCCTCGCCGCGAGCATCTGGCATCGCTTTGCCATTCTCTTTTGAGATCAAAGTGGCAATTGTTTCTAACTCTGAAGTCATGATTTCGAAAGCTTTACGCAAAATTTCTGCGCGAACTCGTGGCGCGGTTTTTGCCCAATCTGCTTGTGCATTATGTGCTGCGGTTAGCGCAGCATCACAAAGTTGATCGTTTGCAAGATGTACCTCAGCAATAACTGATCCATCTGCTGGGTCATAAACCGGAGATGTGGAACTGCCTTTAACCCATTGCCCGTCGATATATAACTCTGTGCGCATGAAAAGAGCATACCTTTTAAGTTAAATACTCTAAATGAGCCGAATCGGTCTAGACTTTAACCTGTTATGGCTAAATCGTGGACGGATGGCGCACCAGCGCCCGTCGCTTTACAAGATCACGCACACCTAGAAGATCCGATCTCTTACAAGATTAAAAAGGCGATTCTCGGAGGACCGTTAAATCGCCATACCTTGAGCCATCAAAGATTGAAGAAGCGTTATGCGCTGGGCATTTTGTCATCAGATTGCATCTCTTCATCTGCCTACGGCTCAGAACAAATCCTTTTAGCTTTATTACCTGCATTTGGGCTTGCAGCTTTTTCCTTACTTCTTCCTTTGACTGCAGTCGTTCTAGTAATTCTTACAATTATCACTCTGTCATACAGAAATGTGATTGAGGTTTACACTAAAACTGGCGGCGCTTATATAGTTTCAAGAGATAACTTTGGGCCAACAGTTTCAATCATTGCAGCTGTGGCGTTGATGTTGGACTACATCGTTACAGTTGCTGTTCAATCTGCAGCTGGTGTACTTGCAATTACTTCAACCTTTTCAAATTTGACTCCGTATAAAGTTCCAATGGTGCTTGCAGTTATTGCGCTACTTACATATGGAAATTTAAAAGGCGTTAAGGAAGCAGGTAAAGCTTTCGCAGCTCCTACTTACCTATTTATCGGCGGCATGTACGTCGTATTTATCATCGGTTTATATAAGTTCTTCTCTGGCACTCTGCCTGTGCTTTCAACTAACCAAGAAGGTTCTGTTCATATCGGCACTGAGCAAGGTTTATTAAGTGCAACCGCAATCTTTATTCTGCTTCGCGCTTTTGCCAATGGTGGATCATCGCTAACTGGACTTGAAGCGATATCTGATGGTGTCGCGCTATTTAACGTTCCTGAGCACGTTAATGCGAAGAAGACGCTCGTAGTAATGAGCACGCTGCTTGGTTCATTGGTACTTGGTGTTTCCTGGTTTACCTACAAGATTCATGCGCTTCCATATGAGTCTGGCTCTCCAACGATGATTTCACAGATCGCTAAGGCAGTTATGGGCCAGGGTGCTTTTGGACATTTTTGGTACATGTATGTGCAATTCGCTACTACAGTAATTCTAATTGCAGGCGCAAACACTACTTACTCTGCTTTCCCAATTCTCTGTAACTTCGTTGCTAACGATGGCTTCTTACCAAAACAGCTTTCAAAGCGCGGGCATCGCTTGGCTTTCTCAAACGGCATTATCTTCCTATCTCTAGCAGCGACTATTTTTGTTGTCGCGACCAAAGCATCAGTTGAACACTTAGTGGCTTTCTACGCACTAGGAGTATTTACTGGTTTTACTTTGGCTGGTTTTGGTATGACTCGACATGCAATTAGAAATAAAACTGAGAATTGGAAAGTAAAAGTTTTAATCAATGGCGTTGCTGGTTCGGTATCAGTAGTCGTTGTAGTTATCTTTGCAATTGTTAAATTTACTGAAGGTGCTTGGATCATTCTGACAATTGCACCAATTGCGGTACTTTCCTTATTGCGCCTTAACCGCCGTTATGTTCGCGAACAAGCTGTTTTGTCACTTGCACAAGAACAGAACCGCGCTACATCTATTGCGCGTCACGATGTAACAGTACTTGTAGATAGCGTTGACTTAGCGACTGTTGGTGCTCTTCGTTATGCGCGAAGCTTGAATCCACATACATTAAGTGCAGTGCACTTTGTAATCGATGATCGTCGCGCTGAAGACATTAAGAAGGCATGGGAAACAACCCCTGCGCTTGCAGATGTTTCTCTAGAACTAATCGATTGCCCTGATCGTCGTCTTGCAAACGCAGCGCTTGACTACTCAATTCGTGCAACTGCAGATGGCAACCATGAATTGACTTTGCTTCTGCCACGACGTTCTTATTCACGAATTCTTGGCAAGATTCTTCATGACCAAACAGCGGAACAGATTGCTGCGCCAATCTCACAACTTCCAAGAGTTGTTGCAACAATTATTCCTTTCGATGTTGTTAAGTTGTTAGAAGAAGGTCCATTGCATGTTCATGGATCTCATGAAGAGATAGAAGTTAAGTCTTCGGTCACTCGGACAATAGAACCATCTAAGCGCATGGTTCCGCCCGCCAATTTCGAACCAGTAGGCCATTACTCAGAAAAAGTAATCCAAATCGGTGAAGTTGTATGGCGTAAGCGTGCTCATGTACAAGGTCGTGTAACTGCAATCCGCACTTCACCAACTAGCCAGGCTCCAATGCTGGAAGTTGAGATGTGGGATGAAACAGGCGGAATTACTCTGCAATTCTTGGGCCGACGCTCACTAGCTGGCCTTGATGTTGGCGCTCAACTTCGCGCTGAAGGCATGGTCGGCGAAGTTGATGGGCTGCTAACGATTCTCAATCCAAATTACGAACTACTGCACTAACTAACGCTTCTCCTGGAAGAAATCGCCCAAAAGCGCTGCGCATTCCTGTGCCATAACGCCTGCGATCACTTCTGGTTTATGTAGTTGGCGTGGATCGCGAAGCAAATCCCATTGCGATCCAACTGCGCCGGCTTTCTCATCCCATGCGCCAAATACCAATCGCGGAATACGCGCTTGTGCAATTGCACCTGCGCACATCGCACATGGTTCCAGTGTGACGACCAACGTGCATCCATCTAAACGCCAATCACCAATTGCGATAGCAGCTTTTTGAATTGCAATAACTTCTGCATGTGCAATCGGATTATGTGAAAGTTCTCGTTGATTTGCGCCGGTAGCAATTACTTCGCCAGCTGCATTTAAAACAATTGCACCAACTGGTACATCGCCACTTGCAGATGCCGCAGCGCGCGCTAATTCGATGGCTTTCGCCATCGCCTCTTCATATCTCATAACTCTAGGAGCTCAATAAATTCGTTAGAGAAACCCAAACGTTTTGCAATCGCTTCAAGTTGTTCATCAGGGAAAAGTTCACTATCGTCGCAGAGAGCTTCAAGTTCCATGTGGCCCATTCCCAAATCAGAAATTATGTCCATGTGGCCACCAGGTAGCGGTTCATCATCATCTTCTGGGGTTGGAAGATCTGCAAGCTCTAAGAATTCATTTGCCACTTCATAATCAAGCGCACAAGTTACATCGCTAATAAATAGACTGATGTGGCTTCCTAAGACTCTAACTAGAATAAAAAATTCTTCATCGATTGCAATTAGAGCAAGTGCCCCGCCATTGGTCTGTTGATTTTGAAGCTCTTTAATAACTGAACCTAAGTTATAAGGGTCAGAGAGCATCTCTAAATTCCAAGTACCGCCTTCGTGCCAAGCAGCGACTGCGAAATCAACGTCTGAGTTCATTGTCACTGCCCCTTCGCCTAGAGAAAAGCCTGAAAACTGCTTACGACAAGTTTTGCACTACTTCTTAGTATTTGAAAGCCCTGTAAGGTAGGCATTATGAAAGTACATGTTGCTGACCATCCTTTAATTTCACATAAATTGACGGTTCTCCGCGATGAGAAAAC
>JBFYJK010000097.1:0-2560 GCA_041311445.1 Candidatus Nanopelagicales bacterium
TCCAAGGGATTCAATTAGATTTTCTGGGAATCACTCGCGGGAGTGGTGAAATGGCAGACACGCAGGTCTTAGGAACCTGTGCTTTACGGCGTGTGGGTTCAAGTCCCACCTTCCGCACCAGAGCTTTCTATCTCAGTACTAAATTAAATCCAATACCAACTACAACAATTCCTGTTGCTACCGTTGCAAAATAGATCGCAAGTAGTTTTGGTTTCATTACGCTTCGCAACAACATCGCTTCTGGTAGTGAAAGTCCAGTTACCGCCATCGCAAATGCCAGCAAAGTTCCCATTGGCATGCCTTTGTCAGCAAGTGCGCTAATTACCGGAATAACTGTTGCAATGCCTGAATAAAGTGGCATACCGATTAGAACTGCAACCAATACGCCAATTACTGGTCCATATGAATCTAGTTTTTCGATTGCTGAGGTTGGCACCCAACCATGAATTGCAGCGCCAGCGCCAACGCCAATTAATACGTAAACCCAGGTCTTTGAGATTGTTTCTTTTGCTTCAGCCACAGATGTATTAATTCGTGCCACGATGGTTGGCTTAACAACTGCGCCGCTTTGATCAACCATTCCAAGCAGAGTGCGCGCTGGCAAAATCGCAGTTAACTCTGGCTTTGCGTATCGCTTTAAAGCGATGCCAGCGATAACTGCAATTGCGAATCCTGCCGCTGCATACGAACCAGCAATCGCCCAACCAGACCATGTCGCAAGCATTACGACTGCAATCTCATTTACCAGCGGGCTAGCAACTAAGAATGAAATCGCTTGACTGACAGGCACACCGGAACGAACAAAACCTGTAAATACTGGAACAGCGCTACATGAACAGAAAGGTGTTGCTACGCCAATTCCAGCGGCAATGCCATGACCTTTGACGGTATTGATTTTGCTCATGTGATCACGAACTTTGTCTGCATCAATAAACGAGCGGGCAAAAACCGCTGCGGTAGTGATTGCACCTAATAGACCAATAAGTCCAAAGCTGTGTGTAATAAAGAAGAGTAAATTCTCATTGACTTTACCTTCGAGAATTGAAGGCAATAAGTAATCCCCTAATACAAAAGCGGTGATTAAACCGCCAAAGGTAAGCAGGCTTAAATTGGCTGAATCGCTCTTAGCAACTACCGATTCGCAGCAACTGCTCTCTGGCGCACAACAACTTTCAGACATCTCTACCTCCAAGCACGTAATCTACTCTCATGGAATTACTGATTGCATCTTTCTTTATTCTTGTCGGAGCTGAGATTCGTAATGAATTGCAGCACAAGAAGGAATTGGTCGCACCACTTTTCGCCGCGTTAGGTGGAATGGTTGCCCCAGCAATTCTCTTTAAGCTCTTGCAACCAGAATCCCAAGCCTGGGGCGCTGTAATGCCTACAGATATTACTTTGGCTCTTGCCGTTATTGCGCTGCTTGGAAAGCGAATTGATCCAAAGTTAAGGCTATTTGTATTGGCTTTAGCTGTTGCGGATGACTTCTTATCTCTAATTGCAATTGGAATTTTCTATAGCGGAAAATTGAATTTAGCTACTTCAGCATCAACAATTATCGCTGCCGGTATTGGTGCGTTATTACCTCGCAAAGATTTAGTAATTAAATACTTAACCCCATGGTCATTCTTTGTAGTGACACCTGTAGTTGTAATCTCTCACTTCCCTACGCACTTTGAATTCAACTCAACAGTTAGCTCTTTTGTTACAGCACGAGTTATCGGCAAGGTAATCGGAATTGCTTTAGTTGGCTGGATCCTTCTGCGCAAAGAGATGATTGGCGTTGGCTTACTTTGCGGAATGGGCATGACGGTTTCAGTTGTGATTACTGAAATCTCTGCCACTGGCGCCGAAGTCGAAAGTCTGCATTCAGGAATCTATTTGGCTTCACTTATCTCTGGCCTACTTGGGTTTATCTGGTTTAGAGTTAAAGCATGATTATTCGCAAGGCGCAGCGAAGTGATGTTCCGGCAATGCGCGAGATCTTCAATGAAGTTCTCCGTAATTCAAACTCGATTTATCGCGAAGAAGAAGTCTCACTCGAAGAGCGCTATGCCTGGTTCGATGAGAAGATTAATCATGGCTTTCCAATCTTTGGCGCCTATGAAGGTGAGAAGCTAATTGGGTACGCCGGATACGGCGCTTGGCGTCCGGCACAGGGTTATCGCAAGACTGTAGAGCTAACGATTTATGTGGATAGCGCAGCGCGTGGCAATGGCACAGGAAAAGCGCTGATGCAGGCCATTATTGATCAGGCAAGAACCGATGGTTATCACGTGATGATTGGCGCAATTGATTCCGCAAATACCTCATCGATCGATTTCCATAAGCACTTTGGTTTTACCGAAACAGCGCGCATGCCAGAGGTCGCGCTGAAGAATGGCCAGTGGTTAGACCTGGTCTTTATGCAGTTACAGCTCTAATTCACGCCTGAAAATAAGCGGGGTATTGGTTTGCCTGCGCATCTATTAAAGTTGCCCTTCTGAAAGTAAGGAGTTTGGCAATGGCAAAGAAGAGCGGTTTCTTCAATTGGGTTGGTTACAAAGAAGAGAACGAACCA
>JBFYJK010000110.1:0-5987 GCA_041311445.1 Candidatus Nanopelagicales bacterium
GCAACCTTTGCTGAACGTATCTCCTTGGCCGAGAAGAGCTTTGCTCGAACCACTGCGCTCGATGCCCACTTTGCATCGCTACTACCTGAGGTTTTAATTGGAGTTGGCCCTGAGCGCTTTGCGGTCATCGCCGACCGCGTCCTCTTCCCAAAGGCGCCGCCAGTAGTCTCGGTCGAGCACATTCATAAGCCGCTAGTAAACGTGGCCGAACAGTCTAAATTCGTAATCGCGGCCCTACGCCTCGCTAAACACCTGAGTTTCCGCGCCTTGGTTCATGATGCCGAAGAGCCGATGGTCGTCGTGGCTCGTTTCTTGGCCCTCCTTGACCTATACCGCACCGGGTCGCTCCGTTTTGAGCAACTCGAAGCATTTACAGATTTGCAGATTAGCTGGGTCGGCTCCGAGAGTGGCGAGATCGCCATCTCTCAAGAGTTTGACCAGAGCGTAACCCTCGAGGAGGCAGAGAATGAATGAGCTACACCGTTCGATTGAGGCGATCTTGATGGTTGTCGATGAGCCGGTTACTGAGACCACCTTGGCGACGATCCTCGAGCAGACCACTGAAGAGGTCGAGAAGGCAATCGCTGAGCTTGTAGCGAGCTACGAGGGACGCGGCTTTGAACTTAAGAAGGTCAACGGCGGCTGGCGCTTCTATAGCCACCCAGACCAATCAAGCGTGGTTGAGCGTTTCGTCCTAGATGGCCAACAGAGCCGCCTAACCCAGGCTGCCCTTGAGACCTTAGCTGTAATTGCTTACCGCCAGCCAATTTCACGTGCTCGCGTGTCAGCTATTCGAGGCGTTAATGTTGAAGCCGTTATGAAGACTCTGGTTAACCGCGGTCTAGTTGAAGAGGCAGGGGTGGAGGGTGAATCTGGCGCGGTTCTATATAAGACCACCAGCTACTTCTTGGAACGCCTAGGCGTTAACTCAATCGAAGACCTGCCTGCGCTAGCGCCTTATCTGCCAGATCTAGCTGCCCTCGATGAGGTCTTAGATTCTTTGACTGACTAAGTTGCCTTGAAGTAGAATTCTCACCTTACGAAAGATGGGAATCTTACGAAAATGGCAATACGTTTAAATAAATATATCGCTGATGCCGGTGTAACCAGCCGTCGCGGAGCGGACTCTCTAATTGAAGCTGGCCGAGTTAATGTCAATGGAAAACGCATCACTGAATTAGGCTTCAAAGTAGATGAAAAGTCTAAAGTAGAAGTTGATGGTGAGACAATTTCTTTGTCAACGTCTAAGTCTTATTTAGCGCTATATAAGCCAAGAGGCGTTCTTTCCACCATGTATGACCCAGATGGACGCCCCTCTTTGGCGGAGTTGATGGAGTTCCGAAAGGAGCGCCTCTTCCATGTTGGTCGCCTTGATAAGGAATCTGAAGGACTTATCTTGCTTACAAATGATGGGGATATCACCTTTAGAGCAACCCACCCAAGCTATGGCCTCGAGAAGACCTACCTAGTTAATTACGAGGGTGAGCTTCCAAGAGATGCAAAGGCGATCTTGACCAAGGGCGTTGAACTGGAAGATGGAATTGGCCGTGTAATCGGTTATCGCGAACTGCCAAATAATTGGTTAGAACTGAAGATCCATGAAGGTCGCTACCACATCATCCGCCGCCTAATGGAAGCAGTCGGGGTAGAGGTCATCCGACTTGTGCGAAGCCAATTCGGCCCAATCGTCCTCGGCGATATGAAGGAAGGGCGCTGGCGCGACCTAAACGAGGTAGAAGTGGCTAATTTATATAAGGCTTTAGATCTAAAACAATAAAACGAGATATCGATAATATCTAAATGTCGATAAAACTTTTTAGAGTTAATAACCACAATTGAATAACGTTTTATCGACATTACTGAGTGCAAATACGCGCATAAATAACTATTTGTCGATATTAATCGATGTACGAATTGCGCGTGCCATGGATTGTATTTTGGTAAGGCGATTCCTATATATCGATAAATTAATAAGTAGTAATAGGTATATTTCTAAATCCAACGGAAATATGGCAAGGGAAGGTAAACTCTCGATATGAAGTTGAGGGCTATTAGAGGAGCGATCCAGGTGGGTGCAAATACCCCCGAAGAGATCGAATCTGGAGTCAAAGAACTTCTCCCTGCCATTTTGCAGGCGAACGGCTTAAATACCGATGAGGTCATCTCGGTTCTACTTACCTGCACCAAGGATTTAAATGCAGCTTTCCCTGCGGCTTTTGCGCGCGAAATCGGCTTTGGTGCGGTGCCTCTGCTCTGTGCCGTAGAGATGGATGTTCCAGGTGCAATGCCTCTAGTAATACGCGTGATGATCCATGCTGAGCTTCCAGAAACGGCAAACCATCTCTACCTAAGGGGCGCAGCTGCTCTACGTAAAGATTTAGCGCAGTGAAGATAGTTGTAATTGGCGCAGGGCTAATCGGAACCTCAATTGCACTTGGCGCTAAGCGTGCCGGGGCAGAGGTGGAGTTAATTGATGCCGATGGTCGTGCGGAAGCTTTGGCAAACGATTTAGTCGAATCAACAAAGGTTCTAGATCCGACCATAGTTGTTGTGGCAACTCCAACTAGCGCTCTAGATGTTGTAATTGCACGCTTCAAAAGTTTATATCCAAAGTCGACCTTTATAGATATTGGTAGTACGAAAACTAAAGTTAAAGTAAAGGTGCAAACAGATTCGCAATTTGCAACGCGTTTCTGCCCAACGCATCCAATGGCTGGTCGCGAGTTAGATGGAGCAGAGGCTGCGCAATCAGACCTCTTCGTAGGTAAGAGTTGGATCATCACACCGCTACCTGAAACCAGTGGTGAATCAATCGCCTTGGTAAAAGAGTTTATTGAGAAACTAGGGGCACGAGTAATTGCGATGAGCCCTGAAGATCACGACTTTGCAGTCGCAGCAGTTAGCCATATGCCACAGGTGATCTCATCTCTATTGGCTGCGCAACTAGAAGGTAAGAGCCCAGAGCATTTAGCTCTTGCGGGTACAGGTGTTCTAGATACGACTCGTATTGCAGGCTCAAATCCTGAGCTCTGGAGCGAGATTCTCGATCTAAATCGTGAAGCTTTATTGCCACTTTTAAAAGATTTCCAAAAAGATTTATCGACATTAATCGATGGATATAACGTCACAGAGGTACTCGAACGCGGACGTCGCGGTCGACAATCTCTACCCGGAAAGCACCGAAGCGCTTCAAGAAGTTATACCTACCTTCCGGTTGTGATTGACGATAAGCCAAATCAATTAGCTCTGCTCTTTGATGAATGTGCAAAAGCCAATGTGAACGTGGAAGATATAACCATTGAACACTCACCAGAGCAGGAAACAGGTTTAGTTTTGTTAGCCCTTAGCGCAAGCAATGCAGATGCACTACAGAAGCATTTAAGTGCATCTGGTTGGCGCGTACATCCACCAAGATCGGAGAAGTAATGCCGATTATTGTTGCCATGGATGGCCCAAGTGGTGCAGGCAAGTCAAGTACTTCAAAGGCGATAGCTAAGCGTGCTGGTTGGAATTATTTAGACACTGGTGCGCTCTATCGCGGTGCAACTTGGTTTGCGATGCAGAAGAATATTTCTGATGCGAATGAATTAGTTGAAGCGCTTGCGAACGAGAAACTTACTTTCAATCCAGATCCTGAAAAGCCAATTCTCAAATGCGGTAAGAAAGATATCTCTGAAGAGATTCGAAGCGAAGAGGTAACCGCGAAGGTTTCAACTTACGCTGCCATGCCAGAGGTACGTGCATTCTTAGTTGAGCTACAACGTAAAGTTATTAACGATGCGAACAAGGGAATTGTGGTTGAAGGTCGCGACATTGGAACTGTTGTTGCACCTCAAGCTCATCTGAAAGTCTTCTTGACTGCAGATTTAGATGCACGAGCTAAACGCCGCGAAGCTGAATTGAATACTGATAAAGATCTTGCAGAATCTCTCGCAGTTCGTGATGAGAAGGATTCAACGCGAAAAGTTTCACCTCTTGAAATGGCAATTGATGCAGTCAATGTTGATTCAACTGAGATTAATCTAGAAGAGACTGTAGAACTTATCTGGGAGCTCTTAAAGGAGCGCGAGCTTCTTGGTCTTCCAATCGTTGCAATTTTGGGTAGACCAAACGTTGGTAAATCAACGCTAATCAATCGTTTCCTTGGTCGTCGTGAAGCTATCGTTGAAGACGTTCCTGGCGTAACTCGCGATCGCGTTCGATATGAATGTGAATGGAATGCACGCGACTTTATCTTGATGGATACCGGTGGTTGGGAATCACGTCCTGATGGAATTTCAGTTGGCGTAAGCGCTGGTGCAGAGATTGCGATCGAAGAAGCAGATGTAATTGTGTTTGTGGTTGATGCTCAAGTTGGTGCGCAGACAGAAGACGAAGCAATGGTTGATGCGCTTCGCAAATCAAAGAAGAAAGTTTTTCTGGTTGCAAATAAAGTTGATTCCGCAAAAGAAGAATCTGAAGCACATGCGCTTTGGAATCTTGGTTTAGGTGAACCACATTTCGTAACAGCTTTGCATGGAAAGGGAAGTGCCGATCTTCTTGATCTAATCGTTGATTCGTTGCCAGAAGTTGGTAGCGCAATCATGAAAGACAACCATCGTAAGGTTGCACTTATTGGTAGACCAAACGTTGGTAAATCAAGTTTGTTAAATGCAATTGCTGGTGAACAACTTTCATTAGTTGACGACAAAGCCGGAACCACTAGAGATCCAGTGGATTCACTAATTGAATTCGGCGGATCAACTTGGCGTTTTGTCGACACTGCCGGAATTAAGAAGCGCGCTAATCAAGCAAGTGGTAGTGATTACTATTCAATCCTTCGCACTCAAGTTGCGTTAGAGCGTGCTGAAGTTGTCGCATTGGTTCTTGATGCTTCTGAACCAATGACCGAACAAGATTTAAAGATCATCAGCATGGTTGAAGATGCTGGTAAAGCTCTAGTTTTAGTAATGAACAAATGGGATTTAGTTGATGAAGATCGACAGATCCAATTGAATAAAGAACTAGATCGACACCTGACGCACATCACTTGGGCACAACGAGTAAATGTTGCCGCTAAGACCGGTTGGCACCGCGATCGTTTGGCGCCAGCTCTACGTAGCGCGTTAGCTTCTTGGGAGACACGTGTTCCGACAGGCAAGTTAAATTCATTTATGGGCGCTTTGATTGGCGCTACACCGCCACCTGTTCGTGGCGGAAAGCAGCCAAAGGTTTACTACGCAACACAGGCAGGTATTGCACCTCCTAAGTTTGTGGTCTTCACCAACGATTGGATCGAACCGCCTTATCGCCGATTTATCGAACGAAAACTTCGCGAGGAGTTTGGCTTCGCTGGTAGCCCTGTGCAGGTCTCAGTGAAAGTCAGAGAGCGCGACTAATGTTTACGATTCCGAATCTTCTCTCCGTACTTCGCGGAGCGCTGATCCCGGTCTTCTTGAACTTTGCAGGAGATCGTCGCGATGGCTTAGCGCTTCTAATCTTGGCTATCGCAAGTCTTACTGATTACTTTGATGGAAAGTTAGCGCGATTGCTACATCAGGAATCAAAACTTGGTGCCATGCTCGATCCCGCTTTCGATCGACTCTATATCGCGGCATCTCTATATGTACTTTGGGATCGCGAGATTCTCCCGCTTTGGGTGGTGATCCTACTTATCGGAAGAGATTTGATTCTCTTGGTAGTTAATCTGCTCCTGCAGCAGAAGAAGCTTCCACTACTGACCGTCAATTACATCGGCAAAGCAGCAACCTTCAATCTGCTCTACGCCTTTCCTTTGCTCTTCTTATCTCAAACCTCGGGATGGGTTGGCACTCTTGGTTATATCTTTGGGTGGGCGTTTAGCGCTTGGGGAGTGGCCCTTTATGTCATCACCGGCTTCGGGTACTTGGTATCTGGCTGGAAAAGCATTAGATTTCCCAACGGATTAATCGCAGGCCAATAGTCAATCGGTCGAACTGATAAGGGAGTCAAAGTGTCAAACGTTCCAG
>JBFYJK010000002.1:0-10866 GCA_041311445.1 Candidatus Nanopelagicales bacterium
GGCCAACATAATAAGAATCATTACAAAACCAAGTACAAAGTGGTTAAACGATCCTGCGCCAAGCACAATTAATTTGCGCGGAGTCGATGCAATAACGAATGCGCGACCTTCCTCGCCGGCAGGCATCTCATCGTTTGTAGTCATGCCTTCGATACGGCAGTAACCACCTGCTGGAATCGCTTTAACGCCGAACTCTGTTTCGCCGCGCTGCGTAGACCAGATGCGCTTTCCGAAACCTAAGAAGAATTCGGTAACTTTCATGCCGAATTTCTTAGCGAATATGTAATGTCCGAATTCGTGCACCATTACCGAGAATAAAAGCGCCGCTACAAATAGCAAGATTCCAACAAGTGCCAATTTAAGCCTCCTAGTTGGTTAAATCATTGCTTAGCCCTACGACGTCTTGCTTTAATCCTAATGGAAATACTCTCACGCCACCGCTAAACTAGAAAAATGAACGTGCCGCAGCAACGCAAACTTGTTACCGAAATCCCAGGACCTAAGTCTCAGGAAATTATCAAACGCCGCAGCGAAGCAGTATCCGCTTCCCTAGGCATGGCCCTTCCGGCAGTGATCACTCACGCTTCAGGCGGAATCTTGCTTGATGTCGATGGCAATCAATTTATCGATATGGGTTCAGGTATCGCGGTAGTTAACGTCGGCAATAGTGCACCAGCTGTTGTTGAACGTGTTCAAAAGCAGGTCGCGGAATTTACTCACACCTGTTTCATGATCGCGCCTTATGAAGGTTACATCGAAGTTTGCGAACTTCTAAACGAATTAACTCCAGGTAAGTTCAAGAAGAAGTCCGCGCTATTTAACTCTGGCGCCGAAGCTCTAGAAAACGCAGTAAAGATTGCGCGCCATTACACAAAGCGCCAAGCAGTTGTGGTTTTCGAACACGGTTATCACGGCCGCACCAATCTAACTATGGCGATGACTGCAAAGAACATGCCATACAAAGAAGGTTTCGGACCATTTACTCCAGAGGTTTATCGCATGCCGATGGCGTATCCATATCGCCACGAAGGCAATATCGAACACGCGCTTGAAGAAGTAATTCATAAGATTGAAAAAGAGATCGGCGGCAAGAACTTAGCTGCAATCTGTATCGAACCAATTCAAGGTGAAGGTGGATTTATCGTGCCACCTAAGGGATTCCTTCCGGGACTTGCAAAGTTTGCTAAAGATAATGGCGCGCTATTTATCGCTGATGAAGTTCAGACTGGTTTTGCTCGCACCGGACAGTGGTTTGCTTGCGAAGAAGAAGGCGTCGAACCAGATCTAATCACTACCGCTAAAGGCATTGCTGGCGGCTTGCCACTTGCTGCAGTTACTGGCCGCGCTGAAGTTATGGATGAAATTCACCCATCTGGCCTTGGCGGAACTTACGGCGGCAATCCAATTGCTTGCGCTGCAGCTCTTGGTGCAATCGAAACTATTAAATCTGAAAAGCTAGTTGATCGCGCAAATGCAATCGGCAAGATCATGGTTGATGCGCTTACTGCTATGCAGAAGAAGTACCCAGTTATCGGCGAAGTTCGTGGCCGCGGCGCGATGATTGCAATCGAATTAGTGCAGCCAGGTAGCAAAGAACCTAACGGCGAAATCATGGGCAAAGTTGTTAAATATGCACAATCAAAGGGCGTACTCTTCTTAACTGCAGGTACTTACGGAAACGTACTTCGCTTCTTGCCACCGCTAGTAATCAGCGACGAGCTAGTGAAAGATGCGATGAGCGTTCTAGATGAGGCGTTTAAGAAGGAAGTAACCAAGTAAAGCTAAGTCTGCTGCAATAAATGTAACCAAGTAAATATGCTTGATGTACCAAGGTTCCATTTCACTAAGAACTTTACTTTTTTCACTCGAGCAATTTGGGCAATTGGAATGTAAATCTAATTCATATTTAGTTTGACATTCCAGGCATTTTAATTCCATAAGAAACTTTAGCGGTCTAGCAAATTACGAGTTGGGCTATAAGTCCCACCCTTTTTGCGTAGCGCGATTGCACTTAACGCTTCCAGTACAACTCGATTAGCAAGAATTGCAGTGATATCTGCACTATCAAATGGAGGCGCAACTTCAACAATATCAACGCCGACCACTGGAAGTTCTAAACAGATACGACGTACAGCTTCAAGTAATTCGCGTGATGTCATTCCCCCAGGTTCTGGAGTTCCGGTACCTGGCGCCATTCCTGGATCAACCACATCGATATCTACAGATAAGAAAACACCATCACAACCATCGGTAAGAGTTGCAAATGATTCATCTAAAACCGCTTTTAATCCACGGTGATGAATCTCTGTCATTTCATATGAACGCATACCTTGATCGCGCATCCAATTTAAAGTCGCATCATCTGGCCAATATCCACGAAGCCCTAGTTGCAAGAAACGATCTCCGCGTACATGGCCGTTTTCAATTAAGCGACGCATCGGAGTTCCGTGACCTACGAGTGCGCCCCATTGATCTGCGCCGGTATCTGCGTGTGCATCAAAGTGCACCATTGAAATCTTGCCCTTACCGCGGTGGTTTGCGATACCTGCAACATCTGCAGAAGCGATTGAATGATCGCCACCAAGAATGACTGCAATTGCTCCAGCACGAGAAATCTTCTCAGTTGCTGCTGCTAGTAGCGCTAATGAATCCTCTAGATTTCCGCCATTCATCAACAAGTCGCCAGCATCAACGACTTTCATATCCTTTAGACCATCTGTGCGAAGCGCTAAGTGTGGACGCTCTCCATCATGAGGTAAGTAATCCCCCATACGAATGGCTTGCGGACCAAACTTTGCACCACTGCGATGAGATGTACCTGAATCGATTGGCGCACCAACGATGACGACATCTGCATCTTTGTATGTTTCAGGCTTATCTAGATCGCATCTTTCGATACCAAGAAAGGTGAAATCTGGGCCATACATATTTCCGTGGTTGGTCATGCGTTCTTACGCTTCTTTCCTGCTATCTGGCCAGCGATAACGATTGCTAGCGCGATAAAGAACATGGATGAACCGATCACGTTTGCCTGAGGTGGAATACCGCGGGCACTTGATACATAAACGAACTTAGGGAAAGTCATCATGGTGCCAGAGTTGAAGTTGGTGATGATGAAATCATCGAACGACAAGCTAAATGCAAGTAGCGCTGCAGCTGCAATGCCAGGCATAACTAGCGGCAGAGTCACGCGTCGGAAAGTTTCGAATTCGTTTGCGTAAAGATCCATCGCTGCTTGTTCAAGACGTGGATCAAGAGATGCAATACGAGCCTTAACTGTTACTACTACGAATGAAATACAGAACATCGTGTGTGCAATAACCGTAGTGGTGAAACCTGGATTGATCTTGAAAGTTAAGAACATCGCCAATAACGATGCACCCATAACAACTTCAGGAGTTGCCATAGGTAAGAAGATTAGAAGGTTAGTTGTTGAGCGACCTTTGAATGAGTGACGACCTAGAGCAAATGCAATAAGTGTGCCTAAGATCGTCGCAAAAATTGTTGCGATCAAGCCCACCTGAATTGAATTGCCCAGTGCGGTACAGACATCTGGCGCACCACAAGGGTTCTGCCAGTTTGATAGCGTGAAGCCGCGCCAAACTAAGTTTGATTTACCTGAATCATTAAATGAGAAGGCAAAGGTGTAAGCGATTGGAATAAATAGGTAGGTAAAACCAAGGACCGCATAAATACGGATTAGATTATTTCCAAACCAGCGCCAGAGCTTTGTCATACCAATTCATCCGTTCCTGAACGGCGAATGTAAACCGAGACTAGAACCAAGATCGCAAACATCAACATAAATGAGAGCGCTGCAGCAGTTGGATAATCGACAACTTTAAAGAACTTGGAATCGATAACGTTACCAAGCATCTTGGTCTGCGGATTACCCAGAATTGCTGCGTTTACATAGTCACCAGCTGCAGGGATAAAGGTGAGCAAAGTTCCTGCAACAACGCCTGGCATAGATAGCGGGAAGGTAACTTTGCGGAAAGTTGTGAATGCGTTGGCGTATAGATCACCAGCTGCTTCAAGAGTGCGTGGATCAATGCGCTCAAGTGATGAATAAAGCGGCAAAGTCATAAAAGGCAGGAAGTTATAGGTCATACCTGAAACCACTGCAAAAGCAGACGCAGTAAGCGTTGTGGTCGGTGAAATTATGTGAAGCGTTTGTAACGTTGAAACTACTGGTCCTTCGGCGCCAAGAATCTGCTTCCAAGCAATAGTACGAAGCAAGAACGAAGTGAAGAACGGTGCAACAACCAAAACCAATAGCACGTTTTTGTATTTGCCTGACTTAAATGCAATTGCATACGCAAGTGGATAAGCAATCGCAAGCGCCAAAATTGTGGTCAAGAATGCATAAAGAAATGAACGACCAAACTGTTCTTTATTCTCGGTAAATGCAGTTAGGTAATTTGAGAAATGCCAAGTCTGCTTGTAAACACCGGTATCCCCTGCTGGAGTTTGCGTAGAGGTAGTTGCAAGATTTGCAATCGGCAGAATGAAGAAAGTAAATAGGAAAATTAAACCTGGTGCCAAGAGTAGATAAGGCAAGCGGCCTTTCTTTAAGCCACCTGATTTAACGTGGCTAGCAGCTGCGTGAAGAAATGCCATTACTCTTCTGGATTTACTTCTGATCCAGCGTCAGCGTCCTGCGCACCATCAAGACCGAATGTAAAACGTGGCATCCATTGCAAACGAACTTGATCCCCAAGTTCGAGCATTGGTGTTGTGCCGTCATTCTGTTCGAAGACCATAAGTTCCTGACCCCATGGCATCTCAACTTGATACTGTGTTGAAACACCAACGAATGAAACATCTACGACTTTACCGCCGCGAAGTACGTTGCCGTCAGCTGGTTCGTTCTCAAGATCGATATCAATCTTCTCTGGACGAATACCAATAAGCACGCCATTTGAATTAGAGAAAGTACGAGCCTTTGGCACAGCTACTTTCTGGCCATGTACTTCAACGATGTTGTTATCGCCATCATTGCCCACGATTTGGCCACGAATTAGGTTTGATTGACCTAGGAAGTTAGCTACGAACGCTGTCTTTGGTGATTCGTATAAATCTTCTGGGGTACCCATCTGTTCAATGCGACCTTCGTTCATAACTGCGATGGTGTCAGCCATAGTCATAGCTTCTTCCTGATCGTGAGTTACGTGCACGAATGTCAGACCAACTTGAGTTTGAATCCACTTCAATTCGATCTGCATCTGGCGACGAAGCTTTAGATCAAGTGCGCCCAGTGGTTCATCAAGAAGAAGGAGAGCTGGCTTATTAACAATCGCACGTGCAAGTGCGATGCGCTGCTGCTGTCCGCCAGAGAGTGAAGTTGGCTTGCGATCTGCAAGATGTGGAAGTTCAACAAGCTTTAGTACTCGTTCGACTTCTGATTGCACATCTTTCATTCCGCGACGGCGCATACCGAATGCGACGTTTTCAAAGATTGATAGGTGTGGGAAAAGTGCGTAGTTCTGGAAAACAGTATTGATCGGACGCTGATAAGGACGTAGATCAGTAATGTCTTGCGAACCTAAATGGAGAGTTCCGTTTGTTGGCTCTTCAAGACCAGCAATCATGCGAAGGGTTGTGGTCTTACCGCAGCCTGAAGGGCCAAGTAGTGCAAAGAAAGAACCTTCAGGAATTGTTAATGACAAATCATTAACAGCAGTGAAGTCACCATAAGTCTTGGTGACGTTTGTTAACTTGAGATCGCCTCGCGCAGTAGCAATTGCCACCTTACTTAGTTACCAGTCGCCTTTTGGAATGCATCTGTGAACTCTGTTTCCTCTGCAGGAGTTAAGTTACGGAATACATGTAGCTTCGATTGGGTCTTCGCAGATGGGAAGATCAATTCATTGTTAACAAGGCTTGGATCAACCTTTGCCATTGCTTCTTGTGCGCCTTCAACTGGGCAGATGTAGTTAACGTAAGCCGCTACCTTCGCTGCAACCATTGGGTCGTAGTAGTAGTTGATTAGCTCTTCTACCTTTGGCTTAGTTTCAGCTGAAACTGTGCTTGGAATAATGAAGTTATCCGCAGAGATAGTTCCGCCTGATTCAGGGATTGCGAAGTCGAACTTGCCATCGTTTTCAGCAGCAAGCTGGAACGCGTCGCCTGACCATGCAATACATGCAACTGCATCGCCTGAGATCAGATCTTCCTTGTAATCATTGCCCTTAACCTGACGGATGAATCCATCAGCAATCTTCTTCTGCAAGAAATCAAGTGCGTTGTAATACTGATCTGAAGTGAACTTAGTGATGTCTACGCCTTGCGCCATCATGATCACACCAACGGTGTCACGAAGTTCGGTTAAAACTTCGATCTTGCCCTTGTTAGCAGGTGCGAATAGTTCTTCAAGAGAGTGAATTCCCTTTGGCAACTTCTCCTTGTTCCAAGTGAAGCCACCCATGATGCCCTGCCAAGTTAGTGAGTAATCACGATTGGTGTCATATGGAACGTGCGCAAGCGCTGGCAAGATGTTCTTTGCATTTGGAATATTTGCTTTATCTAACTTCTCTGCATAACCAAGACGGATATAACGTGCCGCCATCCAGTCAGTTGGGCAGATTAGGTCGTAGCCAATATCTTTCTTTAGCTTTAACTGGCCTTGAACTTTGCCGTAGAACTCATCGTTATCGTTGTAATCTTCTAAATACTTAACAGAAACTTTTGTCTGCGAAGTGAAATCTTCAAGAGTTGGATAAACCTTCTTGTCGCTGTCGTAATCTAAATAAAGAGTCCAGTTGCCCCAACGCACATCTGCGTCAGATCCTCCGCCACCACAAGCTGCAAGAAGTGATCCCGCACCAACTGCACCTGCACCTGCAAGTACTGAGCGACGGCTTACATTTGATTTAGCTAGAGCTTTAAGCTCATTCAGCATTGAATCCTGTTCAGACATGGCGGCCTTTCTGGGTTACGACTATGCGGAAATCCTAACCCCCGAGGGGCGATTTTCCGAACAGTTTGAGAAGTGAATTAAGCGTTGAGGTTAGTCATAACGTGCTTGATTCGGGTGTAATCCTCGAATCCGTAGCTGCTTAAATCCTTGCCATAACCGCTTCGCTTGTAGCCGCCGTGAGGCATCTCAGCGACCAGCGGAATGTGGCAGTTGATCCAGACGCAGCCGAAATCAAATGCCTTAGCTAGGCGCATTGCGCGACCGTGGTTTGTGGTCCAAACAGATGATGCCAAACCATACTCAACGCCATTTGCCATGCGTATCGCTTCTGCTTCATCTTTGAACTTCTGCACAGTAATAACCGGACCGAAAATCTCTTCCTGGATGTGGCGATCTGTCTGCTTTAGGTCAGCAATAACGGTCGGTTCGATGAAATAGCCGTCGCGAGCAACTTGCTTGCCGCCAGCTACAACTTTCGCGTGTGACGGAACTTCATTTAGGAAACCAGTAACGCGAGCTAATTGGTTGGCGTTATTAACTGGGCCAAAGAGCACATCTTCTTCTGAAGGTGCGCCGGTCTTGAGTCCCTTTGCCTGCGCCGCAAGAAGTTCCACGAACTCTGCATAAACTGATTCTTCAACAATTACACGAGTTGCAGCGGTGCAATCCTGGCCGCCATTGAAGAAACCGGTAATTGCAATGGTCTCTGCGGCTGCCGCTAAATCGGCATCGGCAAATACAACTACAGGTGCTTTGCCGCCGAGCTCTAAGTGAACTCGCTTAAGTGATTTCGCCGCGCTACCTGCAACTTCCATACCTGCGCGCACTGAGCCGGTAATTGAAACCATTGCAGGAGTTTCATGTTCGATCAACATGCGACCTGTTTCGCGTTCGCCTGTCACAACGTTAATCACACCTGCTGGCAAGAATTCGCTCATCACGTTTGCCATGAACACAGTCGACATTGGTGTGGTGTCTGATGGTTTTAGAACAACAGTGTTTCCTGCAGCAATTGCTGGAGCCCACTTCCATACGGCCATCATCATTGGGTAATTCCAAGGCGTTACTTGTGCACAAACTCCAATAGGTTCGCGGCGAATGAATGAAGTCATGCCCTTCATATACTCGCCAGCTGATTTACCTTCTAAATTGCGTGCAGCGCCTGCGAAGAATCGAATCTGATCAACCATCGGAGGGATCTCTTCAGATGCAGTTAGCCCTAGAGGCTTGCCGGTGTTCTTAGATTCAATTGCAATAAATTCCTCAGCACGATTCTCAATAGCATCTGCAATTTTGAGAAGTGCACGTTGGCGTTCTGAAGGAGTTGTGTCGCTCCACTCTTCGAAAGCGGTTGCCGCAGCTTTCATGGCTGCATCAATGTCCGCCTGATTAGATTTCGGTGCTTCGGCATATGCCTTGCCGGTAGAAGGATCAATTATTTGTGTGGTCTCGCCTGATGATGATTGAACAGACTTGCCATTTATGAAGTTCGAAATCTTTTCCATGCGAACTACTTTAGTGTTTTAGATTAGCTTTTGGAACCTTCACTGGCTGCTAATTGGCCACATGCGCCATCAATTTCACGGCCTCGAGTATCGCGAACTGTTACCGGAACGCCATAGCTCTCTAGAACGCGTACAAATTCTTTCTGGTCCTGCGGACGTGAAGCGGTCCACTTTGAGCCAGGGGTTGGATTTAGCGGAATCAAATTTACGTGTGCATTACGGCTCTTGAGCAATTTGCCCAAGAGATCTGCGCGCCATGCTTGGTCGTTAATATCTTTAATTAACGCATACTCGATTGAGTAACGACGTCCGGTCTTCTTTGCATATGCATCAGCTGCTGCAAGAATTTCGCGAACTTTAAAGCGAGTATTAATTGGAACAAGCGAATCGCGAAGTTCGTCATCAGGTGTGTGAAGTGAAACCGCCAAAGTAACCGGAATACCTTCTTCGGTGAACTTCTCTACTCCGTTAACCAAACCAACAGTTGAAAGAGTTACTGAACGCGCAGAGATTCCAAGTCCATCTGGATTTGGTGAAGTGATATTGCGAAGAGTTTGAACAACTGCCTTGTAGTTAGCAAGCGGTTCGCCCATGCCCATGAACACAATGTTTGATAAACGAATTGGTTCGCCGCCCATTTCTCCAGATGCACATAGGCGTGCAGCTTGAACAATCTGTTCGGTGATCTCTCCGGCAGTTAGATTGCGCTTAAGGCCACCTTGGCCTGTTGCACAGAATGGGCAAGCCATACCGCAACCTGCTTGAGAAGAGATACAAACTGTTGCACGATCTGGATACTTCATTAGAACTGATTCCACCAAAGTGCCATCGTGTAAGCGCCACAAATCTTTGCGAGTCATGCCGTTATCGGTTTGAAGCGTGCGCACAAGTTCCATCAACTTTGGCGTAAATGCATCCGCTAATTTCTGGCGCATATCTGAAGGGATATCGCTCCACTGCTCTGGGTCAGTCTGTAAATGTGTGTAGTAGTGAACCGCTACCTGGTTGGCACGAAATGCAGGAATTCCAAGTTCTTCACAGAGTTTCTTGCGATCTTCCTTGCTCATATCTGCAAGGTGCTTTGGAGCCTTCTTCTTCTGTTTAGGCTCTTCGAAAATTAAAGGTAGATCGGTCATGAATAGTGCTTCACTAGCTCGAGCACCAACCATAGCGCTGGTGCAGAGGTGATGATTGAATCTAAACGATCCATCACTCCTCCGTGACCTGGAAGCAAATCGCCCATATCTTTAATGGAAAAATCACGCTTGATAGCAGATTCGATTAAATCACCGGTAGTTGCTGTGAAGACAATTAGCAAACCGACTGCTGCGCCAACCCAAGCGTTTAGATTGAGGATTCCATCGAAAGATAGATAGCCAAGAACGGTTGTGAAAATTAGTGAACCAGCGAAACCTTCCCAAGTTTTCTTAGGTGAGATCGCTGGCGCCATTGGATGCTTTCCGAAAAGAACTCCGAATACATATGCAAAGGTGTCATTGCTTGCTACCAGAATTACAAAGACCATAATCTGTTCTAAGCCATTATGTGGTCGTGCAAGCAAGATTAAGAAACCAGTTAAGAATGGTAGGTATACAAGCGCAAAGACAGATGCGCTGGCGCTCTTAACAAAACCAACTGTTCCCTTGCGAAGCAAGAGAATCAACATCAAAGTAAGTGCGATACCCAGACCGATTGCTAAACCGCGGATTCCGCCAAACCA
Source organism: Candidatus Nanopelagicales bacterium (assembly GCA_041311445.1). Lineage (GTDB taxonomy): Bacteria > Actinomycetota > Actinomycetes > Nanopelagicales > Nanopelagicaceae > ZLKRG08. Next base: position 10,145 of record JBFYJK010000002.1, read on the forward strand.
CGCACCCGCAGATAGACCAACTGCGGAGATCATCAGCGAACGCTTTGAAACATAAGTATCGGTCGATGAGAAAGCGTGGGCAAGTTCTTTGATTGCAAGGACCAATGCCAACGCAACGAGCGCAGCAAAGCCTGCTGGGAAATATTTAAGTAGCGCCCATACTCCGGCCATTAAAGATAGAGAGGTTGCAATAGATGGCAATAGCTTGCGCCCTGCGCGTTTATTTATTGCCTCGTTAATTGCTGATAAGTCTGTCATTTAAACTTAACTTAGACTTCGAGAAGTTCAGCTTCTTTATGCTTTAGAAGTTCGTCAATCTTTGCAACGTGATCGCCAGTAACCTTTTCAAGTTCCTTTTCAGCGCGAGCAAGATCGTCCTTAGAGATTTCGCCATCTTTTTCGAGCTTCTCTAAAGCTTCTTTTACTGCGCGGCGGATATTGCGGATCGAAACCTTTGCATCTTCGCCCTTAGATTTCGCAAGTTTGATGTACTCCTTGCGGCGTTCTTCAGTCAGCTGTGGGAAATTGATGCGGATTGAAACGCCATCATTGCTTGGGTTTAGGCCAAGATCTGATTCGCGAAGCGCCTTTTCAATAGAAGACATTGCGCCCTTATCGAATGGGTTGATGATTGCAACGCGTGCTTCAGGAATCTGAACTGAAGCTAATTGATTTAGCGCAGTTGGTGCACCGTAGTAATCAACGATTACCTTATTGAAAAG
>JBFYJK010000007.1:0-14280 GCA_041311445.1 Candidatus Nanopelagicales bacterium
GGTAAGCCAATCTTGCGATTTGCGATTGTGAATCCTTGGACCAACGTGGATGATTTAGAGAAGATTCTCGATACGCTTTAAAACTTACTGGTTCCTTAAGAAATAAGTGCGTCTAGGCTTGATTTATCTCACGCTCAAACCCGCACTAATTGGGCCCAAATCCCAAGAAAAGTCGTAGCCAAACCATAGAATTCTGCTCATGTCAGCGATGGAAAATATCAGCGCAGTAACAACGCTCTCTGATCTCGAGACCCGCATTCTGGATTTCGAACGATCATGGTGGCGTTATGCCGGCGCAAAGGAGAGCGCTATCAAAGAGCTCTTTGATTTAACTCCTGCTCGCTACTACCAATTACTAAACGATCTAATCGATCGCGATGATGCACTTGCGGCGGCCCCAATTTTGGTTAAGCGCCTACGCCGCCTTCGCGAAGCTCGTACAACCGCTCGCTTCTAAACTTTCCAGAAACTACTGGTTATCGGCCATTTCGTAACCGGCCAAAAATGCCTCCGCTTCTAGGTGGCGTGGATATCGATGCAGGAATTCATAGAACTCAGGGCCATGGTCGGCATGCTGCAGGTGAATCGCCTCGTGATACAGAACAAAGTCCAGGACGTACTTCGGCGCTCGCTGTAACTTGGTCGCCAGGCGGATGGTGCGGTCCACGGAGGTACAAGAACCCCAGCGCTCGTTCATCGCCCGCCATGCCACGCTAGCTGGGCGTAGCGAGATCTCCGGGGCGTAGCGGCTCAGAAGCTCGTCGGCGGCGCGCATCAGCTCAGATTCGGCGGGTGCGACCTCTTTCGCCCGAATCTTGGCGATCATCTCAGGGACGACCTCGCGCTCTTCAGCCTTCGATAACCGAGCAGGGATAGAGATGATGATCTTTCCGCCCTGTCTAAAGGCGGCGATGTTTCGCTTACGCTTCTTGGAACGGATTACGACGATTTCACCCTCGTCGATACCAGGCAGAGTCTGTTCCAGAGAGGTATCTACAGAACTTTCCACTGCCATTTCGAATGAACCATCAACCACAACTTTATTCTTTCACCCAACTCTGCAAATAATCTGCAAAACCACGATTCTAGATAACGAAAAAGCGTGATTGATTGCAAAGAAATATGCGCAAAATTGAGCGAAAGCTGTCTCAAAAATGGCGTTGTCAAGTTTGCGTACTCTGGAAAGAAAGTCTAAGTTTTGCCACAGCAAGATCCTCGGATAACTTGTTCGATAGCTGCAAGGGGAAGGCAGTTATAGGACATGGACCCGGGGATTTTGCCCTTTACGGGCTTAGAAATTCTTAAGAATTAATTTTCGAACAATTTTGAGATGTCATCAGGAATCTCTGTTGAACCAATAAATGCAATTGGGTCCGAAAGTTCTTTTTCAGTCGGCAATATTCCTGACCAAACTTTGTCTCGTTGCTCTAAATCGCGTTTTTCGCGAAGTTCATGCCAGAAGAAAGTTGCTTCGCGAACTCGCTTTGGTGAAACTTCCAAATTAAACAACGCTTTGAACAACTGCTGAATTGGTGAATTCGAAACGCGCTCGCGGCGAAGCAACTCAGAAAGTGATGCAAGAGATGGCAGACGATTATCCGCCGCCAAAGTAATTACCTCTTCGACCCAACCATCAATTAACGCAAGTGCAGTTTCTAATTTTTCTAACGCAGCTGCTTGTTGTGGTGATTCTTCAGGAGTGAAGAGACCGTTATTAAGTGCAATTGTGAAACTCTCTGCGTTCTGCGGATCAAATTCTTGTCCAGCATCTTGCATATTGCGCATGGTTTCTTCGGCTTGTCGCTGAATTGCATCAAGATCAATATGAATACCTTTTCCGTATTCAGCAATTGCAGCTTTCATATATGAAACTAACCAAGGATTACTTTCGAATAAACGAGCAATCGCTGCTTCGCGAAGTGCAAAGAAGATTGCAATTTCAGTTTCGGGAATCTCCAACTCCGCACCGAACTTGCGTAGCGTCTGTGGCAGAAGCGATGGTTTTAAAGCCTTTTCAGCGTTATTTGTTAGCGGAAGCGCTGCGTCGTGTGAACCTTTAGAAGCGCTAGCTAACGCGCCAATTGTCTGGCCCATCTGTGTTGCCAGCATGCTGCCAATAAAACCGCGCAGAATCATCGCCATTGGTCCAAGTTGCGCAGCCATTGCAGCTTGCTGCGGATCAAGATTTTCAAGACCTTCAAGTCCCTCTACTTGTCCAGCTTGCATTGCGCCAGTTGCTTCTTCGACTAATTTTGTAACTGCATCGGTAAGGCCAACTGCAAGTGGTTCAAAAGTTGAATGCCAACCATCGACGGTGTTATTTAACCAATCCATTGGGCTAATTGCGGCATGGTCGGATGCGACCATTGGAAAGACTGTTGCTTGATCCAACCAAGTATTTGCAATCGAAAAAGCCTCTTCGCATTTAGCTTCATCATTTGCGCCAATTGGTTGGCTGCCTTGAGTTTGAATAAAAGTCTTTGCCACTTCGCGAATAACATCTTTAGGCAACGCGCTGCCTGCGCCACCTGACATTGCGCCAAATAAATTGGCCGGATTCATGAAACCAAATTGCGGAGAGATTTTCTGAAACTCAGATTGCATCTGGCGCATCATTTCGTTGATGTCGAAGTTCTCTGGGTTCTGTCCGCTATTTTCGCCGTTAGGGTCATCGGGCGGGCCAAAGCCAAATGGTGTCATTTTGACCCTCCTTCCTTCTCGATCTATGTGTCGGTTGGCGGCGTGTGATGTGCGCCGTAAGTAGCCGGAAGCTGACTTATGTAACAAGGGTAACGGCCGAGCACGCTCAGGTATTCCCTAACAGCGCCTAAGCGCCCCTTTTTCGCTTTCTTCAATTCCAAGGGCCACCCATAAACTAAGGGACATGTCAGCAGCCGCAGCCGCACTTATCTGGTGGATCGTTCCAGCAGTCGGACTTATTGGCGCGCTCGGCTATGCAGTCTGGGTCTCTAAATTCAAGCGGAAATACGAGAACGATGTTCTGCGTTCTACAGATGCGTTCACAAAATTTCAAAATACGTTCCGCAAGTAATTTTCATACGAAGAGCTATCGCAAGGGAAAAGGCAGAGTAAATGTCATTTAACAACTTCGGAAATCAATTCGGAAGTAACTTTGGCAAGCAGTTCAATAACGATGTCCAGAAGCTTCGCCGCAGCCCACTAGCTATCACCTTGATTACGTTAGTTATTGCTGGCGGAATCTTGGTGTCAATCAGCTCTTTCTACGCTGATCTGCTCTGGTTTAAGTCAGTTGGTTATGAATCAGTTTGGCGCACCACGTTATTTACAAAAGCTTCGCTATTTGTAGTCGTTGGTTTTATTACTGCGCTAGTTGTTTTGGCTAACGTGGTTATTGCTTATCGCAATCGTCCTATATATGCGCCGATGGCGGTAGAAGCTGATAATTTGGAACGTTACCGTTCACAGATCGAACCAAAGAAGAAGTTATTTGCACTTGGCATTTTTGCAGTGGTCTTCTATCTGGGCGGCAGCTCAGCAACTCCGCTCTGGTCAACTTGGTTGCAATTTAAGAACTCAACAGATTTCGGCGTTAAAGATCCACAATTCGGTTTAGATATTTCATTCTTTGCATTTAAGTTGCCGATCTATCAATCTGTAATCGGTTGGGCAACCACCACTTTGGTCTTTGCTTTAATCGCGGCAGTGATTGTTCACTATCTATATTCAGCTATCCGCTTGCCACAACCTGGCCAGAAGAGCGCAACAACTGGCGCGGCACAGATTCAGCTCTCTGTGCTTCTAGGTTTGATCGTTCTTACTAAAGGCGCTGCGTATTGGATGGATCGTTATGCGCTCGAACTTAAGCAGGGTAAATTAATTACTGGTCTGACTTATTCAGATGTAAATGCTTTGCTTCCAGCAAAGGCGATTTTGGCTGGAATTGCGCTGGTTTGCGCCTTGCTCTTCTTTGCAAATGTGGTTCGTAAGTCTTGGTCACTACCAATCATGGGCGTTGGCCTACTAGTGGTTTCAGCTTTAATTATCGAAACTGCCTATCCAGCGCTAGTGCAGCAATTCCAAGTTAAGCCTTCTGAATCAAATAAGGAAGCACCGTATATTCAGCGCAATATCGAAGCTACTCGCGCAGCTTATGATTTAAATGGAGTAGTTGTTAAAGATTACGAAGCAACTGCAAATGCAAGCGCTGGTCAGCTTTCAAATGATGCAAATACCATTGCGAATATTCGTTTGATGGATCCAAATGTGCTTTCAGCGACCTTCCGTCAGTTGCAGCAGATTAAGCCTTATTACATGTTTGCGGATACTTTGGATGTTGATCACTACCAAATCAATAACACTCAGCGCGACACTGTTGTTGCGGTCCGCGAATTAAATATCGAAGGTAACCCAGTTCGTAACTGGATTAACGATCACTTGGTTTACACACACGGCTTCGGTTTTGTTGCTGCTTACGGCAATACCGTTGACGCTGATGGCAAGCCAAACTTCGTAGTTGGCGATCTGCCTCCAACATCAGGTCTTGGTAAGTTCGAACCACGTATCTACTTTGGTGAGAACGTTCCGGATTATTCAATTATCGGTGGCAATTCAAAGAACGATGTCGAATTCGATTACCCAGATGACACTTCAGCTAACGGCCAGAAGAACACCACTTACAAAGGTAAGGGCGGCGTTCCGATGGGAAATCTATTTAATCGTTTAGTTTTCACAATCAAATATCAAGAACAGCGCATCTTGCTCTCTAACTTGATCAACTCTGATTCAAAGATTCTCTTCAACCGTAACCCGCGCGATCGCGTGGCGAAGGTTGCTCCTTGGCTAACTCTTGATGGCGATCCATACCCAGCTGTTGTAGATGGCAAGGTTCAGTGGATCATCGATGGTTACACCACGACTGCGGGCTACCCATATGCTCATAAAACAGAGCTTTCTAGCGCTACAAATGATGCTTTAACTGCTCGTTCTAGCTCAGTTACCGCGCAGAGCAATAAGACCATCAACTACATCCGTAACTCAGTTAAGGCGACAGTTGATGCTTATGACGGCACTGTGACTCTGTATGCATGGGATGCACAGGATGCAGTTTTGAAGACTTGGACCAAGGCGTACCCAGGTGTTGTAAAACCAAAGAGCGCAATCTCTAAGGCTTTGATGGCGCACCTTCGCTATCCAGAAGATATCTTCAAAGTGCAGCGCGATATCTTGTCTGCGTATCACGTAAAGAACGCAACCGCGTTCTATGGCGGTCAGGATTTCTGGCGCGTTCCGAAGGATCCATCAACATTCGGTGGAAATGTTTCAAACCAACCTCCTTATTACACAACCATGCAGTTGCCTGGCGAGAAGGATGAGAAGTTCATGTTGACCACACCATTCGTTCCTCGTGGTGGTCGCGAAAACTTATCTGCATTCGCTGCAGTTAATGCCACCCCTGGTGCGGATTACGGAAAGATCACTGTGTTGCAATTGCCGCGCAGTACCAATATTCCGGGACCAACTCAGGTGGCATCAAACTTCGAAGCGAAACCAGAAGTTGCAACTACCTTATCTCTACTTCGCCAAGGCGGATCAGATGTGGTACTTGGTAATTTGTTAACACTTCCAGTTGGCGGTGGTTTGCTTTACGTACAACCAGTTTATGTACGTGCGACCTCTAACTCTGCTTCTTATCCGTTGTTACAGAAAGTGCTTGTTTCATTCGGCGATCAGATTGGATTTGATGACAATCTAAAGGGCGCTCTTGATCAGGTATTCGGTGGCAACTCCGGAACAAGTGCAACAGGTAAAACAACTGGTGGAAATACAACAAATACAACTTCGCAATCAGTTGCTGCTGCGTTAAATAGCGCGAAACAAGCACTTGCTGATGCACAGCGAGCTCTTGCAAAGGGTGATTTCACTGCATATGGCAAAGCTCAAGATCGCTTGAAATCTGCTATTAATTCAGCGATTTCTGCGCAGAACAAGAAGTAATTCGCAGTAATTTAAAGTCGAATTACACTCGATTTTGAATTAACTCGCTGCTCTACTAAAGTTGGGTTTACCGACGCGGGGTGGAGCAGCTCGGTAGCTCGCTGGGCTCATAACCCAGAGGTCATAGGTTCAAATCCTGTCCCCGCTACCAATATAGAAGTAAGCCTTCTTAGATTCGAAAAGAATTTAGGAAGGCTTTTTCTCTGCCGCCAAGAAGCCCTTACCTGTGAAAATTACAGAGCCAGCAGCTAGAACACCAGCCATTGCAATTACAAAACGAATTGGCAATATCTGACCTAGTAATCCACCAATCGCCATTCCAATTGCACTACCTGCAGAATTTACTGCGCCGATTGTTGCATTCACGCGGCCAAGTTCGCTCTCTTCACTATTAGCAACAATTAGCGGCCCGATAAAGATGTTGAAACCTGCGACGATAACTCCTGCGATTGCAAGCATTGCTCCCAGGAAGATTAGATTCGGTGCATAACCAATTCCAATCATTGAAAGGCCAGCAGCGACAAGTGAAATTACAGCTGGTCTTGCAAAGCCCCAACTTGGTTTCATTAACTTTGTAATGATTATTGATCCAACTCCTACAGATCCTGACCAAACCATATTGATGATGCCGTATCCAGTCGCATCTGCGCCCAAAATGTCGGTAGTTAAATAGACTTCCAAAGGATTGAAAATCATCAGAGCCATAATGAATGCAGATAAAGAGATAGTGATGCTTCTAAGTCCAGAGTTATGCCAGACGATTCGGAAACCGCCCTTCATCTTTCCTTCTTTACTTACTTCAGGATTACCCACACGGTCTTGTTTCATGACCAGTAACATTGGGATTAGAAGCAGGAAAGAGATTGCATCAAGTACGAATGCAGCCGTAATACCAACTTTTCCAACCAAGAAACCACCAACGCCATAGCCAGCTAGCGCGGCAAGCGATAAGGCGACCTGCATCTGGCCAAAAGCTTTACCGAGTTGTTCTTTATCAACAAGCGCTGGCGTCCAGGCCCCGGTTGCTGCAATTACAACTGCCTGACCTAGGCCGAGCAGAATATTGAGCGCAAGAGAACTAAAGAGATTTGAATAGATTAGCGCGAAGCAAACTATTGATTGGAGCAAAGAGGTAATAACCATTACTTTCTTTGCAGATTCACGGTCAATTAATTTGCCTACCCATGAGGATGACAAAATCATCGCGATGCTGGTGCCACCAAAGAGTGTTGCCGTTGCCCAAGATCCATGCTCTTTAACCTTAAAAACAAGGGCAATAAGAGTGGCTTGGTCGCCGATGATGCTCACCGCACGCGCAATTAAGAGAAAATTAAAATCTCTGCCCAGTCCTCGCATGCAGGGAGTCTAGCTGCGAAGTAGAGGTAAGTTAACTAATTTTGATAAACAGTAAGAATTGCCGCGATTAAGTGGCAGATAAATGCCGCTGCAGTTGCGGCGTGAAATAGTTCGTGGAAACCAAACCAGTTAATGTTGAAATTTGGCTTCTTTAGCGCGTAAACAATTCCGCCGGCGGTGTAGAAAAGTCCGCCCAGAATGATTAATGAAAATACTAATGCGCCGCCATTGCGATAGAAACTTGGAATAAAAGCTAGCGCTGCCCAACCAAGCAAAATATAAGCGGCTACATATAGCCAACGTGGTGCTTTCAACCAAACGATTCTTAGGAACGCAGTTGTAAGAGCGCCAGCCCAAACTGCACTCAGCAGAATCTTGCGCTGTGAATCATTTAGTAGAAAGACTGCAAATGGCGTGTAAGTGCCTGCGATCAAAATTGGAATGTTCGCATGATCAATACGGCGCCAAAGTCCGCGATATTTTTCAGACCAATTAACGCGGTGGTAGATCGCGCTGCAAGTAAACAAAGTCACTGCAGTCAAAGTAAAGATTCCCAAAGTAATGCGGCCGCGAAGTTCAGATGCAGCAGAGATCATCACCAAACCAGCAACTAACGAAATAGGCGACATCACTAAGTGAATAACGCCGCGAAGCTTTGGTTTTGCAGGTGTGTTCATAAGTAAGAGCATATTGCCTAATGCACCATAGGGATGGGCAGAATTTAGTTAACTTCTAATTAATACGTAGCGAATTAGTCACAACAAATAGGCTTGAAAGAGCCATTGCCGCTGCGCCGTACATCGGATGTAGCAAGCCCAACGCTGCAACTGGAATACCAATTACGTTGTAGAAGAGCGCCCAAATTAAGTTACCGCGAATAGTGCCCAGCGTCTTCTTTGAAAGATCTAGCGCATCAGTAATTGATTTAAGCGCTGGATTGGTCAAAGTGATATCTGCAGTCGCGATTGCAGTATCCGTACCTGTTCCCATTGCCATAGATAAATCAGCGGCAGCTAGGGCAGCAGCGTCATTTACGCCATCGCCAATCATTAATACTTGCTTGCCTTCTGATTGAAGCTTCTTGATGTGCTCGATTTTCACTTCAGGCGATGCTTCAGAGATCACATGGTTCTCATGAATTCCAACTGAATGTGCAGTAGCCATAGCCACATCTGCATGATCGCCAGTTAACAACCAAACATTGATGTCACGTGAATTCAAAACTGAAATCGCGCTCTGAGCATCTGGCTTAACTGAATCTCCGACAGCAAAGACAGCAAGTGCAACGCCTTCCCAAGCTAGAACTGAGACTGATAATCCTGCAGCTTCGTTATCTGCAATTGCTTTTGCAATCTTTGGATGAAATGCCATTGCTGAATGTGCAACCGCTGCAGCGGAACCGATAAGAACAATTGCTGGGTGAGTAGCTGATTCAGTTTTAATATGAACGCGACCCGCAGCGCCAGCGCCAGGTGTAATTTGGAAATCGCTGACTGCAAATGGTTTTTCAATCTTTGCAAAGCGCACAATCGCTTCTGCAATCGGATGATTGTTCTGCGCCTCAATCGCTGCAGCTGATTCCAGAATTCGTTGTTCAGTGGCAACTTCACTCCATGTACTGCCCAAAATTGCTGCAGCTTCTGGAACCACAGTTGCGCTAACAACTTTCATCTGGCCGGTTGTCAGTGTGCCGGTCTTATCTAGGACCACATCTGTAATGCGCTTTGCGGTTTCAAGAGCGGAAGGCTTACGCAGCACGATTCCGCGCTGTGCGCCGCGGCCAGATGCAACCAATAGCGCTACCGGAGTAGCTAAACCGAGCGCACATGGGCAGGCGATAACCAGCACGGCCACCGCAATTTCAATTGATTTAGCAATCGATTCGCCATTTGTGTAGTGCCAGAAAACAAAGGTCGCGATTGCAAGGGTTGTAACGATTGGAACGAAAACTGCAGAGATGCGATCGGCCATGCGCTGAATTGGGGCTTTTTCGCCCTGTGCGCTGATAACCATCGCAGTAATTCGCGCAAATTCTGTCTCTTTACCAACGCGAGTGGCGCGAACTTCTAAGCGGCCATTTTGATTGATAGTCGCACCAATTACGCGATCACCAGGAGAAACTTCTACAGGAACGGATTCGCCAGTAATAAGTGAGTTATCAACAGTTGATGCGCCAGATACCACAACGCCATCTGTAGCGATACGTTGGCCTGGCATCACAATAAATACATCGCCAATCTCTAAATCTTCAATAGAGATAACTTGTGGCAATCCGCCGCGCTTTACTGTTACATCTTTAGCGGAAATCTTAAGTAACTCTTGTAGCGCGCTACTTGCACTTCGCTTTGCGCGTGATTCTAAGTAACGACCTAAAACAACTAGCGTTACAACCGAGGCAGCAACTTCAGTATAAGAAGTATCTAGGTTGCTAAAGGCGGCATAAATTGACCAGCCGAAAGCAGTTAGCGAACCAAGTGAAATCAAATTGTCCATCGTCGGATGGAAAAAATTTCGAATCGCTGCTCGATGAATAGGAAAAGCCACAATCAGGACGACCGGCGCAGAGAGAATAATTAGCGCGAAATCAACAAGCTGATGGAAACTATCAGTCGGTAAACCAATGTTGAAATACTTAAATCCTTCAACTAACCAATTACCAAAATCCATCTGCAGAGACATGCTCATTGAGAAGATCGCAACCGGAATAGTAAAGATGAGTCCGAAAATCAGTGCGAGTGCTGACTTCTTGCTGTGCAAAGTAATTGCTTCGTTGTCGCCAATCTCTTTACCTTCATAACCAGCGTCAGAGATCTTCTTAATTATCTCTTTGGCGGTGATTTCGGCAGGAGCCAAAACATGGGCTGTTTCCGCAGCAAAATTCACGGTTGCAGAGACGCCAGGCATTGAATTTAGTGAACGCTCAACTGAGTTCACACATGCGTTACAGGTCATGCCGGTAACTTTGAAAGTCCTTGGTTCTAAAGCTACTTTCTGATTTTCTTCAGTTTTTTCAGCCATTTAAACGCTTAATAACCTCATCTTTAAGTACTGAATTTGTGGTGACGCCGCTATTACCAAACGGACCAGGGACGCCTTTTAGATCTGTATAAGTTCCGCCAGCTTCGCGCACAATCACATCAAGCGGTGCCATATCCCAAAGAGCTAGCGATGGTTCGATTGCAACATCCATTACACCTTCGGCAACCAACATATGTGACCAGAAGTCGCCTACTGCGCGAGTGCGCCAGGCTTCATTAAATAGTGATTGGAAACCAGCGAAGTGATCGCCGAAGCCAACGAAATCTGAATATCCAAGATGTGCGTTCTTGATTTCGCTTACCTTTGAAACGCTAATCTTTCGTGGAGTTCCCTTATTTGGGTTGGTATCAGAATCAAATGTTGTGTAAGCGCCGCCGCCTTTAGTTGCAAACCATGTACGTGCAAGTGCAGGTGATGAAACAAAACCGACAACTACTTCGTGGTTATCGCCTTCGACTTCGATCAGCGCTATCAATGTTGACCAAACCGGAAAACCGCGTAAGAAAGATTTTGTGCCATCGATTGGATCAATTACCCAATAACGCTTCTTGCCAGTGATATCAGCGCCGAATTCTTCGCCGAGAATTCCATCCTCAGGACGTTCTGCTTCCAAGATTTCACGGATGCACTTTTCAGTTGCTTTATCTGCATCTGTAACTGGAGTTGAATCTGGTTTTGTTTCAATAACTAAATCTTGAGAGAGAAAGCGGGCCATAGAGACGCGATCTGCGGCCTTGCCAATTCTTTGTACTAATTCAAGGTCTGATTTATATTTTTCGCTTGCGTAGTTGGCCATTTCCTTATTCTAACCCTGCAGCAAGCAGGTTTCTAAGGCTGGTGACTCGAGCTACTCGCTCTGGGATCTCCACGCCGCCAGGTGCCATCCACGCATTTAATTTGCAATCAGTTTCATTATGCGAGCAATTGGTCATGCAAGAGTTAGTAATCTCAAGCAGGTCATCAAACGCAGCGATAATCGCCTTTGGATCAAGGTGGGAAAGACCAAAAGCACGTACACCTGGAGTATCAATTAACCAGCTATTTGCTTCGGCTTTCTGACCAGGGAAGTCCTTTAGGGCAACTGCATAAGCTGAAGAAGAGGTGTGGCGACCGCGGCCAGTCACATCATTCACATCGCCAGTTTCGCGATCCGCTTCAGTCAATTGATTTAGCAGAGTTGATTTACCAACGCCTGAGTGTCCAACCAATACTGAAACTTTTCCATTTAGCAGCGAATGCAATTCGTTTAAGTCTCCGCCAATTTTGGTGCTTAAGCAACGCACACCGATTGATTCATACTCTTTAACAAAGTCAGGAATATTGGCAATATCAGTTTTGGTAATAACCAGAATTGGATCAATACCTTCGGTGAATGCACTTACTAAGAATCTATCAATAAGTCCGCGACGTGGTTCTGGATTTGCTGCCGCTGCAACAATTACAAGTTGATCAATGTTTGATGCAATATTTCTTTCGAATTGCGCCGCATCATCAACGGTACGAACTAAAACTGATTTGCGATCATCAACAGAAACAATTCGTGAAAGTGTTCCTTCGTTTCCAGAGGTATCGCCAACCAACTTTACGTAATCGCCAACGACAACTGATTTCGGACCAAGTTCGCGCGCCTTCATCGCCATTACGATGGTGCCATCTTCTAAGTAACAAGTGGTACGACCGCGATCAACGGTAATTACAAACGCGGTAATTGCACTTTCATGTGCTGGGCGATCTTTGGTGCGTGGCTTTGTTCTGCGACTTGGCCTAATACGAACATCTGATTCGTCGTAATCGCGTCTAGCCATTTATTTCTCGACTTAAATTCTTAACCAAGAAGTGAGCTCCAAAGGCCTGGGAAATCTGTAATTGTTTTGCGCGTGGTTGCGATGTTTTCAACTTCGATTCCTTCAACCACAAGGCCAATTGTTGCGCCAGAGGTAGCCAATCGGTGGTCTTCGTAAGTATGGAAAACGCCAGCATGAAGTGGCTTTGGATTGATTCGAAGCGCGGTTTGCTCTTCGGTTACATCTCCACCAAGAGCGTTGATTTCAGCGCGTAACGCAGCTAATCGATCGGTTTCGTGTAAGCGTAGATGGCCAATTCCCTGCAGATATGAAGGAGAATCAGCCAGCGCGCATAGAGCTGCAATTGCAGGGGTAAGTTCGCCAACATCATGAAGATCAACATCGATGCCGTGAATTGCGCCGCCAGTTACCTTCAAATCAAAGTTGCTTCCGTTAGCTACGAATTCAATCTTCGCACCCATCTTTGAAAAGATCTCGCGAAGTTGATCGCCAGGTTGAGTGGTCTGCTTTGGCCAATCAGCAATTGTTACTGAACCACCGCAGACCATTGCGATCGACATAAACGGAGCAGCGTTAGATAGATCAGGTTCGATTATCAAATCTTGCGCTGTTAACTTACCTGGCTCCACGCGCCAAGTATTTGCTTCTCTATCTACAGAAACTGTGGCGCCGAAATCACGGAGCATCTGCACTGTCATTTCAATATGAGGCATTGAAGGAAGCGCGCCGCCAACATGCTTTGCAGTAATTCCAAGTTCAGTGCTCGGTGCAATTAAAAGTAACGCTGATAAGAATTGGGAAGATGCGCTGGCATCGATTTCAATTTCACCGCCGCGAATCTTTCCGCCTGTTTTATTCTCCATAACAAATGGAAGTGAATATCGACCGCCATGATCAATTGAAATACCAAGCTCTTCAAGCGCTTTAATAACTGGACCTAACGGGCGTTCATGCGAACGTGGATCACCATCAAAACTAATTTGCCCAGTTGCAAGCGCTGCTAGAGGAGGCAAGAAACGCATTACCGTTCCGGCATTTCCAACATCGATCTTTGCTGGGCCTTTTAGCGCTCCGCCAGTAACTTTGAATACTAAATCGCCATTTTCTTCAGTTTCAGAGATTGCTAAACCAAGCGCTTTTAAGCCGCCCATCATCAGTTCAGAATCACGAGAAACCAGCGGGCGACGCAAGATTGAAGTGCCCTCTGCTTGCGCTGCCAAGATCAAAGCGCGATTGGTTACTGATTTAGAACCTGGAATTACTACGCGAACATCAACTGGTTTCTTGCCGCGAAATGGCGCTGGCCAATTCTCAGCATGAGTTGATGTCGAAGTCATATGCGCAATTCTATCGTGGAGTTAAAGCGCCACAGAGCGGATATTTCTGCGCATAAACTCAATAGAATTCGCATTATGTGCGGTCGCTATGCGCAAACTCAAGAGATGCGCGATCTTGTCGAGGAATTTGCTGTCACTGGCAAGTTCCCAGAAAACGCGCTGCCATCTAGTTGGAACATCGCGCCAACAAACAATATTTATATCGTGCGCAATGATGCAGAAAATAATCGCGAACTTTCCACTGCATCATGGGGAATGATCGGTCCTTGGCTAACAGACGAAGCCGAAGCTCGAGCATCTCAATCTCGCGCAATTAATGCCCGTTCCGAATCAATTCATGAAAAGCCAACATTCCGCGATTCATTTAAATCACGCCGTTGCTTAATTCCTGCCGACGGATATTACGAATGGGCCACCGAATTAGGTCGCTATAAAACAAAACAACCTTTTTATATTTCAAGCGACGAAGGAAAATCGCTACCGATTGCGGGAATTTGGAATACCTGGCGTTCTCCATCTGGCGCACTTATGCAGAGCGCTTCGATTATTACCCGTGAAGCCGTTGGTGAATTAGCAACAATTCATCATCGCATGCCAGTAATGATGCCGAAGGATCGTTGGTCTGCTTGGTTAGATGTTAAGAATACAAATGTTCGCGAACTAATTAACATGATGTCTACGCAAGATCCCGCGGCGCATCTTCATCCAGTCCCGGTGAGCGATGCGGTCAATAAAGTGGCCAATAACGGCCCGCAACTTGCCGTTCC
>JBFYJK010000023.1:0-2659 GCA_041311445.1 Candidatus Nanopelagicales bacterium
GACGCCCCAAAGTAGAACTAACTGCCAAGGTGAGTTCATGAAGATTGTGCCAAATGCGCCAAGACTTACTGCGGCCAGTGCGCTCATTACAACTTTACGAACTGTAAAACGTTCCATCAAAGCTGCAGCGAAAGGCGCAGTTAAACCGTAAAGCAGAATATTTACTGAAATTGCTAATGAAATCTGCGATCTTGACCAACCAAATGCATCTTCTAGCGGAACGATTAATACTGAAGGTGCAGATCTATAACCCGCTGATGCGACAAGTGTCATCCAGGTAATTGCCGCAGCAATCCACGCTGGATGAACCTTTCGCGTCTTTCCCATTCTTAAGGAAGTCGAAGCCAGACTGCGGTATCAACTGGAATATGTTCGCCCTTTAGCGGCGCAGATGAAATTAGAACTTCTGCTCCATATGGAATCACAACTTCTGCTGGCCCAAAGTTTACGTAGCAAGCAAACTTTCCTGGACGCGAGAATGCAATTACATCATCAGTCGAATCAATCCAATTCATTTCGCCATCGCCAAGACCAGCTTCGGCTTTACGAATCTTTAGCGCTTGCTTGATCATTTCAAAGAATGAACCAGGAACGCCTTGCTGAGTATCAACTGCGCGCTCTCCCCAACCAGCAGATTGCGGTAGCCATGCTTTATCAACAGTTAAAGATTTATCAGAAGAGAAACCATGTGCACCTGCCGCATCCATTGTCCAAGGAATTGGGACACGGCAACCATCGCGACCGCGATCCGTATGTCCTGACATCTTCCAGATTGGATCTTCCAAACGATCTTCTGGAATATCGCGAACTTCGAATAACCCAAGTTCTTCACCCTGATAGATATATGCACCACCAGGTAGCGCGAGTTCTAGAAGTGAAGCTGCGCGAGCACGCATTAATGCGCGTTCTTTATTTAATTTCTTTGGATCACCGTATTTTTCAAGGCCTTTGCCCTTGTTCTGTAAGCCAAGTTCCAAGCGATCTGTCTTACGAACAACGTCGTGGTTCTCCCAAACCCATGAAGGTGGAGCGCCAACTTTTACGACTTCAAGCATTGATTTATCGATGATCTGCTTTAGTGATTGCGCTTCCCACTTTGCGGTTAAGAATGAAAAGTTGAATGATTGATGCAGTTCATCCGGACGAACGTACATCGCAGTGCGCTGATCATTTGGCGCCCAAGCTTCTGATACCAACATAGGATCGTGCTTGTAAGTGTTTGTAATCTTGCGCCAATCACGATGAATATCGTGGACCTCTTCTTGATCCCAATATGGACGATAGTGGCGATCTAGTAATTCAACTTCAGCGAAATCAACATCTGGAAGACCCTTCTCTTTCCACATGCCGTGCGCAACATCGATTCGGAATCCATCAAATTCAAGATCTAACCAGAACTTAAAGATGTCGCGGAAGTGCTGCCAAACTTCTTGGTTCTCCCAATTGAAATCTGGTTGTTCTACTGCGAATAAATGTAAGTACCACTGTCCTGGCTTGCCATCTTTTTCAATGACACGCTCCCAAGCTGGTCCACCGAAAACAGCTTCCCAATTATTTGGAGGTAGTTCGCCGTTCGCGCCTTTTCCGTCACGGAAGATATAACGATCGCGTTCTTTCGAACCTGGTTCTGAATTAAGCGCTGCCTGGAACCAGACATGCATATCTGAAGAGTGGTTTGGAACTAAATCAAGGATTACGCGAATACCAAGTGCATGCGCTTCCTTGATAAGTGCATTGGCATCATCCATGGTGCCGTATTCGGTATTTACGTCCATGTAATCAGCAACGTCGTATCCGTGGTCCTTCTGTGGAGATTGGAACCAAGGATTAATCCAGATGCAATCAACGCCTAGATCTTTGATGTAAGGAAGGCGTGAACGGATACCGTTGATATCGCCAATGCCATCACCATTTGAATCTGCATATGAGCGGATGTAGATCTGATAAGTAACCGCGTCACGCCACCAAGAACGTTCTTCGCGAGCAGGCAGATTGGTATGCATTTAAACCTCGAGGTATTTCTCTAAATATTCACGCTCATAATCACGTAGCGGACGTGATTTCTGATCTTCCATGTCAACGCCGACCTGGACTGTTTTTCCTTTGGCACGGAGGGTACCGCCCTGTGACATCTCATAAACCATTACAAAAGATGAGTTGCCGATCTTCTCCAAATAAATTTCGACATCAAGCATTGTGCCGGAATCGTGAATTGGTGAGATGAAATCAACTTCAGCTCTTGCTACGACCATGTCGTTAAGGATTGGCTTTTCGCCCTTTGCCTTACGAGAGAACCAAGTGAAATCTGCGCGAGCTTCCTGCATGTAAACCAAGTACGAAGCATTGTTTACATGTTGAAATGCATCTAGATCCGCCCAGCGGATCTGCAGTTGGCACTTGTGGCGCATTAACGAGTTAACTTTCGGTAAGTCGCACGGTGAGGACGTGAAGCTTCAGGACCAAGGCGATCAATCTTGTTCTTCTCATAACTTTCGAAGTTACCTTCGAACCAGAACCACTTTGAATCGCCTTCGTAAGCCAAGATATGTGTTGCGACGCGGTCCAAGAACCAACGATCGTGGGAAATCACAACTGCGCAACCTGGAAATTCAAGTAACGCATTTTCAAGTGATCCCAAAGTTTCAACATCAAGGTCGTT
>JBFYJK010000073.1:0-13439 GCA_041311445.1 Candidatus Nanopelagicales bacterium
AAATAAACGGAGTTGATTTACTCATGGGAATGAAAGCGCTGGTGATCGGCGCTGGCGGAGTTGGAAGAGCTATCGCCAACATTGCATCACGAAGAAAATTTATTACTTCTATGGTCGTTGCCGACCGTACTTTGGCTCGCGCCGAAGAAGCTGTAGTCCGCTTAAAGGACCCTCGCTTCTCTGCAGCTCAAGTAAACGCATCAGAACTAGAAGATATCCGCGAATTAATTCGCAAAGTTCAACCTGATGTTGTTATCAACGCCGTTGATCCTCGCTACGTCATGCCGATCTTCTTGGCATGCGAAATCGAAAATACAAATTACATAGACATGGCAATGTCTTTGTCACGTCCGCATCCTCACTATCCGTATACCGAAACTGGCGTAAAGCTAGGCGACGAACAATTTGCACGTGACTGGAACTGGGGCGAGCGAAAAATTTATGCACTCGTTGGTATGGGTATCGAACCAGGCATGTCGGATGTTTTTGCAAAGTATGCATCGGATCATTTATTTAGCCGTATTGACTCTCTAACGGTTCTTGATGGTTCAAATTTAACTGTTGAAGGTTATGAATTCGCTCCGTCATTCTCGATTTGGACAACGATTGAAGAATGTTTGAACCCTCCTCTAGTTTGGGAAGATGGTCGCGGTTGGTTTACAACAGAACCGTTTAGCGAGTTAGAAATTTTCGATTTCCCAGAAGGTATTGGGCCGGTTGAATGTGTAAACGTTGAGCACGAAGAAGTTGTTCTAATTCCGCAGAAAGTTGATGCAAAGAAAGTTAACTTTAAGTACGGACTAGGTGCGCAGTTCATCACCACATTGAAGACTATTCACATGTTGGGAATGGATCGCAAAGAGAATGTAGATGTTCAAGGTATTTCGGTATCTCCTCGTGACTTGCTTGCAGCTTCACTTCCCGATCCAGCAACACTTGGCCATCGCATGCACGGTAAGACTTGTGCAGGTGTTCTAGTTAAAGGATTGAATAAAGAAGGTCAGCCATACGCTTGCTACATCTACAACGTGGTTGATAACGATTGGTCTATGGCCGAATATGGCGATCAAGCTGTTGTTTGGCAGACCGCTATCAATCCAGTTATGGCAATGGAGCTAATTTCTAAGGGACTCTGGCAGCCAGAAGGTGTAAACGGCCCAGAATGGTTTGATTCAAAGCCATTCTTAGATTTATTGCCTGAATACGGAACCTCTTGGTCTGTTCGCGAAGAGAGCACTGACGGTATCTTGCCGTAATGGCACATTACGACGTTGTAGTGATCGGATCCGGTTTTGGCGGATCCGTTGCTGCACTTCGCTTAGCTGAAAAAGGTTATCAAGTCTGTGTCCTTGAAGCCGGTGCACGTTTTGAAGATGAAGACTTTCCAAAAACTTCTTGGAGACTTCGCAAATTTCTTTTCGCACCTCGCCTTGGATTAAATGGAATTCAGCGCATACATAAATTGCCAGATGTCTTTGTGCTTTGCGGCGCTGGAGTAGGCGGCGGATCTCTTGTTTACGCGAATACTCTCTATCAGCCAAGTGATGAATATTTCCAAGATCCTCAATGGTCTGCCATTACTGATTGGAAGAAAGAACTTGAACCTTGGTATCAAGTTGCGCGCAAAATGCTTGGAGTGCAAGTAAATCCATTCTTCTCAAATAGCGATCGAGCGATGCAAGAAGTAGCAAATCAAATGGGAGTTGGCGAGACATTCACTTTGGCGCCACTTGGCATTTATTTCGGCGAAAAAGAAGGTGTTGAGAACGCTGATCCATATTTTGGCGGTGCTGGGCCAAAGCGAAAGAGCTGTATCAATTGCGGTGAATGCATGACTGGATGCCGTCACAATGCAAAGAACACATTAGTTAAGAATTACCTTTACTTTGCCGAAGAACTCGGCGTAGAAATCAAGGCCTCCACAACGGTTACTCAACTTTCAAACGAATCAGATTCATGGAGAATAAAAGTTCGGAAATCTTCTAGCTGGCTACCTATTAGCCAAACAATTACTGCAGACCAAGTAATTGTTGCAGCTGGTGCGTTTAATACTCAGAAGTTGCTCCACCGCATGAAAAGCATCGGAAAACTTAAGCTTTCCGATGCTCTAGGAAAACTGTCGCGCACAAATAGCGAATCACTAGTTGGCGCAATCATGCCGACTACGAAAATTGATTTCTCACAAGGTGCCGCAATTACCTCTTCGTTCTATCCAAATAAGAACACCCACGTGGAACCCGTTAGATATGGCAAAGGCAGCAATGCAATGGGCCTTTTGCAGACCATCGCTACAAGCAGTGACAAGGCGAGCATTCGCGCAAAGCAATGGTTATTAACTGCAGTTCGACAACCGACGCTAATATTCAAGATTCTCAATGTCCGAAAGTGGAGTGAGCGTTCAGTAATTGCACTCGTGATGCAGAATTTAAATAGTTCAGTAACCGTATTCGAAAGTAAAGATTTCCTAGGCACTCGAAAGCTAACTTCAAAGAACGACGCATCAAATCCAAATCCAACTTGGATTCCTGAAGCTAATGAGGTTGCAGAACGTATTGCTGAGAATTACGGCGGCATTGCTGGCGGAAATGTTGGCAACCTAATTGGTTCGCCAATTACCGCACACTTTGTTGGCGGTTGTGTAATTGGCAAAGATGCGGACTCTGGAGTTATTGATCCTTATCATCGTGTTTGGGGATATCCGACGCTTCATATTGTTGATGGCAGTACCATCACCGCCAACTTAGGCGTGAATCCTTCATTAACCATTACTGCACAAGCGGAACGCGCGATGTCGCTGTGGCCTAATAAGAGCCAAAGTGATGCTCGACCAGCGCAAGGCGCGGAATATAGATTTGTTGAACCAGTTGAACCTACAAATGGAATGCGGAGATAACCATGAAAGCTTTAATTACCGGTGCAAGTTCTGGAATTGGATGGCACTTTGCAGATCTACTTGCTCGTGAAGGTTACGACCTGGTCATTACTGCGCGTGATACTCAACGTTTAAATCATTTAGCCAGCGAATTCCATCAGAAATATAGCCGCAATGTTGAAGTCATCTCAGCGGATTTAACTACCGATCACGGAATTTCATTAATAGAAAGCCGAATTAAGGATGGCGACATTGATGTCTTGATTAACAATGCCGGATATGGATTGAATCAAGGTTTCACTAAGAGCGATATTAAAGATGAGATTGCAGTATTAAAGATTCTTTGCGAAGCACCGATGCGTCTTGCGCATGCTTCCCTTCCAGCAATGCTTGCAAAGAATTCCGGAATTATTATCAATGTCTCTTCAGTTGCTGCTTGGATCACTGGTGGTCATTACTCTGCAATGAAGTCATATCTAATGGTGCTTTCAGAATCATTACACACTGAGCTCGCAGAGACTGCAGTCAAAGTTTGTTCATTGGCTCCGGGCTTCACCCACACAGAATTTCATCAGCGCGGAAAAATGAAAATGGACGCACTTCCTAATTTCATGTGGTTAAACGCAGATAACGTTGTGATAACGGCCTGGGAAGATGCGAAGGCAGGCAAGGCGATCTCTATTCCTGGACGCCAATATCGCTTCTTATATTTGCTACTTCGCTTTGCACCGCGTGACTTTGTCCGCAAAGGTGGTTTCTCTTTCCGCCGGAGACAGCGTTAATTCACAGGGCTTTCAGAGGTTTCAGTCACCGAGAATTCACTTTCTCCCCAATAAGATTTGACCATTGAAAGTTCAGGTTTTCGCTGAACTCATTATTGGAGGAAAGAATGTTTCGTAAGACCTCAGTTGCACTTGCCGCACTGCTAGTAGCTTCAACAGCTGTAATCGCACCTGCTGCACACTCTGCAACCAAGATCTCAAACGGTGTTGCATGTGCAAAGAAGAATGCAACCACCAAAGTTGGTACAGATAAGTACACATGTACAACAAACCCAACCGCAACCGGAGCGGCTGCTAAGAAGTTGGTTTGGATCTGGTCTGGCTGTTTAGATGCAAATAAGGCATTCCTGAACACCAAGAGCCAATATGACTCAATTCTTAAGCAGATTGCTGGCCAGTCAACAACTCTGACCGCAACCATCCAAACTTCAATCAACAATATGATTCTTTGGAAAGCTACCAAGTCTTACGTGAAGGACGATGTTGTATTTGAAACAGGTAAGACTTACTACGTTGCACTTACAGATAGCAAGGGCAAGCAGCCAAGCACAGCGCTAGGTACTGCGTGGGCGGTTTACATGCCGACTGCAGCTGACGTAAACGTTGGAACTTCACCAGATGCAAACAAGGTAATTGCAATGAAGGAGAAGGATGTTGTTGAATGGACAAACGACATCACTGTTATCAATAAGGAAATTGATCGCCTTTCAAAGCTAACAGCTCCAACTGCAAAAGATAAGACCAACTTAGCAACTTTCAAGTCTGCAGTATCAACATTCAATATCGGCATCAAGAACGCTAATACAAATATCAAGAACTTGAAGGCAAACATCATCTTGCTAACTAGCCAACAGGCAAATAAGACCACTGTTGAATCGCTTAAGGCAGATGTTGATCAAGCAAGCTCAATCCGCACACAATCTTGTGCGAAGGGTGTCTAATAGATTAACTCTCATTAAAAAGACCGCCCGCAAGGGCGGTCTTTTTTTATCTAAATTGAACACATAGGGCTTCCCCTATGTCGTAGTACTTTTCTTTCTAATTCAATTAAGCCGTATGGATTTAACTTATCTAGCGCTCTCATTGGCCATTGTGGCTGCTACCGCCCTGGCCAAGAGTCGCGGCGCAACTCCATATTTGCTGGCTTTAATCTTCTGGGTCTCAAGCGAGATCGCAACTAGCTTTCCGATCTCTGGAATTTCCTCTTATGCGCTTTGGAGTAGCAGCGGGTATGTGGCTTTCTACCCCTTAATTTTCTCGGCAATTCCTGCGCTATTTGAAATCAATCAAAGCGGCGGCTTTGTCCGGTTAATCGATGGCGCTGTATTGGTATTAGGTAGCAGCACTATTGCGACTGCGCTATTGCTTCGAAACTTCCAAGCGGATTTTCTACATCTTCTATACCCAATCTGCGACATCATCATATTAATTGCAGTCTTGGTTGCCTTTGTTCGTCGCCCTATAAATAGTCGAAGTTTCTTGGTGTTAATGGGCTTTTTGATTTATACCTTCACTGATTTCGACTACCTATTTCAAGTTAATAACGGAAGTTATGCCCAATCTTCTTTAATTGATTATGGCTGGCTAATTGGGTTTGCTTTGATTACAGCAGCGCTATTTAGGCGAGGGATTAAGAGTGAAGAGTTTCCACCAATTCCGATCTTCTATCTTGCGCTATCTGTTATTAGCAGCTCATTAATTCTTGCCGCCATTGCCTTAAAACTATTTGAAATTCCAAATTTTGTAATTGGCCCTGCACTTGCGACGCTCTTTGCATCGTTCTTTCGAATGGCGCTTGCGCTGCAGCAGAGCGAGAGAAGCCATGCGGCGGAAAGTTTGGCAAAGATTGATGATTTAACCGGACTACCTAATCGAAGAAGGTTTATTGCAGAAGTAGATAACTATCAAAATGGATCAATATTGTTAATGGATCTAGATGGCTTTAAACCCGTAAATGACAACTACGGTCATGAAACTGGCGATGAAGTTCTTAAACAAGTTTCCAATAGATTCTTAAAGACAATTCCGGATAACTCTTTATTAGCGCGCCTTGGAGGAGATGAATTTGCAGTGCTTACTCGCGGTAGCTACGAAGAGGCGATGGAGCTAGCTTTGGCGCTACGAGCCACGCTCTCCTATCCTTTTAATATCTCGGGCGAAGCCATCAGCGTAGATGTCAGCATCGGTTGCGTTTCAAATGATGGTAAATCAGACTTGATGAGCCGCGCCGACACCGCGATGTATAAAGCCAAGCAGGCTCAAGTTGGTGTCTGGGCTGGCGGGTCTTAATATTCTCCCCGCAAGGCGAAAATTTCCTAGACCGTTTTGCAGAAATCTCGGGGGTAGTTAATTGTCAGATCGCTTCCAAGGTCGAATCCTTGTTTTGGGCGCAGGTTCAGTTGCGCAATGTGTAATTCCTCTTCTATTAGAACATTTAGTAGATGCCAAACAGATGACGATTGTGGATCAGCGTGACAACCGCTCCCGCGTAAAGTCAGCGATTGATGCTGGCGCAACTTATATTCAAGATACCGTTACAAAAGAGAATCTTGACTCATTCCTAAGCTCTCACCTATCAGCTGGTGATTTCTTATTGGATCTTGCATGGAATATTGATGCCAACACCATTCTTGGTTGGGCACACGATCATGACGTTATGTATCTAAACACTTCAATCGAAGAGTGGGATCCATACGAAGGTGGCAACAACAAGCACCCACTAGAGCGCACACTTTATGTACGTCACATGCGCATGCGCGAAATGATGTCGAAGTGGGATAAGCCAGGTGCAACTGCAATTGTTGAACACGGCGCAAACCCAGGTTTAGTTTCACACCTTGTTAAGAAGGCGCTTGTTGATATTGCAAATAAGACCATCGAAGATGGCATTGCAACCGACGCAATTAAGTCAGCACTTGCTGCAGAAGATTACGCAAAGCTTGCGCAGGCTCTAACTGTTAAAGTAATTCACATTTCAGAGCGCGATACTCAAGTTTCAGATAAGCCAAAGTTGCTTAATGAGTTCGTAAATACTTGGTCTGTTGAAGGTCTTTACGAAGAAGGTGTCGCACCTGCCGAACTTGGTTGGGGTACCCACGAAAAGAAGCTTCCACCAATGGCTTACGAGCACCAATCAGGACCTAAGACTCAGATTGCAATCGCACAACCGGGTGCAAAGACTTGGGTTCGTTCATGGGTTCCAGATATGGAAATCACCGGAATGGTTATTCGCCACGGCGAAGCATTCACAATTCCAGATCATTTAACTGTTTGGGATGGCGATAAGGCTGTCTACCGTCCAACAGTGCATTATGCATATTGCCCAACAGATGCAGCAATCGCATCACTTCGCGAATTAGAACATCGCAATTGGGATTTAACTGAAAATCAGCGAATCATGAATGATGAAATCATTGATGGAAATGATCGCTTAGGCGTCTTACTAATGGGCCACCCATACAAGTCATGGTGGACCGGTTCACTACTTTCAATTCACGATTCACGTAAATTAATTCCAAATCAATCTGCAACAACCGTGCAGGTGGCATCAGCAGTATTCGCTGCAGTTGCCTGGACTGTTAAGAACCCAGATAAGGGAATCTTGGTGCCAGACGATATGCCTTGGCGCGAAGTACTTGCGTACGCGGAGAAGTATTGGGGCGGATTCCATTCAGCGCCTGCTGATTGGACACCAATCGATAACCGTAAGGATTTCTTTGAGGGCTGGAATGGAAAAGAGTATGACTCAGATCCATGGCAGTTCTCAAACTTCTTAATCTAAATTTACGCAGCAGCAAATTCATCTTCTTGAATTAACTTTGTATCAACGGTAGTTACAAGTCTTGGGCGACCAGCTTTACGCTTGCGCTCAATTACTTCACCTTCGCTGAATAGCTCGCCACCCCATACACCGCAAGGTTCTTGGCGTGAAAGTGCGCCCTCTAAACATTGCGCCTTCATTGGGCATGCGCCGCATAGCGCTTTAGCTGCTGCGACCATCTGGTCGTCATCGTTGAAGAAGAGATCTGCTTCTGCGTTGTAACACGGCAAACTCAGCCCCTCACCGGTAACTGCTTCCAAACCAATCAACTCTTCATTCCATCCTGGAATGAGAAGCTCTCCGAATAGCACTGACATTTCTCTCTCCCTGCCTTCCTTTTCCCTTTTATTTCTTTCTTCTCTTTGATTTGCTTTATAAATGAAAAAAGCCCCAAATCCTTTTTGGATTTGAGGCCTATTGGCTGTTGCTATGGATTAACCATTAACACCAAAGGCCTCGGTACCAAAATGTGCATAGGCACGCTTGGCAGACCAATTAGTAGGGTTAGTAGTTGAATAAGTAGCAGTAAAAGAAGGCGCGACAAATGAAGCAAATGTCATTGATTTTGCTGACATCTCATCGCCTCTCTCTTTTAATTCAATTAAGAAATTACTTCTCAAATGAATGAACGGTAAGGGTAAGGCATTGAAGAAGATTGGTGCAACTTAATTAATTTTCCAATTGCTAGGAGTTGGTGATTGAGCGGAGGAATGGGCTTGGAGCTCCACCGTGGCTCATATGTAAATGAGCTCGCGCACGCGTAATTCCCACGTAGAAGAGGCGTAACTCCTCCTCAATCGGCGCATCTGGGTATGGCAGATAGCCCTCGCCGATGCCGATTAAGAAAACCCGATCCCATTCCAAGCCTTTTGCCGCATGCAGCGTGGAAAGCGTGGTTACCGGCATCTGAGGTGGGTTGTTCTGCTGAGCGCGATCTTCGATTTCACCGAGGAAGTTACGTAGCGTCTTTGGCTGGAATTTATCGTCGCCATCTAGTTCGCGAGCTAAATGCACCAGCGCACCAATGCCATCCATTGCATCGCCAGTTAAATATGGCTGCGCTAAACCGCGAAGTTCTTCTACCCAACTTAAATCTGGATTTGGAATCACGGAAGCTTGGCGAATATCGCGGATAAATTCGCGGATCTCTGCACGATCAAAGAAACGATCATTGCTTCGAATTTGATATGGCAATCCCGCCTCTTTAAATGACTTTTGAATCGTGCTTAGTTGTGCATTGGTGCGTGCAAGAACTGCAATGCTCTCCGGGCGTTCACCATTGCTAATTAAATCTGTAATTTGATTTGTCACACCCACAGCCTCTTGGCCATCTGTGTTGTATTCGGTCAAGATTGGTTGAGCGCCATGATCATTTACTGGTGCCAATTCATGACCCATGCGATTACTGCGTAACACTGCATTTGCAGTAAATAGAATTTCAGGGGTCGAGCGATAACCAGTTGAAAGTCTGATTACCTCTGCTTCTGGAAATCGATTTGTAAATCCAAGTAAGTAGCTTGGTGTAGCGCCTGCGAATGAATAAATAGTTTGTGCCGGGTCACCAACTACACAGATATCGTCACGCTTACCAAGCCAAGCATCAATCAAACGTTGCTGAAGCGGAGAAATATCCTGATACTCATCAACTGTGAAGTATCTATATTGATCATGAATCTTTTCGCGAACCTGAGGTTCGTTCTCAATCATCGCAGTTGTAAGTAATAGCAGGTCTTCGAAATCTAAAGTGCGCTCTTGCTTCTTTAGCGATTCATAAGCTTCATAAATCTTGGCGATATCTTCAGCTTGTACTCGGGATTTAATTTGGCGCTGAGTCGCTAGAAAATCTTCCGGAGCAATTTGGTTGACCTTTGCCCACTCAATCTCTGTTGCAATATCCCTAAGCGCATCTCGACTATTTACGGGCAATTTGATCCCTGCACGCTCAACGCTGGCGTTAATAAACGGGGTTTTCGAGGTCAGAAGCTCTGGGCTCTGTCCACCAAAGACTGAAGGCCAGAAGTAGAGCAACTGCTTTAACGCCGCTGAGTGAATGGTGCGCGCATTTACGCCTGGATAACCAAGCATTCGAAGTCGGGTACGCATTTCACCAGCTGCTCGCGCCGTGAAAGTAATCGCCATAACGCGCTGCGGGTCCATCACGCCAATTGCAGATGCGTATGCAATGCGATGCGTAATCGCACGAGTTTTTCCGGTACCTGCGCCAGCAATTACGCAAACCGGGCCGCGTGTAGCGAGAGCAACTTTTCTCTGCTCTTCATCTAGCGCATCAAGAATCTCTTCGGCGCTAGCCATTTAGCCATCTCTCAATCATTTTGCGGGAAACGGTAGTGTGTGGTGGCAAATTCAATACATCGCTAGCAACTTGGGAAGTTAGCTCTTCTTTTGTAAACCACTTCAAATCTACAATTTCAATTCCATCTGGTTTCGCAACTTCTGGATTATCTGTAAATGCTTCAAATGACAACATGATTGAATTCGGGAAAGGCCATGGCTGCGAGAAAAGGTAATTAATATCTGAAACATCTAGGCCGGTCTCTTCTTTTACTTCTCTGACTACTGCATCTTCAAGTGATTCACCTGGTTCGACAAATCCGGCAAAGTTTGAGAATCGTTTCTCTGGCCAAATTGATTGGCGGCCTAAACACAATCGACCATTGCGATCTTGCACTGCAACGATGATTGCAGGATCAGTTCTTGGGAAATGACTTGTTTCATCAACTGGGCACTTACGAACCCAACCATTCTCAACTACTTCTGTATCTGAACCGCATCGAGTACATTTTGGATGTGTCTCGTGCCAATTGATTAGAGCGAGTGCAGTAACTGCAATTTCAAGATCTGTTTCACTTAAGTTAGAAGAGATATCGCGAAGCGTTGGCCCTTCAAGCACCTCTTTGTTCATTGCAAAATAATGTTGGCCTGCAATTTCGCCTAAGTATATTCGGCTTGATAAATCTGATTCCGAATAATCATCCGAGTTCTGGTATGAAATCTGGCCATCAGCCGATAGCAATATCCCGCGCCAAATCTGGATGACTTTGGCTTTAGCCCAATGGCTTTCAGCTTGCTCTCTGCCGGCGCGATTCATAACAGGCGTGAGATTAGTGCTTTTCGAGCAGGGCCACTAACTGCGCTTCGGTGAGGAGATCGCTACGGCGGTCATCCTGCCCGGTAGGCACATAATGGAAAGCGGCGCTGACCGTGCTGACATCTACCCCAGCAATCTTCGCCCAAGCTAAGCGGTACATCGCCAATTGAATTGCAGCCGCTTCACTTAACTTCTTTGAGCCGGTCTTCCAATCTACAACTTCAAATCCATCTTCTGTCTTATAAACAGCATCGATACGTCCACGAATCAAAACACCTGCAAGTACCGTTTCGAAGGGAACTTCAAGGCGATATGGAACTTTCTTAGACCAATCTGATTCCAGCCACTTATTCTTAAGCTCTTCTAACTTGCCATCTTCTTCAAGTGGATCGAAATAATCTAAAT
This sequence comes from Candidatus Nanopelagicales bacterium, assembly GCA_041311445.1. GTDB lineage: Bacteria > Actinomycetota > Actinomycetes > Nanopelagicales > Nanopelagicaceae > ZLKRG08. The sequence continues at coordinate 10,989 of JBFYJK010000073.1, forward strand.
CGTCATCATCAAATAGCGTCTCTGCTTTTAAGTAACCTTCGACCCAATTATGGAATTCTGTTCCGCGGCGAGCGAATTGATCTTGCAAGAATGGCATTGGTCGGCGAATAGATTGCGCAAGCGCATCTGGATCTTCCTTAAGCGCAATCAACGTCGACACCGAAAGTCTTGGTGGCAGATAAATATCTGAAGTGTTGCGGCGATCTTGAATCTGTTTGATTAACAGCGCCACATCGCTATCTGAAATCTCTTCTGGTGCACTTTCATAAATCGCAGCAGCGGCGCTTAACTTCTCTAGCCTTGCATTTGGAATTGGCCAGCTTTCAGAGATTTCACGTTCGAGCAATTCGTTAGTTGCTGGTATTAACTCCGCTTCCAAATCACTAGGAACTTGTAAGAAATCGCAGATTAATTTAAATACATCACTAGCTTCATCAATGTTGGTGCGAGTATCCCAATACGACATGGTGCAATGTAGAGTCAGCTTGGCGCGAGTTATTGCGACATATGCCAATCGCCACTCTTCTTGGCGGCGGAAAGCAGCGCATCGATCTTTGAAATCTTTAAATTCCGCTGCCGCGCTCTTAGCGTCGCGCAGCGCTGATAGATCTAAATCAGGGAATTCAGATGCATCCCCGCGTAGCGCAAATGGAATCTCAGCTTCATTATGAAGCCACGAAATAGTGCTCTGCGGATAGGCCTTTGGGAACTGTTTTTCAACGATTCCAGGGATAACTACGTGATCCCATTCGGCGCCTTTAGACATATGGATGGTTAGCAATTGGATGACGTCGCTATGAACTTCAGGGGCGCCAGATTCCAAACCACGTTCGTGATCAATCGTTGCATCTAACCAGCGCACAAATTCAATGATCGAGCCATTACTTGCTGAGAACTTTGCAGCCTCTTCGTTAAAACGATCCAAGTGGCGGCGACCATTTGAGCCACCATCGCGAACGAGAAGTTCGACAGTTAAACCTAAATACTCTTCAATTTCGTAAATCAAATCTGCGAGCGAACCGCTGGCACGATTGCGAAGTCGTCGCAAGTCTTTAGAGAATTCAACTAAGCACTTATAACCAACTTCTGAGAATTCCTTGCGATCAGCGCTTTCAATTTCATCTAGCGCCTCAATCAATGAACCAGCGGCGCTGTCATCAGCTTCTGCGGTTTCAAGAACTTGGGTTGCCATCGCGGTAATTAAATCTGTATCAGCGCCACCTTGGTAATCGCGTTTGCGCTTGAAACGACCAAGCGCGGCGATATCTTGCACGCCAATGGCAAGACGCGGACTTGTTAAGTGGCGCATCAGAGCAGATCCAGCTTCGGCATCTACAAGAACTTTGAGCAGCGTGAAGACATCAGTTACTTCTGGGACCTGCATTAGTCCGCCAATTCCGAGAACTTCAACTGGCAAGTCATGCGCGCGAAGCGCCTTTTCAATATCAGCAATCTGTTTGCGGTTACGTACTATTACCGCAAAAGTCTCATCGCTACCCTTTTGCTCCCAGAGATTTGCGATGCGATCAGCAATTCCTGCTGCTTCCAATTCCACATTCTCGTAGATATCGCGGAGTACTAAACCAGGACCTGCTTTTGGACGAGGTTCCAACTCTTTAACGTTTAATTTAATCTGCTTTCCGACCACTTGGCCAACTTGGTTAGCCAATTTAAGGATCGCCTCATCGTTTCGGAAGGTCGTAGAGAGCTTATATTCCGCTACCTTTTTAGGGTCTCCATCGATCGCAAAGCTGTTTGGGAAATCCTTAATTGTGCCGATAGCAGCTCCGCGCCAACCGTAAATCGCTTGATACGGATCGCCAACCGCCATAACTGGGTGGCCATCTTTGTAGAGCGCGCTAAGCATTCGAACCTGTGATTGCGAAGTATCTTGATATTCATCAAGCAAAACGACTTTGTACTTAGCTCGTTCAAGTTCGCCAACTTTTTCTACCTCTTGCGCAATCTTTGCCGCATAGAACATTTGATCATCAAATGAGAGCTGTCCGCTTGCTATACGTTCGTCGCGAAGCTTCTGTGAAATCTCAAGTAACTTGATGCGTTGCTTTAATACCAATCGGACTTTATCTACATCTTTATCAGATGGAATCTCTGCAATACGTTCCAGAACTTTATTGGTTTCTGCGATGATCTCTGCTTCGGTAACGCCATGTTCCATCGCGCTCTTAGTTAGACCAAGTAGGTCACTTACTAATGTCTTGAATGCGCCTTCGTATTCGAAATCTGGATCATCCCAAGTACGCAGAACGCGTGCCGCTTGTTGCCAGACCACAGCTTCGCCAATTAAATCTGAATCGGTATCAATACCAAGTCGCAATCCATATTCGCGCAAGATATTTCCGGCATAAGAGTGGTAAGTCATTACCGGAACTTCAATTGAAATGTTCCGATCTATTAAGCCCTCTTTTCGCAATTGCTTTAAGCGATCTT
>JBFYJK010000079.1:0-4708 GCA_041311445.1 Candidatus Nanopelagicales bacterium
ACCTTTCAGTTTTCGCACTTGGCATCATGCCTTACATCACCAGCTCGATCATCGTTCAGCTTCTAACAGTGGTTATCCCACGTTTCGAAGCGCTTAAGAATGAAGGTCAATCAGGAACTGCAAAGCTAACTCAGTACACACGTTACTTAACTGTTGGTCTTGCAATCTTGCAATCAACTGGTCTAGTTGCAGTTGCTCGTACACCTGGTCGTTTGATCAGCGGATGTTCACTTGCAATCATTCCTGATTCATCATGGCAGCGCATCGTCACAATGATCTTCGTGATGACTGCAGGTACTGCGGTAATCATGTGGCTAGGTGAATTAATTACTGACCGCGGAGTTGGTAACGGTATGTCAATCCTTATCTTTACCTCTATTGCAGCAGGTTTCCCAGGAAACCTCTGGAGCATAAAGCTACAGAAGGGTTTGTTCGCATTCCTATTCGTACTTGCAGTAGGTATCTTGGTGGTTGCAGCTGTTGTATTCGTTGAGCAAGCTCAGCGTCGTATTCCAGTTCAGTATGCAAAGCGCATGGTTGGTCGCCAGACTTACGGCGGAACCAGCACATACATTCCAATCAAGGTTAACCAGGCTGGCGTTATTCCAGTTATCTTCGCATCATCATTGCTATACATCCCATCACTGATTGTTAACTTCACAAATAGCACAGCAGCATGGGCAGTTTGGATTTCACGTAACTTCGTTAAGGGTGATCATCCATTCTATGTAGGTACATATGCGCTACTTATTATTTTCTTCACTTACTTCTATGTTGCAATCACATTTAATCCAGATGAGGTTGCAGATAACATGAAGAAGTACGGTGGATTTATCCCAGGTATCCGTGCAGGTAAGCCAACTGCTGAATACCTTCAGTATGTTCTTTCACGAATCACAGCTCCTGGCGCTCTTTATCTAGCGCTAGTTGCGATTATTCCAATCGGAGCTTTGATTCTTTTCGGAGCAACTCAGAACTTCCCATTCGGTGGAACCGCGATTCTGATCGTTGTTGGTGTTGGTCTTGATACTGCAAAGCAGATCGAGTCACAGCTACAGCAGCGCAGCTACGAGGGATTCCTTCACTAATGAGACTTGTCCTGGTCGGAGCACCGGGCGCAGGTAAGGGAACACAAGCACAGTTTCTTGCCGCGCACTTTGCAATTCCTCATATCTCTACTGGCGATATCTTCCGCGCAAACCTAAAGGGAAATACTCCACTTGGTTTAGAGGCGAAGAAGTACATGGATAAGGGCGAGCTAGTTCCAGATTCAGTTACAAACGACATGGTTAAAGATCGCCTTGGCAAAGATGATTTAGCAAATGGATTCTTGCTTGATGGATATCCACGTAACGTTGCTCAAGCTGAGGTACTTCGCGCAGTTCTAGCTGAGAAGCAGACACCGCTACATGCAGCTCTTGAACTGAGCGTTGATCACGATGAGATTGTGGCTCGACTTTCAGGTCGCCGCGCTTGCCCAAATTGCCAGCGCACTTTCCACATCATCAACGAAAAGCCTGCAGTTGAAGGCGTTTGCGATGGTTGCCAAACCGCGCTTGTTCAGCGCGACGACGATAAGGCTGAAGTTATTGCACGTCGCCTTGAAGTTTATGCGGAACAGACAGAGCCAATCATCTCTTTCTATCGCAATGAGGGTTTATTAATCACCATCTCAGCAACTGGCCCAGTAAATGAAATTACTGACTCTGCCATTGCTGCGCTTTCACGCGTAAAGTAACCACTATGGCGATCGAGCTAAAAACTCTTGATCAATTAAAGACTATGCGTCGCGCTGGTTTATTAGTTGGCGAAACTCTGCAGCTTCTTCGCGAAACAATTAAACCTGGCATGACTACATCTGCATTGGATGCAGTTGCAGCTGCAAATATCAAACGCGGTGGTGGAAAATCTAACTTTCTTGGTTATCACGGTTATCCAGCAACAATCTGTGTTTCAGTAAATGAAGAGATTGTTCACGGAATTCCTGGTGGTCGCGTAATCCATGAAGGCGATGTTGTTTCAATTGATTGCGGCGCAATCATTGATGGTTGGCACGGCGATGCAGCATTCTCTGTAGTTGTTGGTGCTGGTGATCCTGAAGATCAGAAGATGTTGGATGTTTGCGAAGAATCAATGTGGCGCGGAATTGCGGCTGGTAAAAAAGGCGGCAAGCTCTCAGACATCGGCCATGCGATTGAAGAGTATGTAAATTCGCAAGGCAAGTATGGAATTTTGCGCGAATACGGCGGACATGGAATTGGCACAGCAATGCACATGGAACCGCATGTACTTAATTACGGTCGCCCAGGACAAGGTCCAGATTTAGTTGAAGGAATCTGCTTAGCGATCGAACCAATGATCACTCGTGGTACTCACAAGACAAAGGTCTTGGGGGACGACTGGACTGTTATTAGCCAAGATAAGTCGCGTGGGTCACACTTTGAGAACTCATATTGCATCGCACCTGATGGCAAGCCATTTGTACTTACCGCGTTAGATGGCGGTAAGTCAGAACTTGGTCGTTTAGGCGTAGAGATCTCAGATTTACTCTAAAAAGTTAGTTAAACGTTACTCAATATTGTTCAAATAAGAGTTTTAAACATATAAATTTTCTCCATTCCAAAGCCCCACAGTGCTTGGATAAAAGAGAGAGAGCTAATGAAAACAAAGAAGTTTTTAGGCGCATTGTCTGTTGTTGCAACAGCTGCGCTTCTACTTAGCAGCACCCCGGCTGCAAACGCTGCATGGGTTCCAGCAGCAAAGGCAAAAGTTGGCGATGACTGCATCCGTGCAGGCGCAACTGCACCTGGTCGTGGCGTAGACGGTTCTGCACTTACATGCACCGTTGTTACAACAGGTTCACTAAAGGGTCTAACCAAGTGGTGGTATCCAGAAGTTAAGCCAATCAAGTCACTTGAGTGGGTTGCATCTTCAGGCGTTGGTGGCGGCTACGGCACAACAGCAATTGCATTCGCTGATGCGATGAAGGCAGAAGGAATGCTTTCTGATTACACCGTTTCATATAAGTCAGGTGGTTCAGGAACTGTTGGTCTTGGTTATTTCCAGGATCAGAAGAGCCGTTCTGATGTTGCATTCATTAACGGTTTCGCAATGGTTGCTGGTGTTGCATCAACAAAGTCAAAGTTGAAGCTTTCTGACAACACACAGATTTCAGGTTTGATGCGCGAATGGGAAGCAATCGTTGTTCCTGCATCTTCAAAGTACAAGACAATTCAGCAGCTACTTGATGACATCAAGGCAGATCCAAAGAGCATGCCAATTGCTGGCGGTTCAAAGGGAACTGTTGACCACGTATTTATGGGTCTTCTTGTTGAGAAGGCTGGCGTTGAAGCAACTAATATGAATTATGTTCCATACGCAGGTGGCGGCGAAGTAACTACTTCAGTTCTTTCAAAGCAGACAGTTGCTGGCGTTTCAGGTACATCTGAATTCGCAACATATGTAAAGGCTGGAAAGCTTCGCGTTCTAGCGCTTTCATCAGCTAAGCCACTTGCTTCAATCAAGGGTAAGACTTTGATTCAGCAGGGCATTGATATGACATTCGGTAACTGGCGTGGATTCGATGTATCTGGCTCAATGTCAGCTGCAGATCGCTTGAATTTCATTAAGGTTGCAGACGTTGTACGTGCAGGTAATGCATGGAAGGCGACACTTAAGGCTAAGGATTGGACCAATCTTGATGAGCGTGGAAATGACTTCAAGTCATTCATCTCTGAGCAGACAACTTCAATCACCAAGCTTCTAGTAAGCCTTGGTCTTGCTTAATCATCTTGAAGATTAAAAAAGAAGCAGTGGGAGAGCTCGCATTTGCGGGCTCTCTTCTGCTACTAGGCGTAATCGTATTAATCGATACCAAGAACATGGTGGTCCCACCAGGATCCGGCAGCGTTGGTCCGCAGGTATTTCCAACCATTATTGGTATCTTCATCATTGCTGTCGCGCTCTTCTTGAGCATTGAAATTCTCCGCGGAAATTACGGACAGCCTGAGGGCACAGAGTTTGGCGAAATTGAAGCCAAGACAGATTTCAAAACTTTAGGAACAGTTAGCGCATCGATCCTTACATATCCATTCTTAATTGAACGTGCCGGTTTCGTAATCGCGTCAACAGTCGTATTTTTCGGCGTTGGTTTCGCTTATGGCGCTCGCAAGCCAATTAAGAATTTAGTCATCGCGCTTTCATTCGCGCTGATTGTATATCTGACATTCTCTAAGGCGCTAAGTGTTGAATTGCCTGCTGGAATCTTGAAGGGAATTTTATGAACAACATAGAATCTCTACTAAATGGATTTGCAAGTGCGCTAACTCTTACAAATTTGATGTTCGGTTTGCTAGGAACTTTCCTGGGAACTCTTGTAGGTGTACTTCCAGGAATTGGTCCAGCACTTGCAATCGCACTCTTGCTGCCGATCACATACTCAATTAATCCAGCATCTGCGTTAATTATGTTCGCTGCTATTTATTACGGTGCGATGTATGGTGGATCAACTACCTCTATTTTGCTAAATACACCTGGTGAATCTGGCTCAGTTATTACTGCGCTTGAAGGCCACCAGATGGCTAAACGCGGACGCGCTGGTGCAGCGCTGGCAACAGCAGCTATTGGTTCATTCGTAGCGGGAACTATTGCTACGGGCGTACTCGCTTTTGCTGCGCCATCTCTGGCAAATATCGCTATTTCCGTTACC
>JBFYJK010000083.1:0-4167 GCA_041311445.1 Candidatus Nanopelagicales bacterium
TTATTTTTGGCGAGAATGGATTTACCAACCTCACATTAGCTAGTTCTTTGTCGATGCTTGGATTAGATGTCATCGGTGAAGTTGATAACGATGTAGTTGCGCTAAATCAAATCACACATCATTGCCCGGATGTTGCCGTTTTAAATATGGAGTTCGGACATATTAAAGCATACGAGCTTGCAAAGACTTTAAGAAAGCGCTTCCCTTCTATTGGAATAGTTATTGCCGCAAAATCTGATGATCTACGTTTTTATGAGATCGACCCAAAGAGTCTGCCTAAAGGCATCTTGATAGTAAGAATCGCAAAACATAGCGACCTAGATCATTTAAGAGATGCAATTTTCTTAGCTCCACATCAGACCGATATAAAGAGCAAAGATCATCGATTTTCCAAACTCTCTGATGAGCAAGTGAAAACACTTCTATTAATGTGCCACGGTAAAGCGAATTCTGAGATTGCAAAGATGAGATACGTATCAGAGAAATCTGTGGAACAGATGCTTGCTAGGACCGCAATCACATTAGGAATAGATTATGACCGAAAACAGAATCAGAGAGTTCGTCTGACTAATACTGTTTACGAGCTTGTTAACGGGGAAAGATAACTCCGTACTATAGATTTAACCGGTGGAGATAAGTCAGCTAAAAAATAATTGGAACCAGGTGCTATTTGCGCTTGAAGCCAAGAATCGCGTTGCCTGGCTAACCTTCTTTGATGCTCGTTTGGCGCAGCTTGACGGAAACGTCCTTAAATTAGATTTCAGTGACCCAGAGAAGTTCTCTGGCGATCATTCCTATGCCGATGCCCGAGCGAAATTTGCACCACTTTTGCAAGAAACTATCCAGGAAGTAACTGGCGAAAAGTTGGAGATCACCTGGTGAAGAAGGTAATTACATTTATTATTTCGCTATCTTTGATTTGCATCGGGATTCAAAGCGCAACTGCGGCTTCTTCATTGTCATTAAGTATTACAAAGACGCCAACTATAGGCGAACCAAAAGTGACTTTAAACGGAATTCTTAAGCCGGCAAGAGCCAATGTGCAGGTCTTAATCCAGGTTAAATTAAACGGAACTTGGAGCAAGACTTCGCTTGGCGCGAAGACTAAATCGAGCGGATCCTGGAAGATTGAAGTTGTCTCTACGGCGCTTGCAGGTAGCGCTATTTACCGTGCAGTTGCCGGAAACATCTACTCAAATCAAAAGACATTCACGATAGATCCAAGCACTTCCATATCCGAGGCAGATCCAAGCCTCTTGATTTCACTTACCGGTCCTGGCGGTCGAATCCATGGCGTTGATATCAGCAGATGGCAGCACCCGGGCGAAAAGTTGATTGATTACAACAAGATGTATCAAGCTGGCGTGCGCTTCGTAATGATTAAAGCATCTGATGGCAAAGATAAATCAGATATCGATGCCCGCAAATGGCTTTCTATAGATATGGATGCTGCACAAGCCGCAGGTATTTACACCGGTTTCTATCACTATGCCTATCTTCCAAATTCAACTGATGAAGCAACCGTAATTACCGAAGCGCAAACACAAGCGCAGAAGGCAATCTGGCGCTTAGCTTCTGTTGGCGGTTACAACGATCGCTCACTTCCATATGCCTTAGATCTTGAAAATAATTGCATTCAGTACAGTGGTAGTAAATGCGTTAAATACACTTCGAAGAAGTTAATTACGTTATTTGCAACCACTTGGCTCTCAACTGTTAAAGCAGCAACTGGTCGCACGCCTATGCTTTATTCGTATTCACAATTCTTGGAAAATGCGATGATCCGTAATGCAGAGCTAAAGAGTTACCCACTATGGCAAGCGCATTACGGGATTAATCCAGCTGACCCACTTGGACAACCTGGACAGAAAGTAAGTGGTTGCTACGTTCACTCTTGGACGAATGCCAGCTGTTCATCTGAATGGGTAGTTTGGCAGTACACATCATGCGGAATTGGTAAGAAGTACGGCGTACCAAGCGGACGTTTGGATTTGAATGTTTATCGCGGCGACGTTAACTCATTTGTTGAATTAACGAAGGGCATATGGATTCCGCAAGTTTCGGACATGATGCCGATAAATGAACCATCTTCAATGCAACTGATAAACGCTACTTATTCGACGAGCGATAAACCTTCGGTTTTCCAACTCAATGTGCTCCGCCCAAGCGGGCTGCCAGTAGTTACAGGAACAGTAAAAGTTGTGCTGCCTGATAAGACAATCCTTTTGGACCAGAGCGCAGTTCGTTCCAAGAATGGCTCATTTACGCTTACAGTTAAAGGAATTCCGGTAGGAACTTGGGATGCGTCTCTGCAATTTATCGATCAATCAGGAACACATGCAAAATCCATTGTTCCGATTCAGATTGTTATGGGTGAAGGGGTAAAACCAACTCCGACAGTTTCACCAAGTCCAAAGCCAGGCACATCTACAAAGGTCCCTGTAGATGCTTGTAAGGGTCAGATAGTTAATTAACGAGCTAAATTAGCTGCAGATTCTTTTGCAGCTTCGACTTTAGTTAAATACGCAGCGATTGATTGCTTCTTCTGCGGCGCCTTCCAACCAAGGTATGGAGCGATTAGCTCTGCAACTGCAGGAGCTAAATCTTCGCCAAAGTTTTCAGCTTCAAACCAGATACGTGTACGGCGTTCAAGCACATCACAAACAGATTGTGCTCCTTCAGAAATTACAGAGTAAATAATCTCTGCCTTTAAGTATGGAAGTTCGCGTGTAAGCGGCGCAGCAAGCTTTCGATCTTCTTCAATCAAATCTAAGATATCTGAAATATCTGAACCGTAGCGATTTAAAAGATGTGTGATAGTTTCAAGTTTTAGATTGTATTTTGCAGCAAGTGACTCTGCTTGTTGGGTCAATGCAAAGTAGCCATCTGCACCAATAATTGGAAGCTTGGCGGTGATGCTCTCGTTGGTTAATTTAGTAATGTCATTGGTTGCCATATCGACTGCATCTTTAGCCATGACGCGATAAGTGGTGTATTTACCGCCAGCTAAACTGACAAAACCAGGTACTGGGCGATCAACAGTATGTTCGCGTGAAAGCTTGGTGGTATCTGTAGCTTTCTTATTTGCTACCAATGGGCGAAGACCAGCGAATACACCGATTACCTGATCGATATTGATACGCGGTGAAAGTACGCGGTTTGCTTGATCAATTATGTATTGAACGTCAGAGCGATCAGCAAGTGGAGCGCTTGGATCACCAAGATATTCGGTATCTGTTGTACCGATCATCCACTGATCTTTCCAAGGAATAATGAAGAGAACTGAGACCGCAGTCTTGATAATTACGCCTTCATGGGCCTTAATTGCATCGCCAGGCAGAGTGATATGAACGCCTTTGCTCATCTTCACTTCATAGCCAGGTTCGATACCAAACTTCTTATGTAGCTCATCGCTCCATACTCCAGCGCACATGATTACAGTTGAGGCTTTAACGTTGATCTTCTTCTTGCTATATGAATCTACAACTACTGCCCCGGTTACACGTTTATTCTTTTTGATCAAAGAATCAACACTTGCACGAGTGACAATAGCTGCGCCATGACGTTTTGCGGTGCGGGCAATCATCATTGTGTGGCGGGCGTCGTCTACCTGTGCGTCGAAATATCTAATCGCACCTGTGATTACATCAGTGCGAAGACTTGGTGCGATCTCTGCAATTGTCTTATGGGAAAGGTGCTTGTGACCTGGAAGCGCGCGCTTGAAACCACGTAACGCGTCATAAAGTGCAAGACCCGCACCTACGTATGTGCGTTCCTTTACTTTCTCTTGTAGTGGATAGAGAAACGCAACTGGCTTAACCAAATGTGGCGCCAGCGCAGAAACTAGTAGTTCGCGTTCGTGTAGAGCTTCACGAACTAACTTGAAGTCATATTGTTCGAGATAGCGAAGTCCACCATGAATCAACTTGCTTGAGCGACTTGAAGTACCGGATGCGAAATCGTCACTTTCAATAAGGGCAACAGATAGGCCACGAGTAATGGCATCTAGCGCGACTCCCACGCCATTGATTCCGCCGCCAAGAACCAGCACGTCGAAATGCTCCTTACCTAAACGGGCAAGGTCATCAGCGCGCTGCTCTGGATTTAAATTGGAATCAAACATTACTAGCCAATATTAACGCTAGATAAGTAAAGTTCCTACGTGGC
>JBFYJK010000092.1:0-8221 GCA_041311445.1 Candidatus Nanopelagicales bacterium
TGAATTTGATCAATTGCTTGATGGATAAGCAGATCCATTCCATCTATTACTTTCCCACCCCACTTACTTGCCAATTGCGTTGGCCATGGGTTGTACAAAGATTCGAAGAGCACGCCAGTTCCGGATGAAAGTGAATCTGCTGCGCCTTTTGGCGTGGTATTGATAATCAAATCAGCATCAAGGATTACGTCATCCCAATTAGAGAACGTGAGTTCGCTAAGCGAGACTGCGGCTCTCATATCTGATTCGCGATCAGGATTTCGATTGATGACTTGGATGCTAACGCCGGGAGCATCGATTGCGGCAGCAGCAGCTCTAGCTGTTCCACCTGCTCCAATAATTTGAACGCTCTGACAATTAGTAACTTCATGTTGCGCCAGAGCCCAAATAAAACCTGCAACGTCAGTTGAGGTTGCAAACCAACCATCTAGAGTAGGAATCAAGGTATTTGCGGAATTAATCTGTTTTGCAAGCGGATCTACTTTGTCAGCGACTTTAAGAACTTCCTCTTTTAATGGCATCGTTAAGGAGAAACCGATCCAATTTGCTTCGGTCTTTCGTACGTTATCCATAAAACCAGTTAGTTCGCCAGATTTAACTTCAACTGCGTCGTACTTACCTTCGATATCTAGCGCCAGATATGCCGCGTTATGTAACGCCGGCGAAAGTGAATGCGCGATGGGTGAACCTAGTACCGCCGCTCTCTTTCTCACTTGAATGCACCCGCCTTTAAATTCTTGAGGTACTCATTCTTCCAAATCAGGAACTCATCGTGCGACTTGGTAAACCTAGTATCTCCTGGTTTAACGGTGATGAAATAGATCCAATCCCCGGTTGCTGGAGCTAAAGCAGCATTCATGGCGGCAACCCCGGGGTTGCCAATTGGTGCAGGTGGCAATCCATAGTGCTTATAGGTGTTGTACGGAGAGTTAATTAGAGTCGACTTTGTAGAGAGAAATACCGATCCACGCTTCTTAAGTAGATATTGCACAGTGGTGTCGAATTGCAGTGGCATACCAATTTTTAGTCTGTTATAAATAACTCGTGAAATTTTCGCGAAGTCTTTAGGGTCGCCTTCTGCTTGAATTAAAGAGGCGATTATTAATTCGTTCTCGTTCTTGAGTCCTACCGCTTTGGCTTCCTTGGCAAAACGATCAATCATGCTTTGGATTGCAGCCTGAGTTGTCGTGCCTTTGGCGAATGAGTATTGCGCCGGGAAATAGATTCCCTCTGTACTGCTAAAACCTACTGGTGGATTAACGGCATTGAATCCTGCATCAACATTTGTGAAACCAACCGATTTTAATTTAGTTGCTATTTCGCTACGCCAAGTTCCTTCGATAATTGAAACCAGACCAACATTTCGCTTTGGATCTAGTAATTGATCTAAAGCCTGTTTCGCGGAAATTTTCAAAGAGAGTGCATGTGTTCCTGGTGCAATTTGCATCGCTCTCTTGTCGGCAATAGCTAATTGATAGAAACTCGTGATTGAGGCAGTAACGCCAGCGCTATTAAGATCTTTTGCGATCTGTAATCCAAGTTCGCCTTCGGAAATCTCGATGCTAGCGGTTCTCTCGTTTGCAGCGATTGATCTATTTGGATAATCGGCAACCTCAGAGATATGGCTTCGTACCAGATGAAGACCAAAGGCGAGAGCGAAGGCAAAAGCGATACCAGCCGCTGCTGGCCAATATTTAGCTATTGCGTTTTTCAATTTGAATTCCTAGTTCAAGGATCGCAACTGCAGCTAATTGGTCAATCAATCCCCTGGACTCTTTTGCTGACTTGCCCGCTGATTTAAGTAACTTCTCAGCGCCCCCACTAGTAAGGCGCTCATCCACATATTTAATAGGAAGATCGAAACTTTCAGAGAATCGCTGCGCAAAGGCTGAAACTAATTCAACTGTTGCGCCTTCTACTCCACTTAAATGTTTAGGCTTACCTAGAAAAATGCCTTGAATATTATGCTCTTCGATTAACGCACCTAAATTGCTAAAGAGTTTATTGTCATTGCGCAGAGTGATTAAAGGCGTCGCCACTAAACCATCTAAATCGCAGATAGCAATTCCAACTCGGGCCTGACCGTAATCAATTCCCAGTCGGCGACCGAAAGCCATTAGTTATTTAGCGCCTTTTCGATAGCAAGAAGTGCGTTAGGTATCTCTGCAGCATTGGTTCCGCCACCTTGTGCGAAATCATCTTTACCGCCGCCACCGCCGCCAAGCACACCTGATGCAATCTTTACCAAGGCACCAGCTTTCACGCCCTTTGCGCGAGGCGCATCTGAAGTTGCAACAACTACAACTGGCTTGCCAGCTGAAACACTTGCAAGAGCGATAACTGATTCACCTAGGCGATTCTTGATATCAAGAGCCATTGTGCGTAGATCATCTACTGCAATTCCGTCCCCAATTTGTGCGGCGAGGAATTTGAAATCACCAATTGTTTTAGCGCTCTCAAGCAGCCCTGAAACTTGCGCAAGCGCTTGCTGTGATCGAACTTGTCCAAGTTCCTTCTCGGTGTCTTTTAATTTATTGATTAGTTCTGAGATGCGCTCTGGAAGTTCTTCGCTCTTTGCGCCCTTAATCAAGTCAGTTAGCTGATTAACCAGAATATGTTCACGCACTAGGAACTTATATGCGTCAGCGCCAACTAAAGCTTCGACGCGGCGAACACCAGCGCCAATTGAGGATTCAGAGAGCAACTTAACCAACCCAAGTTGTCCGGTACGCGCAACGTGTGTACCGCCGCAAAGTTCGCGAGCCCAATCGCCAACGCTAACAACGCGAACTCGATCGCCATACTTTTCACCGAAGAGCGCCATAGCGCCAAGCTTCTTCGCTTCATCCTGGCTCATGATTTCCGCAGTAACTTCCCAATCCTCGAGAAGTAGCGCGTTAACACGTGATTCCACATCATTTAATACCGAAGCAGGGACCGCGCCAGTTGATGGGAAATCAAAACGGAAACGACCTGGTGAGTTCTCGGAACCCGCCTGAGTTGCTGTTTCTCCGAGAATTTCGCGGAAAGCTTTGTGAACCATATGAGTTGCAGAGTGAGCACGGGAAATTGCGCGACGTCGTTCTAAATCGATCGCAGCATGTACGTCGTTGCCAACTTCAATTGATCCCACAATAACGCGACCACGATGCACGCTTAGTGATGGGACTGGTGCTTGTACATCATCAATCTGAATCTTGGTTCCATTAGCTAAAGTGATTAAACCTCCATCAGCTAACTGTCCACCACCTTCTGCATAGAACGGTGTGCGATCCAGAACAATTTCAATCTCATCGCCTTCAGATGCCGACATTGAAGACTTGCCATCTACAAGTAAGCCTTGAACCTTTGCTTCAGATTCGATTGATGAGTAGCCGATAAATTCGGATAAGCCAGACTCATCCGCAATCTTGCGATATTCAGTTAAATCAGTATGACCACTCTTCTTAGCTTTTGAATCAGCCTTAGCGCGATCTTTCTGCTCCTTCATTAAACGGCGGAAGCCATCAGCATCTACCTCGAGACCCTGCTCGTTCGCCATTTCAAGAGTTAAGTCGATTGGGAAACCGTATGTATCGTGCAACTTAAATGCTGCATCGCCAGAAAGAACCTTGCCGCCACCGCTCTTAATCTCAGTTGCAGCGGTATCGAAAATTTGAGTTCCAGATTTAAGTGTCTGCAAGAATGATTCTTCTTCAGCAATTGCCACTTTCTGGATGCGAGTCGCATCAGTTACCAACTCTGGATACTGCGGTCCCATCGCTTTGATTGATGCATCAATAAGTTCTTTGATGATCGGCTCTTGTGAACCAAGTAGACGCATGTTGCGAATAGTGCGGCGCATCATTCGACGAAGAACGTAACCGCGTCCTTCATTTCCTGGGGTAACGCCATCGCATATAAGCATTGCTGCGGTACGTGCATGGTCTGCAATAACTCGAAGCGATACATCGCTCTTCGGGTTACTGCCGTACTTAACACCAGATAAATCAACAGCCTTATCCAAAATGATACGAGTGGTATCGATTTCGTAGATATTTTCAACGCCTTGGAGAATTGCAGCCATGCGCTCAAGGCCAAGTCCTGTATCAATATTCTTATTAGGAAGTTCGCCCATGATTGGGTAATCAGTCTTGCCTGCACCCGCACCGCGTTCGAACTGCATGAAGACTAGATTCCAAACTTCTAGATAACGCTCTTCGTCTGCAATCGGTCCACCGTCTCGACCATATTCAGGTCCACGGTCATAATAAATTTCAGAACAAGGTCCACATGGTCCCGGAACACCCATAGACCAGTAGTTATCGTTCATGTCACGACGTTGGATTCGCTCCCTTGGAACGCCCATCTTCTTGTGCCAGATATCTGCAGCTTCATCGTCATCTTCGTAAACAGTTACCCAAAGTCTGCTCTCAGGAAATCCGTAACCGCCATCTGCAACAGGGCGAGTTAAGAGATCCCAAGCAAGTGCGATCGCACCCTCTTTGAAGTAATCGCCGAATGAAAAGTTTCCGCACATCTGGAAGAAAGATGCGTGACGGGTGGTCTTGCCAACCTCGTCGATATCTAATGTACGTACGC
The DNA here is from genome assembly GCA_041311445.1 of Candidatus Nanopelagicales bacterium. Taxonomy (GTDB): domain Bacteria; phylum Actinomycetota; class Actinomycetes; order Nanopelagicales; family Nanopelagicaceae; genus ZLKRG08. Next base: position 4,582 of record JBFYJK010000092.1, read on the forward strand.
ACTTCTGTACCGAAGTCGCACGCTTGTAAGGCGGAGTTACCTCACCGAGAAAATATGGTTTGAAAGGAACCATGCCGGCATTAACAAGAAGCAAATTTGGATCATCAGCGATAAGAGATGCTGATGGCACAACTACGTGTGGAAGGTTCTCGTTATTTCCAGACTCAAAGAAGCGCAACCAACGTGCGCGTATATCTGCGGATTCCAATTATTTTTTCTTTCCGCGCTTCTTAGATGCAGTCGCCGCTGAGGCCAAGAAACCTAACGCCTTAACAGCCGGACCACCTTTCGTAACAAAGTCGCCAGTAGCACCAGCGATTTTATCTGAAACGCTTTCGACATTCTTAGTGATGCGATTGATGCTTTCGAGTGGACCGTTAACTAATTCGACAGTGCGAGTTGATTCCTTAATCAGCGGCGCTGTTTCATCGGTAAATGCTTTAAGCGAAACCTTCGCTTCATCAATCAAGCGACCCAAGCGGACTACGGCGTACCCGATAGCTACTGCGATCACTAGAAGCGATACAGCTGCGATTATCGTTGCAATTCCACCTGGTCCCATGCCGTCACCTTATCAAGAGTTATATCTTGGAAGCGGAATTTCAGGCGCTTTATGAGCCTTATGTGCGCTGACGCATGCCTTGTGATACTCCTCAATCTCTTTCATGAATGAGTCATCCGCATATGGCTTGCCATCAGCAATCGCGCCCTTTTCGCAGTTAATTACTGCAGCAACATCTTCGCCAGGAAGAGTCTTATATGTCTCTAGCGCATGCGCTAATGCAAGAACTTCTCGCCTATTTTGCTTGAGTAATTTCTCTGCCTTTTCAAGCAAATGCGTCAAGTTATCTTCAATGCGATCCGAGAGCGCTCGACGTAGTTCGCGATCGTCTGCATCCTTGCCTTTGCCTCCACCAGGAGTGCCCACTTCGAAGCGGCGATTTGAAGCATGTGATGAAATGGTTGAACCCATTCCCCAATGTCCTTCCATCAAGCTTGCAATCGTGGTTGCTGATTCAAGGTCACCAGAGACGCCAGAAGAGTTATCGCCATCAAAGAACATTCTCTCGCCGGCAAGCGAGGCAAGCGAAACCAAAATATCTGATTGGTATTCGCTCTTCCATCGTGTGAATTGATCATCAGGTGGAATTGATGCAACCATGCCAAGGTAATCCGAACCTTTTTCGATCGTTGCTAAATCAATATTCATATGTTGGCGAACGCGGTGCGCGATAACTGCGTGGCAAGCTTCATGAACTGCAATTGCATGACGTTCGCGCTCGATGTATTCCACATCTTCGCTAGGTCCCAATTCCTTCATCTGCTTTGCACGAAGAACATCCGCCCAAGTGATTGCGGTACGTCCATCACGAATTGCGATGATTAAGGCTTCGTTGATCATGTCTTTGATTGTTGCGCCTGTCGAGTAAGGCGTCATAATCGCTAACTTCTCTATTTCCGATTGTTCGAGAAGGTGCGAAACTTTATCCAGATAGCCTTGATATGTACGAACGCGTCCATTCTTGCTCGGGTATCCAACGCGATACATACGATCAATACGGCCTGGACGCAGCAAAGCTTCATCTAGCGCTTCAGGCATATTGGTAGCCATGACCACAAGAATTCGATACTTAGGTGGATTCTTAGGGCGCATTCCGAGAGTACGTCGAACAATGCGGTTGAAGAATCCGCGAGGCTTCTTCAATCCAGAAAGTTCGGTCAACAGCGCTTGCAGCGTTCCCATGCCACCACCGCCGCCTTGATTGCCAGCGCCACCGACTACAAACTTTTCGCGAGTTAATACATTAATCGCGGATTCAGATAGGTAACTTCCGCCATGACAAGAATCTGCATCCATTCTCTGTCCGGTTGTGACAATTCCGCGATTACCCAGTGCATCTGCCTCGTCGAAGAAAACAACTACTCCGCCATAACGAAGCGATAGTTTGCGAAGTTTGCGAAAGAGTGACTTCACCTTCATCACGCCAACGCCAAAGAACATATTATTGAATGCGCCTGGATCAACAAATATAAATGGTTTGCCTGTTTCGCCGGCCATTGCTTCAGCCATCAGCGTTTTACCAGTACCTGGAGGCCCCCAGAGCAGTAGACCACCTGGGACATAACCGCCATGACGTTCAATTGATTCTGGATCTTCTAAGAAAAGTAGGTTTTCACGAATGCGTTCGACAACGTGATCCTGACCCCAAACATCGCTGAAACGAGTATTGATATCGTCCGGAAAATAGGTGTCAATGCCACCGCGGCTTAAGAACCAGAACATCGCTACAAATTGAATAAGTATGAAGACGATTGCGAAGAGCAACTGAGCCAACATAGGCAGTGCTGACCAAAGAGCTTGCGGTGCCATAAATAGTGCTTGCGCTGGAGGTAACTTATAAATTGCTCCAAGAATTACCGCAGTAATTGCAACCCAGATTAAAGCCTTAACAACTCGTGAAATGCGATAACGAGTCCAATCAGAGAATGCATGAACCACGCGATCAATGCTCTTGAAATACCACTGCCATAGGCGGTGATAAGGTGAGATAAATTCTGAAATCAGAAAGTGAATCTGTCGCAGAGCTTCGATAGCTGAAATCCAGAAAATCCAACTCTTACCATTTGCAACTTCGATCGCTGCATCTTGCAAGCTATAAATTGGATTCTCTGACAATAGCGCCCAGACCAAAATTCCGTATGTTCCAGCAAAAAGTAGGAGGAACTTGCTGCGATCAAATAGTGAGAGATGAACTCTGGTTCGTCTCTCTGAATCGCGCTTACGGCTATTTGATTCGCTCATTTGGCTCCCCTAACGGTGAAGGATTTAACAATTTCATCAACGCTTTTAATATTCTTATTGAAACATGTTGTAGAACAACGGAGCACAAATAAGTAGATCTTATTCTGATCATTTGAATAGAGTGCCGCTTGCTTCACTGTCTCGTTGGTTCCTTCGTAATCAAAGGAGTATTCAAGCAAAACTCCACGCCCACCCTTTTCGACAACCTCTTGGTCATCGATTAGTTGAAAATTGCGGTCATTCGCACGAGTGCCATCCGCATATTCAGTTACTGGCAAAATGATGTTACGTAGCGTGTTTAAGCTGATCGCATTTCGCTCTTCTGGGAAGAGATCTCTAATTCGCACATATAAAACAGGTTCAGTTGTTGGTTGCAACATAAATACGTCGCGAGCCGTTAACTTCTTCAACTTTGAGAATCCAGCCTGATAACCAACCATAGCTAAACGATCAATATCGTTACGATTAGCGCTCTTTGCCTCTTCTTTGGCTAATGCATTGCCATCTACTTTGGTCCATCCATTTGGCACGGTAAAGAAGACGCCTTCACTCTTGCTTCCTTCGTACTGTTTTGAAGGCGTGCAAGCGCTAAGCATTACAAGTGCAATAGCTGCAGCTGTAATGCGACGAATCATTATTTAGATGGCTCTTCCGGCTTCGCATCAATCGCTGCCTCTTTACGTTGTGCAGCAGTAATTGGTGTTGGAGCGCCAGTTAATGGATCTCCACCAGATGCAGTCTTAGGGAATGCAATAACTTCACGAATTGAATCTGCACCAGCAAGTAACGCGCAAAGTCGATCGATTCCGATTGCTAAGCCGCCATGCGGTGGTGGTC
>JBFYJK010000105.1:0-3971 GCA_041311445.1 Candidatus Nanopelagicales bacterium
ACTTCGGTATTTCCAACTCCTGAACCGCCGTACTTAAGATCATCAGTATTTAATACTTCGCGATACTTACCTGGCTTTGGAATATACATACGATAATTTTCATGAGGCACTGCTGACCAATTTGTTATAGAGATCAACGCTTTACCGTCATCTGACCAACGCGCATATGCGATTACATTGGCAGCGCCATCATCGCCAACTAACCATTGGAACCCATCAGAGAAATTATCGCGTTGCCATAGAGCAGGAGTAGCTTTGTATTTGTGATTGATATCTGCAACCGCGCTTTGTACGCCTTGGTGCTCTGCAAATTCAGTTAAGTACCACTGCAGACCATCGGATGCGCTCCACTCTTCGTTCTGACCAAATTCGCAACCCATGAAGAGCAATTTCTTACCAGGATGTGACCACATGTATCCGTAGAGCGCACGTAGCTGCGCCATCTTCTGCCACTTATCGCCAGGGAATTTATTTACTAAAGAACCTTTGCCATGCACAACTTCATCATGCGAGAGCGGCAACATAAAGTTTTCGCTCCACGCATAAAGAACAGAGAAGGTAATTTCATTGTGGTGATACATGCGGTGAATTGGTTCGTGAGAAAGGTATTGCAAAGTGTCATGCATCCAACCCATATTCCACTTATAACCAAATCCAAGACCGCCAAAGCCAGTATCTTTTGTAACGCCTGGCCAAGCAGTTGATTCTTCAGCGATCATCATGATGCCTGGATGATGCTTATAGGCAGTAGAGGTAGCTTCTTGTAAGAATTGAACTGCTTCTAGATTTTCACGACCACCGAATTGGTTTGGAACCCATTCGCCATCTTTACGAGAGTAATCTAGATAGAGCATTGATGCCACAGCATCTACGCGAAGGCCATCGATATGGAACTCTTCGAGCCAATAAAGAGCGCTAGCAACTAAGAAATTACGTACTTCGTTGCGGCCAAAGTTAAAAACCAAAGTACCCCAATCAGGGTGTTCGCCCTGGCGTGGATCGGCATGTTCGTAGAGCGCAGTGCCATCAAATTTAGCTAAAGCCCATTCATCCTTTGGGAAGTGGGCAGGGACCCAGTCAAGAATTACACCGATACCGGCATCGTGCAATTTATCAACGAGGTATCTAAATTCATCTGGAGTTCCAAAACGAGAAGTCGGAGCAAAGAATCCAGTTACTTGATAGCCCCAAGAAGGTGCATAAGGGTGTTCGGTAACTGGCAAGAATTCAACGTGAGTAAACCCTTGGTTCTTTACATAATCAATTAGCTCGATAGCCATCTGTTGGTACGAGAGACCAACGCGCCATGAACCCAAGTGAACTTCGTAAACAGAGACAGGGGAGTTCCAAGATTGGTAACTCTTTCGCGCTTCCATCCACTTCTTGTCGCTCCATGAATAATTAGATTCATTAACTATTGAAGCAGTGCTTGGTGGTAGTTCGCATTGACGCGCCAATGGATCGGCGTGGTCAATCCATTGTCCCCATGGAGAACAGATTGCAAATTTATATTTAAGACCAGGACCGGCATCAGGTAGGAATACTTCCCAGATTCCTGAATTACCGATTTTCACCATTGGGTTGGTCGATTTATCCCAAAAATTATTATCGTGAATTAGAGAGACTGCAGATGCGTTGGGAGCCCAAACGCTAAATGAAGTACCAATCAAATTACCTTTTGCATCGCGCTTTACATGCGAACCAAGAGCCTGCCATAACTTCTCATGGCGACCTTCGTTGATTAAGTGAAGGTCTATCTCTCCAAGCGAAGAGTGCGGATTTAGAAACGATGTCATTAGAGCGCAACCTTAACAATGTGAGCTACTTTTCCGACTGGACGGCTCGGTTGCAGGCGAACAAAAGTATGTGCAGACCATTGATGTACTGCGCCATCTAGTAGGTCAGTGACCTGGAAATTCTCTTCATTTAAGCCTAAAGCCTGCATATTCCAATGCACTGTGGTCTGTTGCGCATAAGTAGGGTCAAGATTCACGACCACCAGAATCAAGTTATCGCCTTCGCGCTTTGAGTAAGCCACGATTGCGCCGCTATCAGAGTGATGAAATTGCAGATTACGAAGACGTTGAAGCGCCACATTCTCTTTGCGGATCTTATTTAGCTGAGCCACAAACGGAGCCAGAGTTAAACTTTTAGCGGCCGCGCCTTCCCAATCACGAGTGCGGATCTGATACTTCTCTGATTCCCAATACTCTTCTTTACCTTCAGCAAGTGGCTTTGATTCATAGAGTTCGTAACCCGCATACATTCCCCATGAGGGAGTAAGCGTTGATGCAAGTACTGCGCGAAGTGCAAACATTGCAGGGTTACCGCTCTGCAAGTGGTACGGCAAGATATCTGGAGTATTGACCCAGAAGTTTGGGCGGAAGAAGGCGCTTGTTCCATGTGCAACTTCGTTGCCGTAATTAACCAACTCTTCTTTACTAGTTCGCCATGTGAAATATGTATATGACTGATGGAACCCAGCTTTGCCAAGTGCGTGCATCATCGCTGGATTTGTAAATGCTTCAGCTAAGAAAACAACATCTGGACTCTCTTTGTAAATAATCGCCATTACATCTTGCCAGAAGTGAACTGGTTTGGTGTGCGGATTATCTACGCGGAAAATTCTTACACCCTTTGATATCCATAAACGCAAGATTCGAAGTGATTCATTAAGAATGCCTTGGTAATCCTGATCGAAATTAATCGGGTAAATATCTTGATACTTCTTAGGTGGGTTCTCTGCGTATGCAATCGATCCATCAGGGCGATGGCTAAACCACTTTGGATTGCTCTTTACCCAAGGGTGATCCGGGCTAGCTTGCAGCGCAAAATCCATAGCTATTTCGATATCTAATTTAGCTGCAGCTTTAACAAACTCTTCAAAATCCTGCATTGTGCCAAGCACTGGATTGATGGTGTCGTGGCCACCTTCTTTGCCGCCAATCGCCCAAGGAACACCAGGATCATTTGGGCCAGGAGTTAAAGTGTTATTAGGTCCTTTACGAAATTGCACACCAATTGGATGTACGGGCGGTAGGTAGAGAACATCGAAACCCATCTCTTTTACGCCTGCTAATCGCTTCTGTGCGTTCTTGAAATTGCCACCTTCAGAGCGTGGGAAGAACTCATACCAAGCGCCAACAAGTGCGCGGTCACGATCTGAACGAACAGGGAAGCTCTCTGATTTAGAAACTAATTTCTTAAGCGGGCTGAAGTGAAAGTAATGGCGGACTTCTGGAGTTGTTGCCTTTGCAAAACGAGATGCCGCATCAATTTTGGTATCGCGCAGAACTTTAATAAGTGGTTCTAATAACCCCTTGACGCTCTTATCTGTGGCAATTGTCTCTTCGAATAGCAGAGCACCGATTTCGCACATTAGTTCGGCATCAATATTGGCAGCGATCTTAATTTCGCCATCATGGTGCCAAGTTGCAAATGGGTGATCGTAAGTTTCGATATGGAAAGTGAATTCGCCAAGACCATTGGTCTTAACCCAAGCCTCAAACCGGTTACTTCCAGGGGCGCCTTCGTGCATAACTGAACGGCAAACTTCGGAGCCTTTGGAATCTAGAACAACAGCCTGTGCGCCATAAGCATCATGGCCTTCACGAATAACGGTTGCTTCTACTTTAAATTGTTCAAACGGAATCGTCTTAACAGGAACAAACTCACCACCGAACCAAATGGTCGGGGAAATGTCACTGGCAGGGATTCGATTGATCAACCGGCACCTTCCGTATTTCCTGGATCAGCGGCGCTGACGTCTGCCAAACGGTACTTGTCTACGGCTTGTTGCACAAGAGATTCTTTAACTTCTCCTGCCTTTGCAAGCTCTGACAAGGTGGCAACGACGATTGATTCGGCATCTACCTTGAAGTGGCGACGAAGCGCACCGCGGGTATCTGAAAGACCGAAGCCATCTGTTCCGAGAGATACGAAAGGTTGTGAAACCCAAGGCTGAATTTGAT
>JBFYJK010000018.1:0-3262 GCA_041311445.1 Candidatus Nanopelagicales bacterium
GGGGTGGCTTGAGGTCTATTGTTCAACGCAATTCCCCCGCCAGAAGGAGGCTTCAGATGTCTGATGAAGAGAACGACGAGATCATCACTGAAGAGATGCTCTGGGAAAGAATTCCAGAGACAAATGGGATCGAACGCGCAAATACCTACTATGAATTAAGTGCACGTATCTATGCGCGCGGCCAATACGACGAAGCTTTAGCGCTCGCCGAAAGCGCTCGCGATATATACACAGAGTTTGGAAATAACAACGCAAATGATGAATTGGCTCAGGCTTATTCAGCGATTGGTTATAACTTAAATCAGTTAAAACGTATGGACGAAGCTGCAACTGCGATGTCTAAAGCAGTTGATCTCCTACGTCAAAACAAATCACCAATTGCGCTAGAACTTGCCTGCACATTGGGCGAATGGTGGTACTCATCAAAGAAGTACCAAGAAGTTGTAGACACCATGAATGAATGCGCACAAGAACATTTGGTTGATGGCAACGATTTAGGTGCCGCATCTGATTTACATTTGATTGGTTGCGCGTATCGCGAGCTTGGTCAATATGAAGCAGCAATCTCAGCATTTGAAGAAGCACGCGGTTATTACAAAGATAATAAAGAAGTTATTCACGTTGCACGTTGCGAACAGAAAATTGCATCTTGCTATAACCACTTAGGCAATGGCGAAAGCGCAATGGAACATGCACGAATCGCGTTAGATGTATTTGAAACAGCACACGATCATCGACGCCAGATTATTTCGATGTTTGAATATGCAAAGGCGCTCGAACTTCTGGAAGATCATGAAGAAGCTCTAGAGACTTTGGATCAAGTTCTAACTACGGCAACCGAAGAAGAGCCACGCGACTTCGATTTCATTGTTGATATCGAAAGCGCAATCGCAGGTATCTTGCGCAAGACAGATCGCGTCGAAGAGGCAGTTGAAATCGAACGCCGTTTAAGCAGCGTCAGATCGATATTGGCTGATGACGAAAGCGCCAATTAAAGCTGCTACGCCAGCAATAATCAGAGCGATTTCGTAACGATCGCTACTCCAGATTGCACCACCCCAAATTCCTGCCGCCAATACGGCAAAGTTCATGCGGGCCTGGAAAGTTCCTTGCGCATAACCGCGGTTATCAGGGGTGCTTAAACGGCCAATCCACGCCTTGCCTACGCCATCTGTCAGAGCAGGGAACAAGCCATAAATCGCAAGGGCACTAAGTGCAACTACGTGGTTCTGAGTTGATCCCAAGAGAATGTAAGAGATAGCAAAGAAAATCAACCCAATTAAGTAAATGCTCTTCGGGTGCATGCGATCAGATAAATTTCCAGCAGGATATGCAACTAGCATCGCTACAAACATATAAAGCGCATAGCCGAGTACAACTCCGCTAGTTGAAAAACCAATCTGGTGTAAACGCAGCAACAAAAGTGCATCTGGAATATTCGAAACTTGGATGGCAACCAATATCCAAATTGTCTTTTGCAGATTGTTGCCTAATGGAGCTTTATTGAATTTTGTTTTACTAACGTGGCTCTTTACATCTCTTATGAAGAAGGTAAGTAGTGCACTTAGCATTGCAGGTATCAAGGCCCATTTAGCAACAGCGCGCACATCATTATTTAGAACTGATAATAGAAATAACGCGAGGAGCGGTCCAACTACTGCACCAAAATTATCTCCGGCGCGATGAAACCCAAATGCTTTTCCTAAATCTTTATCTTCAACACCATCATGTATTAACGCATCACGTGGTGCGCCGCGCATGCCTTTACCAATTCGATCAATTACCCGGCCTGCAAATATTCCTGGCCATGTAAATGTTAAGACGGTTAGCGCCTTACCAAACCCAGTTAATGAATATCCGCCCACTACAAATGGTTTGCGGCCAAATCGATCACTAAATTTGCCAGAGTAGAGCTTGGTAAAACCTGCTGCGAATTCGGCAGCTCCTTCGATTACTCCTAGGGCGAGAGGTGCGGCACCAACGGCACCTGCCACCAAGATTGGGAGTAATGGATAGATCAATTCACTTGCTGCATCTTGTGCCAACGAAATCAGAGTTATGACGATGAGATTTCTAGTCAGCCATTTCTGCACTCACAGAGATTACAATTACTAATTGTGTTGGAGTATCTAAAAGGGCAGCCAGAAGTCACTATTTCAATGGTCTGTTTGGGCAATATCTGCCGTTCACCAATGGCGGCTGCCATTCTCTATAACCGCCGCGGTGAGATAAGCGCGCCAAAGATCATTGTGGATAGCTCCGGAACAGGTGCTTGGCATGTTGGCGAAGGGCCAAATCCGCACTCAAAGCAGACTTGGGAGAAGCACGGTCTTAAGTACGACCACACTGCAAAGAAGTTCTCTAAGAATGATTTCTATGCATCAGATTTAATTTTAGTTATGGATTCTTCCAACTACGCAAACGTTATGGCGTTAGCTAATGAAGATGTAAAACATAAAGTTTTCTATCTGCGCCAATTTGATCCATCGTTGCATGGGGCAAAAGTAGAAGAGCTAGAAGTCCCGGATCCGTATTCACTAGCAATCGGACATTTCGAAGCAGTTTACGAAATGATTGATAAAGCCGTTACCGGGCTGCTTGCGGAGTTATCTAGGTAAGTGCTGTAACGCCCAGTGGTACATGGCAATTGCGCCAGCCGCTGAAGCATTCATTGATCTTGTAGATCCATACTGCGCGATTTCATAAAGCACTTCGCATGCTGCGATGCCTTCTTCGGACATTCCTGCGCCCTCTTGACCAAATAGCAGTACGCAACTTTCGGGAAGTTGTGCGCCTTCAAGTCGCTTAGAGCCATCTACGTTGTCGATTCCAATAATCGGCAAGTTATTCTCTTTACACCATGCTGCAAAGTCCGCAACTGTTGGGTGATGATGCACAGTTAAGTAACGATCGGTAACCATTGCACCGCGCTTATTCCAATCGCGCTTACCAACAATATGTACGCCACTAACGTTGAATGCGTTTGCTGTTCGAACAATCGAACCAATATTTAAATCATGTTGCCAATTCTCAATTGCAATCTGCAGACCATGTCGCTTGGTATTTAAATCAGCAACAATTGCAGGCACGGTCCAGTAGCGATAATGATCCAAGACATTTCTACGATCGCCATTTGCTAAAAGCTCAGGGTCATATTGGTCACCTGTTGGCCATGGTTCAGGGTGAGGGCCAACTCCGACTACTGGATAGAACTCTCCAGGGCCGATATCCGCAGGTGTATTAGGCATAATGAGCACTCTAA
>JBFYJK010000048.1:0-24873 GCA_041311445.1 Candidatus Nanopelagicales bacterium
AAGATAAGAAAATGCCAACACCATCAAAAGGCCCACGCCTCGGAAGCGGTCCTGCTCACGAGCGCTTGCTTCTAGCAACACTCGCTGAACAGCTATTCCAGCACGGCAAGATCACCACAACTGAGACAAAGGCAAAGCGCCTGCGCCCATACGCAGAGAAGCTAATTACCTTTGCAAAGCGCGGAGACCTTGCAGCACGTCGCGAAGTTCTAGCGAAGATCTCTAACAAGTCAGTAGTGCACACACTATTTACTGAAATTGGTCCACGCATGGCAGAGCGCAACGGCGGCTACACACGAATTACAAAGATCGGTCCACGCAAGGGCGATAACGCTCCTATGGCTGTGATCGAGGTTCTCTAATCCGTCATGAATCAACCCACTCTCACACCCGAGAGTGGGTTTTTTCGTGCCCGAATAACGCTTAGTTACGACGGCACCGACTTCTTCGGTTGGGGAAAGCAGAAGGAGTACCGAACTGTTCAAGGCGAAGTTGAAGAAGCACTATTCACTCTTTTCCAGCAAAATGTAGACACAGTAGTTGCAGGTCGTACAGATGCCGGAGTGCATGCAATCGGACAGGTCTGCCACGTAGATTTACCTGAGAACGATTACACGGATATCGCATATCGTTTAAATCGAATTCTTACAGATGAAATTCGAATCCATTCTGTCGAGCGAGCTCCAGATGGATTTCATGCAAGATTCGGCGCACTTCGCCGCCACTATGTTTACAAAATTAAAGATGGCAACGGATTAATTACTCCAACTGCACGATTGGATATTGCTCCTTGGTATCGCGATTTAGATATTGAATTAATGAACCAAGCAGCGGCATCATTGATTGGCGAGCACGATTTCTTTAGTTACGCACGTTTTCGCGAAAATGCCACAACAGTGCGTGATTTACAACGTTTTGAATTCGAACGCGATGCAAACGGCTTGATTCTTGCGCATGTAACTGCAGATGCATTTCTCTACAACATGGTCCGCGCGCTAATCGGAACTATGGTTTATATCGGCGAAGGCCGATTCCCGGCTACTTGGGCTAGAGAGATTCTTGATAAAAAGGAGCGACCTTCAGATTCGGTCGTTTTCCCTGCCAAAGGCTTAACTTTTGTTGGTGTCGATTACCCAGCTGATTCTGAATTAAGATCGCGTATTCAAACTACGTTGCAGCACCGCAATGTTGAAGCTGATAACGAGGACGAGTAATTGGGCCATATTGATGTAAGTGGAGTTGAGTATTCACTCTCTGATGGCCGCGTATTACTAAATGAAGTTTCATTTCGAGTTGGCGATGGCCATAAAGTCGCGTTGATCGGACCAAATGGTTCAGGCAAGACCACGTTATTAAAGATGATCTCTGGAGATTTAGATCCAGAAGAGGGAAGCGTGGCTATTACTGGTGGGCTTGGCGTAATGCGTCAGTTCATCGGAAGTGTGCGCGATGAATCTACTGTTCGCGATTTATTGCTCTCGGTAGCGCCAAAACGAATTCGCGATGCAGCAGCCGCAATCAAAGATACTGAAGCACGTATGTACGAAACTGCCGCTGAGAAAGATCAGATGGCTTACGCCGAGGCAATCGTCGAGTGGGGCGATGCTGGTGGATATGACTTTGAAGTCATTTGGGATACCTGCTGCACAGAAACTTTAGGTAAATCTTTTGAGCAGGTAGCTGAGCGTTTAGTTAATACGCTTTCAGGAGGCGAACAGAAGAAGCTAGTGGTTCGCGCACTTATGGAAGGCCCAGAAGAGACCCTGCTTCTTGATGAGCCTGATAACTATTTAGATGTGCCATCAAAGCGTTGGCTAGAACAAGTTATTAAAGAGACCAAGAAGACGGTGCTCTTTGTAAGTCACGATCGCGAACTACTTGAAGAAGTTTCAACAAAGATTGTTGCTTTAGAGCAAGGCCATAATGGAAATACTGCATGGGTTCATGGCGGAAAGTTTTCGACTTGGCATGATGCGCGCCGTGCTCGTAACGAACGTTTCGCCGAAGTTCTGCTTCGCTGGGAACAAGAACATACTCGCCTAAAAGAGTTGGTTTTAACTCTGCGTAACCAAGCAAAGTCATCGCCAGATATGGCATCCAAATATCGTGCAATGCAGACTCGTTTACGTAAATTCGAAGAACTTGGTGCACCACCTGCGCCTCCAATCGAACAGAATGTTCGCGTTGCGCTAAAGGGCGGACGCACTGGCGTTCGCGCACTTACCTTTGAAAACTTTGCACTTAACGGACTTACCGAACCATTTAACTTTGAAGTCTTTTATGGCGATCGCGTTGCAGTTCTGGGCAAGAACGGAACCGGCAAGTCACACTTCTTACGTTTAATTGGTGGCGACGAAACTGTTAAATACACAGGCGATTTCAAATATGGTGCCCGAGTTGAAGTTGGTTACTTCGCGCAGACTCATGCGCATCCAGAATTTGAAAGCAAGACGCTTCTTGAGATTTTATGGGAAGAGCATTCACTGCAATTGGGTGCCGCTAAATCTGTACTTGGAAAATACGAGATTGACCAAGCTTCCAATCAAAAGTTCTCGCAACTATCTGGTGGACAGCAAGCGCGTTTCCAAGTGCTCTTACTTGAATTAGCTGGCGATACTTTGCTTCTGCTTGATGAACCAACAGATAACTTAGATTTAGCTAGCGCGGAATCATTAGAGAATGCGCTCAATCAATATGAGGGGACCGTCCTCACCGTGACCCACGATCGCTGGTTCTGCCGCGGCTTCACCCGATTCTTGATTTTCGGGGCCAATGGCCACGTCTATGAGTCCAACGAGCCTGTTTTCGACCATTAACCACGCTCGTTTTGACCCTTTTCACGCTCAAAGGTAAAGTTTGCCCTCTGCCGGGCCCAAAGGTCCGCTGAAAAATCAGTTAGTTTTAAGGAGTAAGAAGCGTGCGCACATATAGCCCAAAGCCTGGCGATGCTGTCCGTAAGTGGTACATCATCGATGCAGAGGACGTAGTTCTTGGACGTCTGGCAACACACGCAGCTGCGATTTTGCGCGGCAAGCACAAGCCAACATTTGCTGCACACATGGACATGGGCGATTTCGTAATCGTTATCAATGCAGAGAAGATCGCGCTTTCAGGAAATAAGATCACACAGAAGATGGCACACCGCCACTCAAACTTCCCTGGTGGTTTAACTTCAACTGTTTACGGCGAACTACTTGAGAAGCACCCAACACGCGCTGTTGAGAAGGCTATCAAGGGCATGCTTCCAAAGAACTCACTTGGTCGCGCACAAGCATCAAAGCTAAAAGTTTATGCAGGTCCAGAGCATCCACATGCTTCACAAGGTCCTACACCATATGTATTTGAACAAGTTTCACAGATTGTAAAGAAGTAAGGGAAAGAATAAATGTCAGATCAGAATCTATTAGAAGACGACGTAACACCTACTTCATACTCTTCTTCAACTCCAGCTGCTGCAACAAATCGTCCAGCAGTTAAGGCACCAGGTGCAGGCACCGGTCGTCGTAAGGAAGCTGTTGCACGTGTTCGCCTAGTTCCAGGTTCTGGTCGTTGGGTTGTAAACGGCAAGGCTCTTCCAGATTATTTTCCAAACAAGGTTCACCAGCAATTAGTTTCTGAACCATTCCGCACTGTTGGTGCAGAGAATCAGTACGATGTATTTGCACGTATCGATGGCGGTGGAGTTTCAGGTCAAGCTGGCGCACTTCGTCTTGGTATCGCACGTGCACTAAATGCAATCGATGTTGATGCTAACCGTCCAGCGCTTAAGAAGGCTGGATTCCTAACACGTGATGCACGTGTTATCGAGCGCAAGAAGTACGGCCTAAAGAAGGCTCGTAAGCGTTCACAGTACTCAAAGCGTTAATTCCACACAGGCTTACTGCCAACAATGGAGAAGCGATTATTCGGTACGGATGGTATCCGTGGCCTTGCTAATCGCGATTTAACAGCTGAATTAGCACTTAATGTATCTGTAGCTGCTGCGCATATTCTTGTAGAGCAACAAATAGGTGCCCCACAAAAACATCGCCCAAAGGCGATTGTGGGCAGCGATTCTCGCGCTTCAGGGGAATTTCTTGAAGCTGCAGTGGTCGCAGGTTTAACAAGTGCAGGTGTAGATGTTCATCGTGTTGGAGTTTTACCAACACCAGCAATCGCATACTTAGTTGCTTCAAGCGGTGCCGATCTTGGCGTGATGCTTTCAGCATCACATAATCCAATGCCAGATAACGGCATCAAGCTATTTGCTCGCGGTGGCGGCAAGTTAGATGATGCAATTGAAGATCAGATTCAAAAGCGTATGGGCGAACCTTGGGAGCGTCCTACCGGTCGCAACGTCGGTCGAGTTATTGAAGATAAAGGCGCTGCAGATCGCTACTTAGATTATTTACTATCAAGCGTTACTGAAAAACTTAGTGGTTTAAAGATCGTAGTTGATTGCGCAAATGGTGCCGCTAGTTTCGTGGCTCCTGAGGCGCTTCGTCGTGCAGGCGCTGAGGTAATTGCGATTGCGAACACTCCTGATGGTTGGAATATCAATGACGGCGTAGGTTCGACACATTTAGATTTCCTAAAAGATGCAGTTAAGAAGAACGGCGCAGATTTAGGTATCGCTCATGATGGCGATGCAGATCGTTGCTTAGCTGTTGATGCCGAAGGCAATGAAGTTGATGGCGATCAGATAATTGCGATTCTTGCTGCTGGGCTAAATTCTCGCGGAGAGTTAGCTAAGTCAACTGTGGTTGCAACAGTAATGAGCAACCTAGGATTCTTTAAAGCTATGGAAGCTGCCGGAATCAACGTTGAAGTTACCGGCGTTGGAGATCGTTATGTACTTGAGAAGATGCTGGAAGCGGATCTAACTCTTGGTGGCGAACAATCTGGTCACGTGATCTACCGCAAATTCGCAAATACCGGTGATGGTTTATTGACTGCATTGACCTTACTTCAAGAGGTAAAGCGCTCAGGCAAATCTCTTAAAGATGCCGCTGCAATTATGCAGAAATTCCCACAAGTTCTTATCAATGTTAAAGATGTAGCGAAAGACAAATTAGCTTCATCAGAAACAATCAAGGAAGCAGTCGCAAAGAGCGAAGCGGAATTGGCTGGGGCTGGTCGAGTTCTATTACGCGCTTCTGGCACCGAAGCCTTGGTTCGCGTGATGGTTGAGGCCTCCACTGATACGCTTGCCTCAGGCGTTGCAACGCATTTAGCAGAAGTAGTTAAACGAGAACTGGGGTCATAACGTGTGCGGAATTGTGGGATATACAGGGCCACAATCTGCAGTCACACCCTTAATCGAAGGCCTTCGTCGCCTTGAATACCGTGGCTATGACTCAGCCGGTATCGCGCTCGGCACTTCAAATAAATTATTCGTAGAGAAGAAAGCTGGCAAGTTAGCAAACCTAGAAGGTGCGCTAAGTGCGGTTCCAGAAGTTCATTCAGGTATCGGCCACACTCGTTGGGCTACCCATGGTGGACCAACTGATCGCAATGCGCACCCACATTTAGATAACGAAGGCAAGCTCGCAGTTATCCATAATGGAATCATCGAAAATTACTCTGAGCTAAAAGCAGAGTTGGAAAAGCACGGTCACACCTTCACTTCTGAAACTGATACTGAATCAGTTGCGCACTTACTTAGCGATTTACGTAAAGAACACGGCGGAGACCTAACTGCTGCAATGCGCGAAGCGGTAAAGCGCCTTCGCGGTTCATTTACCTTGCTGGCAGTTCATGCCGATAAACCAGATTTAATTGTTGGTGTTCGTCGCAACTCACCTCTAGTTGTTGGTCTTGGCGATGGCGAAAACTTCATGGCCTCTGATGTTGCAGCTTTTATCGAATACACTAAGCGCGCTGTCGAACTTGGCCAGGATGAAGTTGTAACTATTACACCTTCATCAATTTCGATTACAGACTTAGATGGCAAGGCGCTAGAACCACGCGAATACGCAATCACCTGGGATGCAGCTGCTGCACAAAAGGGCGGATTCCCGCACTTCATGCTTAAAGAGATTTTCGAACAGCCAAAGGCAGTTGCAGATACCTTGCTAGGCCGCATGGTTGATGGTCGAATCTCGCTTGATGAATTGAATTTGAGCGAAGCGGAGTTAAAGGGTTTACAGAAGATTGTGGTTCTTGCTTGCGGCACTGCGTATCACGCAGGGCTAGTATCAAAGTACGCAATCGAGAAGTGGGCAAATATTCCAGTTGAAGTAGAGCTGGCATCAGAGTTTAGATATCGCGATCCAATCGTTGATAAGAACACATTGGTAATCGCGATCTCTCAATCTGGCGAGACTATGGATACTTTGATGGCGCTACGCCATGCAAAGGAATTTGGTGCTCGAGTTTTAGCCGTTTGCAATACAAATAGCTCAACAATTCCACGTGAATCTGATGCCGTTATCTATACACACGCTGGCCCAGAAATCGCAGTGGCATCTACAAAGGCTCTATTGACTCAGATTGTGGCAACTTTCCTAATTGGTCTGCACTTAGGTGAAGTTCGCGGAACTCTAAATAGCGCGCAGGTTTCAGATATTTACAATGAAATGTTGGAACTTCCTGCAAAGCTCGAACAGATCCTTGAAACTGTTGAACCGCTTCGCGAATTAACTCGTAAGTTTGCAGAGAAGAACACTGTTTTATTCTTGGGCCGTCACGTTGGATTCCCGGTCGCTCTTGAAGGTGCGCTAAAACTAAAAGAGTTGGCATATATTCACGCTGAAGGTTTTGCCGGCGGCGAGTTAAAGCATGGCCCAATCGCATTAATTGAAGAGGGAACTCCAGTAATTGCAATTGTGCCAAACACTCACGAACACGGTCTTGATGAGAAGATGCTTTCGAATATTCAGGAAGTTCGTGCACGCGGCGCTAAGGTAATTGCAATTGCTGCCGAAGGTATTGATATCCCAGGTGCAGCACACGTTATCCGCATTCCAAGCTCACCACAGATGTTGCAGCCAGTGCTTGCGACCGTTCCGCTACAAGTTTTCGCTTATGAAATGGCCTGCGCTCGTGGCACCGATGTTGATCAGCCACGTAACTTGGCTAAATCTGTAACGGTGGAATAAGTGGATTTACGCCGCCAGCAATTTAATCGCGCATTGAAATGGGCTGCGCTGCTATTTACTGGTTTCTTGATTGTCACTCAGCAAGTTATTACCAACGGGCCACTTATTCATTTAGATGCAATTATCTTTAATGCACGTCGTCCCGAGCTAACTTCGTTACAGCGCACGATTTTGATGCGCATTGATAATTTAGGTTTGCGTGGCGTTACTGCAACCATTCTCTTTATTACCGCATTTTTTATTGCGCGCAGATTTAAATCCTGGCGCCCACTTAATCTCTCAGTGCTTGCGGTATTGGCTTTGAATTTGGTTGTGGGCCTTGCAAAGCTAGGTATTGGGCGCACCAAGCCACGCTTAAATGTAGACCTGGTTTATGCAGGTGGCCTCTCATATCCATCTGGCCATGCATCAAATGCGATTCTTACTTGGGGCGTTCTGGCTTACATTCTCTATCGCTACTCACATCCTGATGCTTGGCATCCACGCGCAATGGGATTCTTAGCGGGCGCATTCGCTTTAGGTGTAACCATCGTTTCGGCGTTTAGAAATACTCACTGGTTAAGCGATTTATTAGGTGGGCTATTTATTGGTGGCGCGTTACTAGTTATGGTTATCGCCGTAGATAGATTCGTTCCATCGGAGAAGCAGATTTCATGATTGATGGCATTGGCATTGATGTAGTTGATATTGCACGCTTCCAGGAATCTCTTGAGCGAACCCCTGGGTTAAAAGATCGCCTATTTACTGATGGCGAAAAGGGCAAAGGAATTAATTCGCTTGCAGCGCGCTTTGCCGCGAAGGAAGCTTTAGCAAAAGCGCTTCACGTACCTGCTGGACTGAATTGGCAGGATTGCGAAGTTGTTAATCTCGAAAACGGTCGACCTGTATTTCTATTCCGCAATCAGATGGCAGATTTAATCGATGGGGCAGATGTGCATTTAACGCTATCGCACGATGCTGGAATTGCATCAGCTATGGTGGTCATTGAACGATGAGAGAAGTATTAATTGATCTAAAGGCGCTCAAATCGAATCTGCAATACATAAAAGCAAAAGCTGGAGTTCCAGTTCTTGCTGTTGTTAAAGCTGATGCATATGGACATGGGCTTATCCCGTGCGCGAAAGCTGCTAGTGAAGCTGGCGCCGATTACTTAGGAACAGCTTTATTAGAGGAAGCAATTGCCATTCGCGAAGCAGGAATTACCACTCCGCTTCTTGCTTGGTTAAATCCACCAGGACTTGATTACGCAAAAGCGGTTGCACTTAATATTGAAATCGGCGTCTCATCCCTTGCTACCTTTGATGAAGTTAACGCAATTGTTGGCGCAAAGATCCACTTGAAAGTCGAAACCGGCATGGGCCGCAATGGGTTTTCCGACGAATGGCCAGAGCTATTAAATAGAGATTTAAGCAAAGTTGTAGGTGTAATGATGCACTTTGCTCGTGCAGATGAGCCAAATGAGGCTCAGAACAAGCACCAGATGGCTAACTTTGAAGCACGCGTTGCCGAGCTTCATGAAAAAGGTATTAAACCTATTCGCCATATTTCAAATACTGCAGCAGTACTCTCTAATGAGAGCGCGAAGTACGACATGGTCCGAGTTGGCATTGCAATGTATGGCATGTCGCCGCTAGGTCGCGATAACAATTTAAAACCAATCATGAAAGTTCGCGCCAAGTTGGTTCTGGTGAAAGAGCTTCCTGGCGGCCATCCAATTGGATATGGCGCAACTGTTGTAACTAAAGAAGCAACCAAGATTGGAATTGTCGGTGTTGGTTATGCCGACGGAATTCCACGAAATGCAGTCGGTGCCGGAGTAACTTTCAATGGCCAGAGCGCGCCGCTAATTGGTCGTGTTTCAATGGATCAGATTGCAGTAGATCTAGGTCCAAATTCTGATGCTAAGTCTGGTGATTGGGTTACGGTAATCGGAGAAAA
Source organism: Candidatus Nanopelagicales bacterium (assembly GCA_041311445.1). Classification (GTDB taxonomy): domain Bacteria; phylum Actinomycetota; class Actinomycetes; order Nanopelagicales; family Nanopelagicaceae; genus ZLKRG08. Next base: position 9,018 of record JBFYJK010000048.1, read on the forward strand.
TTACGACGCATATGAATGGGCGAAAGCTTGCGGGACTATTCACTATGAAATCACAACTCGCATGGCACCTCGAATTTCAAGAAAATATCTAACGCATGAAAATTGAAACTCCTGAGGCAATGCAGGAGCTCGGTCGCAAGTTAGGCGCAGTACTTAAAGTGGGCGATGTAGTTGCATTAATTGGTCCATTAGGCGCCGGTAAGACCGAACTGACCAAAGGGATTGCCGCTCACTTTGGAATCGAAGAAGTCACCTCACCAACATTTGTGATTGCGCGCAGCTACAAATCAAATCCTCCGTTGATTCATATGGATGCATATCGTTTATTGGCAGGCACTAACCCGCTCTTTGAATTAGAAGACTTGGATTTAAGCGCCGAAACCTCAATCACTGTTATTGAATGGGGTGGAGAGCTCGTTGACCATATCTCTAGCGATTTTCTAGAGGTAATTATCAATCGCGATAGCGATATCCGCGAAGTTAGCTTTATCGGCCATGGCGCTAGATGGCAGGGTTTTTCGCTATGAAAACCACTCTAGCTATCGATACCGCTACGGCGCGTACGCAATTTGCAATCCTTAAAGGCGATGAACTTCTTTGGCAGGAAGCAGAAGATGGCGCGACAACTCATGGCGATGTTTTGGCGAAGTTTGGCGCGTTGGCTGCAAAAGAGAATGTCGATCAAGTAATTGTTGGCATGGGCCCTGGCCCATTTACTGGGCTGCGCACTGGAATCGTCTTTGCGCAGAGCTTTGCATTCGCTCAAGGTTTACCTGTTCACGGCATTTGCTCTCTTGATGCAATTGCTTACGGTATTGAATTGCCAGAATTTATTGTGGCGACTGATGCACGACGCAAAGAGCTGTATTGGGCAAAGTATGTAGACGGCAAGCGCGTAGGAGAACCTTTAGTTACGGCGCCAAGTGAAATTCCAACTTTGCCATTATTTGGTGAAGGCGCTTTGAAATACGAGTTAACAGCCGATACCGAACATCTTTACCCAAAGTTAATTTCATTCCCAAAACTTATTCACGTAAATGAGCCAATGTATCTGCGTCACCCGGATGCGGTACCAATGCAGGAACAAAAGGCGGAGCGAAAATGATTACTTATCGCGAAGCTACCGTTCTTGATATTCCCGTTCTGGTTTCGATGGATCGCGAATACTTTCCGCATACGGCATGGCCAGTCGAACAATTCCGCGCCGAGATCGGCAAACCAACCAGGTTCTTCTTAGTTGGCGAGAGCGAAAACCAGATCATCGCTTACGCTGGCGCTTTCCTGCCCAACGCTGGCGGAGAAGGCGACATCATGACAATCGCCGTTGATCCAAAGTTTCGACGTACTGGAATTGCAAAAGAACTTATTGCGCGACTTGAGAGCTGGGCAGCTGCTCGTGGTGCAATAGCGATGATGTTGGAGGTGGATGTTTCTAACGAGAATGCAATCGCGCTATACGCCAAATTAGGCTATGAAACCTTGAATATTCGTAAGAATTACTATGGATATGGGCGCGACGCACAGATTATGAGGCGCGGACTATGAGCTTAGTAATCGGAATTGAGACATCTTGCGATGAGACCGCTATCGGAATTGTTCGTGATCGCACACTGCTAGCAAATGTAATTTCATCAAGCATGGACGAACATGCAAGATTCGGCGGAGTAGTACCTGAGATTGCTAGCCGCGCACACCTTGAAGCATTTCTTAATGTATTGCGCCAAGCACTTCAGGATGCGAACGTAAAGCTAGACGATGTTGATGCGATTGCAGTCACCGAAGGCCCAGGATTAATCGGTGCGCTTCTGGTTGGAGTTGCAGGCGCAACTGGTCTTGCAACCGCTCTAGATAAACCGCTCTACGGTGTAAATCATTTATCTTCACATATCGCAGTTGATTACTTAACTCATAAAGAAGAGATCGAACCAACGATCGCACTTCTTGTCAGTGGCGGACACTCATCAATTTTGCAAGTTAATAACATTACAAATGACGTTAAGAAACTCGGCGCGACTATGGATGATGCTGCCGGTGAAGCCTTCGACAAAATTGCACGTATTATGAATTTAGGTTTTCCGGGCGGTCCAGCAATTGATAAAGAGGCAGCGTTAGGCAATATCAATATTGATTTCCCACGTGGCTTAACTACGGCAGAGGATTGGCGCACCCGTCCTTACCATTTCTCTTTCTCGGGACTTAAGACTGCAGTTGCACGATATCTAGAACAGACCCCAAACCATGTTCGCGCCGATGTCGCCGCATCTTTCCAAGAGGCGATTGTCGATGTGCTGCTCCAGAAATCTCTGCGCGCATGTAAGGACTCCGGAATCGATCGTCTGGTTATCGCAGGTGGCGTGGCTGCTAATTCCAGATTGCGCACTGTGGCAAAGGAGCGCTGCGCTAAGGCGGGCGTACGCCTTCATATTCCAAGCCCTGGCCTCTGTACCGATAACGGGGCCATGGTCGCCTCACTGGGCTCGCTGATGGTCTCGGGCGGAATTGCGCCTAAAGGGGCCTTGGCAGACTCCGCTTTGGCGTTTTAAGCGCTCATTTATTATTCTTTAGCACTGTAACCCTGTGAGTGCTAACCGCACTCGGGCAGGGATTTGAATCCAACGTAAGTTAAAAAGGAGCAATCAATGGGCATCAAGCCACTTGAAGATCGCATTGTTGTTAAGCCAGCAAGCGCAGAGCAGACAACTGCATCAGGTCTAGTAATTCCAGATACTGCAAAAGAGAAGCCACAAGAGGGCACCGTTGTAGCTGTAGGACCTGGCCGCTTTGATGATGGCGTTCGCGTTCCAATGGATGTAAAGGTTGGAGACGTTGTTCTTTACAGCAAGTACGGCGGAACTGAAGTGAAGGTAGGCGCAGATGACCTACTAGTACTTTCGGCTCGCGACATCCTAGCTATTGTTGAAAAATAGTAGAAAAGTAGAATCACATGGCAGGCAAACAATTACATTTCGACGAAGTTGCACGTCGCGCTATGGAGCGCGGTGTCAACATTCTCGCTGACACTGTAAAGGTAACTCTTGGTCCAAAGGGACGTAACGTAGTTATCTCAAAGTCATTCGGTGCACCAACAATTACAAACGACGGTGTAACAATTGCAAAAGAGATCGAACTCTCTGATCCAGCAGAAAACATGGGCGCACAGCTAGTTAAGGAAGTAGCAACAAAGACAAACGATGTTGCTGGTGACGGAACTACAACTGCAACCGTTCTTGCTCAGGCAATGGTTAAAGAAGGTTTACGTAACCTAGCTGCTGGCGCACAGCCAATGGATCTCAAGCAGGGCATTGAAGCAGCGGTTGCAAAGGTTTCTGAAACTCTGCGCTCGCACGCAACTCCAATCGATGGCAAAGAGCAGATTGCAAACGTTGCAACTATCTCTGCACAAGATCGCGCAATCGGCGAACTTATTGCTGAAGCCATGGAGAAGGTTGGCAAGGATGGCGTTATTACAGTTGAAGAATCTTCAACTACAGCGCTTGAGCTAGATTTCACCGAAGGTATGCAGTTCGATAAGGGTTTTATCTCGCCATATTTCGTAACAGATACCGATCGCATGGAAGCAGTTCTAGATGATCCTTATATTCTGATTACTGCAGGCAAGATTTCAGCGCTTTCTGAGCTCCTACCTATCCTTGAGAAGGTAGCGCAGGCTTCAAAGCCACTATTAATCATCGCTGAAGATGTTGATGGCGAAGCGCTTTCAACTCTTGTTGTTAACAAGATGCGCGGAGTATTTAACTCTGCTGCAGTTAAGGCGCCTGGCTTTGGCGATCGTCGTAAGGCGATGCTTGAAGATATGGCAATTCTTACGGGCGCAACTGTTGTTACAACAGATATCGGAATGAAGCTTGATCAGGTTGGTCTCGAAGTTCTAGGTGGCGCACGTCGCGTTGTTCTAGATAAAGAGAACACCACAATCGTTGACGGCAATGGCGATAAGAAGCGCGTTCAGGATCGTATTTCTGAACTTCGCAAAGAGATCGAAATTACCGATTCAGATTGGGATCGCACCAAGCTACAAGAGCGCCTTGCAAAACTTGCAGGTGGCGTTTGTGTAATCAAGGTTGGCGCACATACTGAAGTTGAATTAAAAGAGAAGAAGCATCGTCTTGAAGATGCAATCTCAGCAACTCGCGCAGCAGTTGAAGAAGGAATCGTTGTTGGTGGCGGTGCAGCACTTGTGCATGCAGTTGATTCACTTGAAGGCGATCTTGGATTCACTGGCGATAAGGCAGTTGGCGTGCGTCTAGTTCGTAAAGCAGCTGACGAACCACTTCGTTGGATTGCAGAGAATGCAGGCCTTGAAGGTTATGTTGTTGTTTCAAAGGTCCGCGCAATGAAGCCAAATGAAGGCTACAACGCAGCGACTGATGTTTATGGCGACTTAACCAAGGATGGCGTTATCGATCCAGTTAAGGTGACTCGTTCAGCTCTAGCTAACGCTGCATCAATTGCAGCAATGTTCATTACAACTGAAGCTGTTGTCTTCGAAAAGAAAGATGACGAACCAGTTGATGCAGGACATGGCCACGGCCACAAGCACGGTCCTGGAGGCCACACACATTAATTAGCGAAAATCCGCCTCAATACTGGGGCGGATTTTTTCTATATTTACGCGGAAGATAGGATTACCGCTTAGCGAAAGGGGCAGGTATGAGCGAATTTGAGAAGGTAGCGATGCTCGGCCTGACCTACGACGATGTTCTTTTATTACCTGGCCCATCGGAAGTTGTGCCATCTGAGGTCGACACCGGAACCTGGCTAACTCGCAAAATTAAACTTTCAATTCCATTGGTCTCATCTGCAATGGATACCGTTACCGAATCACAGATGGCAATTGCGCTAGCGAAAGCTGGCGGCATCGGAATCATTCACCGAAACCTTTCAATCGAAGATCAAGTTACCCATGTAAAGCTTGCCAAGAATGTTGGCCTTGCAGGTGCTGCAGTTGGCGTCGGCGAAGATGGATTTAAGCGCGCACAAGCAGTTATCGAAGCTGGGGTAGATGTAGTCGTTGTTGATACCGCGCACGGCCATCACCGCGCAGTTTTGGAATCAATCGAACGCGTAAAGAAATTCTCTCCAGATACTCAAGTTATTGGTGGCAACATCGCTACTCGTTCAGGTGCACAAGCACTTATTAACGCAGGCGCTGATGGCGTCAAAGTTGGCGTAGGTCCAGGATCTATCTGCACTACTCGCGTTGTGGCAGGCGTTGGCGTTCCGCAAATTACTGCAATCATGGAAGCAAATAAGGCATGCAGTAAAGCAGGTGTTCCGCTAATTGCTGATGGCGGTCTGCAATATTCTGGCGATATCGTCAAAGCAATTGTGGCCGGTGCAAACACCGTGATGCTTGGTTCACTATTTGCTGGTTGCGACGAATCACCATCAGAGTTAGTTGAAATTGATGGTGTTAAATTTAAGGTTTATCGCGGTATGGGTTCACTTGGTGCGATGCAATCTCGCGGCGAGCAGAAGTCATATTCGAAAGACCGTTACATGCAGGATGACGTGCTCTCTGAAGATAAATTAGTTCCAGAAGGCATTGAAGGAAAGATTAAGTACCGCGGCCCTGTTACCTCTGTAATCCACCAATTAGTAGGTGGATTACGCAGCGGAATGGGTTATGCCGGCGCTCCTGATATCGAAACTCTGCGCCGTGAAGGCCAGCTAATTCAAATTACTGCAGCAGGCTTAAAAGAGAGCCACCCACACGATGTTGCTGATATTAAAGATGCACCGAACTACGGAAAGAAAAAATAATGACAAATAGCATTGAAATTGCGCCAGGTAAGCGTGCCCGCGTTGCATATTCATTTGATGATATTGCCGTAGTTCCAAGTCGTCGTACTCGCGATCCGCAAGATGTATCGACTGAGTGGCAGATTGATGCATACAAGTTTGATATTCCAATGATGGCTGCGCCAATGGATTCAGTTGTTTCACCAGAGACTGCTATTGAAATCGGTCGTTTAGGCGGTTTAGGCGTCCTTAACCTTGAAGGACTTTGGACTCGCTATGAGGATCCACGTGTGCCGCTAGGCGAGATTGCATCAATGCCAGAGAAGCATGCAACAAAGCGTATGCAAGAGATTTACTCTGCGCCGATTCGTCCAGAGTTAATCAAGGAACGTATTCAGCAGATTCGTGATGCAGGTGTAACTGTTGCGGCTTCACTATCTCCACAACGAACTGCAGAGTTTCACAAAGCAGTAGTTGCTGCTGGCGTAGATATTTTCGTAATTCGCGGAACCACCGTTTCTGCAGAGCATGTTGGATCTGGCGAAGCGCTTAACTTAAAGAAATTTATTTATGAATTAGATACCCCGGTAATTGTTGGTGGAGTTGCTAACGGCACTGCAGCGCTGCACTTGATGCGTGCTGGCGCAGCTGGAGTATTAGTTGGTTTCGGTGGCGGAGCAGCGCACACCACTCGTAAAGTTTTGGGTGTACAAGTACCGATGGCTTCAGCGGTTTCTGAAGTTGCCGCAGCTCGTCGCGAATACTTAGATGAATCAGGTGGACGTTATGTCCATGTGATTGCAGATGGATCTGTTGGTCGCTCTGGCGATATCGCAAAGGCAATTGCTTGCGGTGCAGATGCTGTGATGATGGGTTCACCGCTTGCAAAGGCGACCGAAGCGCCTGGCCTTGGCTGGCACTGGGGTTCTGAAGCTCACCACCAGGAACTTCCACGCGGAGAGCGCGTAGCTGTTGGTACCACTGGCTCACTCGAGCAGATTCTTAACGGACCTTCACACTCTGCAGATGGTTCAATGAATATGTTTGGTGCGCTTCGCCGCGCAATGGCGACTTGTGGTTACTCAAATCTAAAAGAGTTCCAGCGAGTAGAGATTCTGATCGCTCGTGCCTAATCCAAAGGGCGTACTTGTTGTTGATTTTGGGGCGCAGTATGCGCAGCTAATTGCGCGCCGTGTTCGTGAAGTAAGTATTTATTCAGAGATTGTTCCATCGCACGTAAGCGTTGCTGAAGTTAAAGCTAAGAATCCTGAAGCAATCATTCTCTCTGGCGGACCATCATCTGTTTATGCAGAGAATGCGCCAACATTCGATGGCGAAATACTTAAATTAGGTATTCCAGTTTTCGGAATTTGCTACGGCTTTCAAGCAATGGCAAATGCACTTGGCGGAGTTGTCACAAAGACCGGTAAATCAGAGTTCGGTCGCACGCAATTAACTGCTAATGAATCCAAGCTATTTAAGAATATTCCGTTATCGCAATTAGTTTGGATGAGCCATGGCGATGCGGTAACTCAAGCGCCTGCTGGGTTTTCGGTTTGTGCAACTACACAAGACACGCCAGTTGCGGCTTTTGAAAACGAGAGCGGTCAATTAGCTGGCGTGCAGTTCCATCCAGAGGTTCTGCATTCGGAGCAAGGCCAGGCCATTCTCCATAACTGGCTAATTAATATTGCAAAGTGTGCGCCAACTTGGACTACTCAAAATATTGCGGAAACTGAAATCGCAAAAGCAAAAGAAGTTATTGGCAATTCACGTGTTATCTGTGGCCTATCAGGTGGCGTTGATTCTGCAGTTGCGGCAGCGATTATTCAACGAGCAGTTGGCCATCAATTAACTTGCGTCTTCGTAGATCACGGTTTATTACGTAGTGGTGAAGCGGAGCAGGTTGAGAAAGATTTCGTAGCTGCAACTGGCGTCGAACTGGTAGTTATTGATGCAAAAGAGCAGTTCTTGAGCGCACTAAAGGGCGTAAAAGACCCTGAAGAGAAGCGCAAGATTATTGGCCGCGAATTTATCCGTAGCTTTGAAAAAGCTGCGCGAGATATCGCAGCTGGCGGCGAGGTAGATTTCCTAGTTCAAGGCACGCTCTATCCGGATGTTGTTGAATCAGGTGGCGGCACCGGGACTGCAAATATCAAGTCCCACCATAACGTCGGCGGTCTGCCAGATGATTTGAAATTCAAATTAGTTGAACCGCTACGTTCACTCTTCAAAGATGAAGTGCGCCAGGTTGGTTTACAACTAGGGCTTCCGGAAGATTTGATTTGGCGTCAACCATTTCCAGGTCCTGGCCTTGGCGTTCGCATTATTGGCGAAGTCAATGAAGTGAATTTAGAAATCTTACGTGCGGCAGATTTGATTGCACGCGAAGAGCTAAAGGCTGCGGGCCAAGATCGCGCAATCTGGCAATGCCCTGTGGTGCTTCTTGCAGATGTTCGAAGCGTTGGCGTTCAAGGCGATGGCCGCACGTACGGCCATCCAATCGTTCTTCGTCCGGTATCTAGCGAAGATGCGATGACTGCAGATTGGTCTCGCTTACCTTATGAATTACTTGAGAAGATTTCGACACGTATTACAAACGAAGTTCGCGAAGTTAATCGTGTAGTTTTAGATGTGACTAGCAAGCCGCCTGGCACTATCGAATGGGAATAAGTGTTAAATAAATTTAAAGGCGATAACGCAGCGTTGCCACCAAAGGCAGATTCCAAGAGTATTTTGCTAGCAGGGCTTGGTGCCGCAATTGCAATCTCATCCGTTGCGCTAATTGCTGATCTAAGCAACTCGGTTTTAATCCTCGGTTCATTCGGTGCGAGTTGTGTTCTGCTATTTGGTTTCCCAGATTCACCTTTCTCTCAGCCACGAAACGTGGTTGGTGGCCATTTCCTAAGCGCGCTTAGCGGAATGTTGGCTCTGAAATTCCTGGGACATAGCTGGTGGAGTTTGGCTATTGGTCTTGCTTGCGCTGTTATGGGCATGATGGTCACCAGAACCGTTCATCCTCCTGCAGGTTCAAATCCAGTCATTGTTTACTTAAGCCAACCAGCCTGGAACTTCTTAGCCTTTCCAGTTTTCCTTGGCTCATTGATCTTGGTTTTGGTTGCGCTGATTTACTTAAATATAATTAGAGAAGCTAAATACCCAAAGTATTGGTAAGTATTGGTAAATAGGAGAAAGTAGTAAATTGAAAAAAATTGGAATCTTGGCAGCGCTAGCTATCTCAGCTACATCATTCTTTGCCGTAACCACTCCAGCTGCACATGCAGCAGTGAAGTGCTCTGAAGCAACCGCAAAGGCGCACACACCTGGCAAAGTTGCGCAGCCAACTAAGGCCGCCAAGCCACTTCCAAAGAAGTTCACTTTCAATACCAACTGCGGCGTTATCGAAGTATCGCTTGATGCAAAGGCGCCAATCACTATTACATCGCTAGCAGCGCTAATTAAGGGTAAGTATTACGACAACTCGCTATGCCACCGCTTAACTACACAAGGTCTATATGTTCTTCAGTGTGGCGATCCAACACTAACCGGTGCGGGCAATCCAACAGGTTGGAAGGGTTACAAGGACGAGAATCTTCCTAAGAACGCCAATAACAACTATCCAGCTGGAACAGTTGCAATGGCTAACTCAGGTCCTGGCACTAATGGTTCACAAGTTTTCTTTGTTTACTCAGATACAACTCTTGGCGCTAATTACACAATCTGGGGCAAGATCACTAAAGGCTTAGATATCGTGCAGTACATCGCGAAGCAAGGTGCGATTACTAAAGATGCAAATGGTCAGTTGGTCTATGCAGGCGACGGATTTACCGCTCAGCCCGTACAGATCAAGAGCGCCAAAGTTTCTTAAGCCAGTTCTTCTTTATAATCTTATTTCCTGCAGGTTCGTCGGGTGTTAATACATCTGTAATTGCAGGGGAGGATTCATCTAAAGAATCAGCTATTACGTCCAAATTAGAGACGATTGAAACTAGCTTTACCAATACTTCGCTAGCAATCACATTGCTCTGCTTTAGTAATGAATCTCTAAGCACGCTAGCTGAAGAACGTAAATCATTTGCGGTCTCTTCTAGGTCTTCGCTCTCAGCTTTATCAGCAACCGCATAACTAGCTGCAGATAAAGAGAGCGCTAATTCGCGACGAATACGTTCTGGCACTCCGCCATCAATTGCCAAGTCAAAGAGGGTGCGAGAGATGGAGCGAACTTGAACAATGATGTGTTCGGTAGAAACAGCCTTTAAATAAAGCACATCCGCGATTTCCGAATCATCATTAGGTAACCACTTTGAAGATCGCTTAGCTTCTAGCGCTTGTCCGCGAAGATTTGGAATGTTCTCAACTAAGTTTCGACCACGTGCCAACCAGCGGCCAGCGGTATTTGAATCAAATGTCGAAGCCACGCCTTCGGCCATATCTGAAAGCAGATTTGCAGAACGTTTTGTGTAGCTGCCAATCAATTCGAGTGTGCGACCTGTTGGAGTCTTTGGATGCGCCCAGAACGAGAAGATCACTGCGATGATCGCGCCGACGAATGTAGCGCTAAGACGAGTCAGCGCAGTGTTTTCACTGATTCCAGGGCCAATAACAATTAGCGCAGTTACAGGAACGTTAACGGAGGCAACTTCACCTAAATGAAGAGCTCTTGCTACGACTGAACTCATAACAATCGTGGTGAAGATCGCGATATTTCCAAAATCAAAAATACTAACTGCAATTAAAGCTACCGATGCGCCAATTGCGGTTCCGACAATCTGCCCAAAACCTTCACGGAAAGATTTGTAAGTTGAGATACGGATACTTAGCGCGCAAGCGATAGCTGCGACCAAACCACCCTTATTTACAACGATATTTCCGATATGCCAGGCCACAGCAGAGGCGAAGCCCGCAATAAGAATCTGACGTATCCAGTAACGGCGCAACTTAATGGCATCAACTAAATCGCCATACCAATCGCGTTTCATAAATTATTTATCAATCAGTGTTTACGATTTTGAAGGCTTCAGCTAAACGACCAACAGCTAGCCCGCCGACGCCAGCATTGCGTTCGCCCCATTCGCGAACCATGCGTTCTAGTTCAGTGTTATGTGCTGTCTGTGAAACGTGTGCATTAAGCGCAGCCATCTTCTTATCAAAGGTATCGGTGATATCTACCCAGAAATCAGGGGAGTGATGCGCGTAAACCCAAACTTCTTTAACGCGCCATGGTTCAAGACCTTCTTCGTTCTTCAAATCCATAAATGCAAATGGATTACGTGCATCTGGATAAACCGCCTGGATCGCAGCTTCGCCAGCTGCTAAGTGATCAGGATGGCTTGCGCCGATTCGATCCCAGTTACGTTCTGGGCTTTGGATCAACATGCGATCTGGTTTGTGAATACGAATCTGTCGTACTAAATCTTTACGTAAACCAATAGTTGGTTCGAGGTGGCCATCTCGATAATTTAAATAGATAACATCTTTAACGCCAAGCGCTCGTGCGGCATCACGTTGTTCGCGCTGACGAGTCGCAGCCATCTCTTCTTGAGGTACGCCAGATTCTTCGCCGCCTTGGTCGCCATTGGTGCAGCAGACATAGGTAATCTCAATTCCCTTAGCTGCCAACTTGGCTACAGTTCCGCCGACACCGAAATCGGCATCATCTGGGTGCGCATTTACTACGAGTATGCGCGAAATCTCATTGTCATTACGTGGTTCCACTGGCTTAGTCTCCCATGACTAATAGACTCCACGCCTCATGAACGAAGATCCATTAGTAGCGGGCCTCAACCCACAACAAGCAGCTGCAGTAGTTCATGCCGGCACTCCGCTATTAGTTGTAGCTGGCGCTGGTTCTGGAAAAACTCGAGTCTTAACGCGCCGAATCGCATATTTGATGGCGCGACGTAACGCCCGACCTTTCGAAATCTTGGCCATCACCTTTACCAATAAGGCTGCCGGAGAGATGAAAGAGCGCGTAGCCGAATTGGTAGGTCCCATTGCAAAATCCATGTGGGTCTCAACATTCCACTCCGCTTGCGTTCGAATCTTGCGCGTTGAAGCGCACCGATTAGGTTATTCAAATAATTTCACTATTTATGACAGCGCAGATTCGCAGCGATTAATTGCGTTAGTCTGTAAAGATCTCAATCTTGATCCAAAGCGTTATCCGCCAAGACAATTTGCTTCAACTATTTCAAATGCCAAGAACGAACTACTTGGCCCAGCGGATTATTTAAATTCAACAAGTAACCAGTACGAACAGCTTTGCGCAGAGGTTTACTCGCTCTACCAAAAGCGCCTCGGCCAAGCTAACGCGATGGATTTTGATGATTTGATCATGAAGACCGTTGAAGTAGTCCAGCGCCACCCAGAGGTAAAAGCGCGACTTCGTTCACGATTCCGCCATATCTTGGTCGATGAATATCAAGATACCAACCACGCGCAATATATGTTGGTTAAAGAGTTGGTTGGCAAAGACGAAGAAGGAATTCCTGCTGCAGAACTTTGCGTTGTAGGCGATGCCGATCAATCTATTTATGGTTTCCGTGGCGCGACAATTCGCAATATCTTGCAATTCGAAATGGATTACCTCGATGCCGAAACCATTCTGCTCGAACAGAATTACCGCTCAACCCAGAACATCCTTAGCGCAGCTAATGCGGTTATCGAACAGAATCGCGATCGCAAAGCCAAGAATCTATGGTCCGAAGCTGGCGCTGGGGCTTCATTGGTTGGTTATGTCGCCGAAAGCGAACATGACGAAGCAGAGTTCATCTCGGGAGAGATCAAGAAGTTAGCTCAGGATGAAATCTCTAAATATGGCGATACTGCAATTTTCTATCGCACCAATGCGCAATCTCGTGTTTTTGAAGAAGTCTTCATGCGCTCTGGTCTGCCTTATAAAGTTGTTGGCGGAGTCCGCTTCTATGAGCGCCGCGAAATCAAAGATTTTCTCGCGTATTTAAAGGTATTGGTTAACCTCACAGACGAAGTCTCACTTCGCCGAATCATCAATGTCCCTAAACGAGGCATCGGCGATCGTGCTATCGAATCAATCGAAAGCGTAGCCAATTCACGTGGCATCTCTTTCTGGCAAGCGCTTAATGTGGCAGCAAATGACCCACAACTTGGCGGTCGATCAACTGCATCTCTAGCTAACTTTGTTTCAATCATCATGGCGCTAAATGTCTTGGTAGAAGCCGGCACCAAACCTTCAACAATCCTCGAAGCAACATTAGAACAATCAGGTTTACTTGCAGAGTTGCAGAACAGCACTGATCCACAAGATGAATCTCGCGTAGAGAACTTGCAAGAACTTGTTGCAGTATCAATCGAATACGAAGAGACACCGCTGGAAGATCTAATCGAGGATACTGTGATTAATCTTGCTGGGTTCCTTGAACGCGTTGCGCTAGTTGCAGATTCTGATCAAATTCCTGATGGCGAAGATCATGGTGGAGTTATTACTTTGATGACGCTACATACTGCAAAGGGTCTTGAATTCCCAACCGTATTCTTGACTGGAATGGAAGATGGCATCTTCCCGCATAACCGCACTTTGGGCGAACGCGATGAGCTTGAAGAAGAGCGACGCCTTGCTTATGTTGGTTTAACACGTGCACAAGAACGTCTCTATTTAACTCGCGCCGAATATCGAAGCGCGTGGGGCGCACCTAATTACAATCCAGCATCACGTTTCTTAGATGAGATTCCAGATAATTTAATCGAATGGCGCCAACGCACATTCGCCGCTAAACCAAAGTTCATGCAATCTGCGCCGCCACCTCGTGCAACTGGCAAGAAGAGCGCTACGACAATCTCGCTAAGTATTGGTGATCGTGTGGCTCATGACACATTTGGATTAGGCACTGTTGTGAAGCTTGCCGGAGAAGGCGATCGCACAGAGGCGACTATTAATTTCGGACAATTGGGAGAGAAGCGCTTACTGCTGCGTTACGCGCCGGTCGAGAAGCTCTAAATACGCGACTAAGATTTAGCCGTGGATTTATTTGAATATCAAGCTAGAGATTTATTCGAAAAGCATGGCGTTCCAGTATTAGCTGGCGCTGTTGCAACAACACCTGAAGAAGCACACGCAGCTGCTGCAAAGATTGGCGGCAAAGTTGTAGTTAAGGCGCAGGTAAAAGTCGGCGGTCGCGGCAAAGCAGGCGGCGTTAAAGTTGCTGACAATGCAGATGATGCGAAAGAGAAAGCATCAGCAATTCTCGGAATGGATATCAAGGGACACACAGTTCATCGCGTGATGATCGCGCAGGCTGCCCCAATCGCCGAAGAGTATTACGTTTCAATTTTGTTAGATCGTTCTAATCGTCAATATCTATGCATGGCATCAGTTGCCGGCGGCATGGACATTGAAGAAGTTGCACGCACTGCACCAGAGAAGCTGGCTAAAGTTCCAGTTTCTGCAGTTGCTGGTATCGATGCAGCTAAAGCGGCAGCGATTGTTGCAGAAGCAAAATTCCCAGCAGAGATTGCAGCAGATGTTGCAAAGGTAATCGAACTTCTTTGGGGAGTATTTACAAAGGAAGATGCAACTCTTGTTGAAGTCAATCCACTTGTAAAAACTGCAGATGGCAAGATCGTGGCACTCGATGGCAAGGTGACTCTTGATGACAATGCTGATTTCCGCCAAGCAGATCACGAAGCGCTTATTGATAAGTCTGCTGCAAATGCACTTGAAGAAGCGGCAAAAGCTAAGGGCTTAAATTATGTAAAGCTCGAAGGCGAAGTTGGAATTATCGGCAACGGCGCAGGACTTGTTATGTCTACGTTGGACGTTGTTGCTTATGCTGGCGAGAAGTTCGGAAACGTACGCCCAGCTAACTTCCTTGATATCGGAGGCGGCGCATCAGCAGAAGTTATGGCTGACGGTCTCTCAATTATCTTGGGTGATAAAGACGTCAAGAGCGTATTTGTTAACGTATTTGGTGGCATCACTGCATGTGATGCAGTGGCAAATGGCATTGTTAAAGCGCTAGAAATTCTTGGTAGCGCAGCAACAAAGCCAATTGTGGTCCGTTTAGATGGCAATAACGTTGCTGAAGGACGTCGAATTCTTAATGAAGCTGCGCACCCGTTAGTGCAACAGCTAGACACTATGGATGGCGCAGCTGCTCGCGCAGCAGAATTGGCGGCTAAATAAAATGGCAATTTTTATTAATTCAGATAGCAAAGTAATCGTTCAAGGTATGACCGGTTCCGAAGGAACCAAGCACACCAAGCGCATGCTTAAAGCCGGAACCAAAGTTGTCGGTGGCGTTACTCCAGGCAAGGGTGGCCAATCTGTTGATATGGATGGCACATCGCTTCCAGTATTCAACTCTGTTGCCGAAGCAATGGCCGCAACTGGTGCAAATGTTTCAGTCGTATTCGTGCCACCTAAGTTTGCAAAGGGCGCAGTAATTGATGCGATCGATGCAAAGATGCCATTAGTTGTTGTAATTACTGAAGGCATTCCAGTTCATGACTCTGCATACTTCTACACATATGCAGCAGAGAAGGGAACAACTCGTCTAGTTGGACCTAACTGCCCAGGTGTTATTAGCCCGGGTCAATCAAACGTTGGAATTATTCCCGCAGATATCACTGGCCGCGGACCCATTGGTCTGGTTTCAAAGTCAGGAACACTTACATATCAATTGATGTACGAACTACGTGATATTGGATTTACCACTGCAGTTGGAATTGGTGGAGACCCAGTTATCGGTACAACTCATATTGATTGCCTAAAGGCATTCCAGGATGATCCTGAGACCGAAGCGATCGTAATGATCGGCGAAATCGGTGGCGATGCTGAAGAGCGCGCAGCTGCATTTATTAAAGAGTATGTAACAAAGCCAGTTGTTGGTTATGTTGCAGGATTTACCGCACCAGAAGGTAAGACCATGGGTCACGCTGGTGCGATTGTTTCTGGCAGCTCCGGAACTGCTCAAGCAAAGCAGGATGCGCTAGAGGCAGCAGGAGTAAAGGTCGGCAAAACGCCGTCAGAAACTGCAAATCTCATGCGTTCATTGATGGGCCGATAGGGTTCTCTGCGTGCTTGTACCTGCAATCACGCAAAGTCTAAAAAGCGTAC
>JBFYJK010000050.1:0-3052 GCA_041311445.1 Candidatus Nanopelagicales bacterium
CGCCGCAACGATCCAGACCGCATGGAACTTAAGAAGTTCTGCCCACGTTGCAAGGCTTCAACTCTTCACCGCGAAACCCGCTAACAGTGATTCAACCCGACGCGATCGGGCGCACCTTTAAGGGTGCTGAAGTAACTATTTCCCAAAACGAAATCGATGCTTTCTGTGCTGTGCTCGGAGAGAAAAATACTTCTATCGCGCCACCTACATTTTCAATTCGAATCTCTTTAGATCAATCACAAGCAGTCCTAACCTCTCCAGAAGTAGGAGTTAATTGGGATCGCATTGTGCATGGAGATCAGAAATTCGAAATTCATCAACCTCTTAAAGCTGGCGATGTAGTTCGTTGCGATTCAACTTTAGAAGGCTACAAGCAGATGGCTGGCAATGAATTTGTTACGGCGCGCAGCGATCTCTATGTCGGCGAAAAGTTAGCCGTAACCAATTGGTCAACACTGGTGGTGCGCGCATGACATTCGAAGTTGGCACACAGCTACCTGAACAAGTTTTCTATGTTGATCGCGCGCTACTTAAACAGTACGCAGATGCTTCAGGGGACCAAAACCCAATTCACCAGAACGAAGAGTTCGCAAAATCCGTGGGTCTACCAAATGTAATTGCACATGGCATGTTAACCATGGGCTTGGTTGGCCAATATGCAGCTAATTGGGCTGGCGGTAGCGCGCAGGTAAAGGAGTACAGCGCTCGCTTTACTAAGCCAGTTATCGTGCCAGCGGATGAAAAGGTTGATTTAACTGTTTCTGCCACCATCGGAGAAGTTTTCGAAGATGGCAGCGTGCGTCTTGATTTAAATGCGACCAGTGCAGGCGTTAAAGTTTTAGGCATGGCCCGCGCTCGAGTTATTAAGGCTTAACGCCTCGTGGAAAATTTAAGTAACCACACCACGCTTCGCGTAGGCGGGCCGGCAAATAATTTTGTTCGAGCATCAAACGAAGCTGAAATCATCGCAGCGATTGAGGCGGCTGGAGATCAACCAATCTTGATTTTGGGTAGCGGTAGCAACGTTCTTATTAGCGATACCGGTTTTCCAGGCACTGTAATTCAAATTGCCAAAGATTCAGGTAACAAAATGACCGCAGAAGTTGATGCTTGCAGCGGAGCGACTTTAAATATCGGCGCTGGCGAAAATTGGGATGATTTCGTAAAGACCACAATCGATCGTGGCTGGGCTGGACTTGAAACTCTCTCAGGAATTCCAGGAACAGTTGGCGCTGCGCCAATTCAAAATATCGGTGCATACGGCCATGAAGTAAGTGAATTTGTAATGCGTGTTCGCACTTATGATCGCCAAGCAAAAGCTTTGAAAACTTTCACTAACCAGGAATGCGAATTCTCTTATCGCGATTCGGTTTTTAAAAAGCACCCAGGTCGCTATGTAGTTCTTGAAGTTCAATTTAATTTGCGTCGCGGCGAAATGACTACGCCAATTACTTATGCCGAACTTGCGGCGGAACTTGGCATTGCAGTTGGTGAGAAGGCTGACGTAATTAAAACTCGTGAAGCGGTGCTAAAGATTCGCGGACGTAAAGGAATGCTTCTTAACGATTCCGATAAAGATACTTTCAGCGCGGGTTCATTCTTTACTAACCCGATTGTTGCGGAAAATTTAATTCCAGAAGGAGCACCGAAATACCCACAGGCAGATGGCACCTTCAAAACAAGTGCCGCTTGGTTAATCGAACAGAGTGGTATCTGCAAAGGTCAATCACTTAACGGTGCGGCAATTTCGACTAAACATGTTTTGGCAATTACCAATGCAGATAACGCAAAGGCTTCAGATATTGCAGCCCTTGCAATGCAAGTTAAAGATGCGGTGAAGTTAAAGTTTGGGATCGAGCTAGTGCCAGAAGTTAATCTGGTTGGGCTTAGCCTTCAGTAATTAACTTCTTGATACGTGCAATACCTTCTTTAATATCGTCATCGCTAGTTGCATAGCTAAAACGTAGGTAACCAGAAGGTCCAAAAGCTTCGCCTGGAACAGCCGCAACTTCAACTTCATCAAGAATCAAAGTAGCTAGCTCGCTTGAAGTCCTTGGTGTTTTGCCGCGATAAGTCTTATTTAACGCACCCTTTACAGATGGATAAACGTAGAAAGCGCCTTGCGGGGTAGGGCATTCAAAACCAGGGATTTCATTAAGTAAATCAATGATTAGCTTGCGGCGACGATTAAATGCCACGCCCATTTCATGGACTGCTGTTAAATCATTTGTTAACGCAACAACAGCAGCGCGCTGTGCAACGTTATTAACGTTTGAAGTTAAGTGTGACTGTAAGTTGGTTGCAGCCTTGATTACATCCTTAGGACCGATCATCCAGCCCACACGCCAACCGGTCATTGCATAAGTCTTAGCAACGCCATTTAGAACAATGCAAGTATCAGCAAGCGCTGGAACTGCAACGCATATTGAAGTTGCCTTTGCGCCGTCGTAAACCAAGTGTTCGTAAATTTCATCAGTGATAACCCAGATGCCATGCTTTAACGCCCACTCGCCAATTGCTTTAGTCTCTTCAGGTGAGTAAACCGAACCAGTTGGGTTTGATGGTGAGCAGAATAGAAGAGCCTTGGTCTTATCTGTACGCGCAGCTTCTAATTGATCAACTGTAACTAAATAATTCTGAGTTTCATCAGCGAAAACTTCTACTGGAACACCGCCAGCTAATTTGATCGCTTCTGGATATGTTGTCCAATAAGGAGCAGGAAGAAGTACTTCATCGCCCTTATCCACAATTGTTGCGAATGCTTGATAAACAGCTTGCTTGCCACCATTTGTTACAAGAACTTGGTCTGCAGTAATTTCATATCCGCTATCGCGCTTTGTCTTTGCCACGATCGCATCGCGTAATTCAGGTAGACCTGGTGTTGCGGTGTAGCGGTGGTTTGGAACTTTGCTTGCAGCTTCAACTGCAGCTTCAACAATGTAGCTAGGTGTCGGGAAATCTGGTTCACCTGCGCCAAAACCAATAACCGGTCGACCAGCCGCCTTAAGCGCCTTCGCCTTTCCATCAACTGCCAAGGTGGCAGATTCGGCGA
>JBFYJK010000054.1:0-5765 GCA_041311445.1 Candidatus Nanopelagicales bacterium
ATTGCGCCGATTGTGGTGCCGGTAATTACACGTGCGCATTCAATTGTTTATGCGGGTGGGCGATGAATCAACGCACGCGCTTAAGCATCTTTGTGGTTCAAGCTCTAATTATTAGCTTGATGTTCTCGCTCATGGGACGCCTTTTCTACCTACAGGTTGCAGCCACAGGTAAGTACAAAGAGGCTGCGCTAAATATCCAGAGCCGTGACATCGTGGTTCCAGCAACTCGTGGATTAATTGTTGATGCCAGTGGTGTTCCGTTAGCAATGAATCGCGTAGGTCTCGCGGTAACTGTTGATCGCAGCGTGATTGATAAGCAGAAGGACAAAGGTTTATCTGTCTTAAATAAAGTTTCGAAGGTGCTTGGTTTAAATCCAACTGATGTTTGGCGCAAGACCAGACTCTGTGGTGAAATCACAAAAGGTGATCGTTCCGGTTGTTGGGTGGGAAATAGATTCCAACCAATTCCAATTACAAAGGATGCTGATCCTGAAATTGCGCTACAAATTGTTGAACGCAGTAGCGATTTCCCTGGCATTGATGCCAAGCCGACTTCAGTTAGATATTACCCAGCGATTCAAGGCGCAACTGGTGCGCACGTGCTTGGCTATGTCGGCGCGCTAACGGATGCTGATTTAGCAGAGAGCAACGGAACCCGCTATTACCGCAGTGAATCAATCGGTAAAGATGGTTTGGAATATGTTTACGATTCTTATCTACGTGGTCGTCCAGGAATCAAGACAGTTATTGTCGACCGCAAAGAATCAGTAACAGAGAAATCTAGAGATACAACTGCAGTACCTGGCGCGCACTTAGTTACAAGTTTGGATGTACGTATTCAAGGCGCAGCGGAAGCCGGACTTGCAACCGCAGTTAAATCTGCACGTGCACAGGGTTATCGCGCTGATGGTGGAGCTGCTGTAGTTATGGATGTGCGCACTGGTCGCGTATTAGCACTTGCTTCCTATCCAACTTATGATCCAAATATTTGGGAGAAGGGCTTAACCGTCGCGCAAGCTAAAGATATGTATTCAGCTGCTTCATATGTGCCGGCACTTTCACGTCCATTGGCAGGTTTATTTGCGCCAGCCTCTACTTTTAAAGCGCTATCAATCTTCTCGGCAGTAAAAGCCGGCTATAGCTTGAACGCTGTTTACGACTGCCCAGGTAAGTACAAAGTCGGTAATCGCGAATTCACCAACTATGAAGCTAAATCACTTGGCCGCATGAACATGAAAGAGGGCATCGCGGTCTCCTGCGACACCCTCTGGTACAAAATTGCCTACGCTGAATGGCTAAAAGATGGTGGCCTAAGCCCGAAGAGTCCAAATGATTACTTCTTTAACACCGCGCATCAATTCCAATTAGATAAGAAGACTGGAATTGATCTACCAGGTGAATTGGCTGGTCGTATTCCTGATCGTCAGTGGAAGATCGATTACTGGAAGCAGAATAAGAATTTCTACTGTAACTATCAAAAGCGCGCTGCCAAGAAAGATTTAACAGCCTTCTTGATTCAATTAGCAAAAGAGAATTGCATTGATGGAGGAGTGTTACGAGCAGGTGACGCCGTTAACTTCTCAATTGGACAGGGCGACACAGTTATTACACCTTTGAAGCAAGCGCAGGTATATGCCGCGATTGCCAATGGTGGAACTCTTTGGCAGCCGCTAGTTGCAAAAGCAATTGTTAAGACTGATGGCACCGTGCTTAAGACTTTCACACCAAAAGTGGATGGGAAAGTAGAAGCAGACCCAAAGACCTTCGCTTGGTTACGCGATGCGTTACATCAGGTAACTATTAGCGGAACTGCAGCTGGCGCATTCGCAGGTTTCCCAGTTCATGTCTCAGGTAAAACAGGAACGGGCGAAGTCTTCGGTTTGAATTCAAATGGCACTAAGAAGAATTCGACTTCTTGGTTCGCATCTTTTGCTCCAACAGAAAACCCACAATATGCAGTGGTCGTTATGGTTTCTCAAGGAGGAACTGGCGCCGCAGCTGCAGGTGTTGGCGCGCGTCAAATTTACAACACCATTTATGGCGTTACTGGAAGCAAACAAGTTCCGGAAAAGATCGTTTATCCATCAGGTCCACCAACAAAATTGCCTAAGATTTCTCCAACCACAAAGGTGGCGGTTATCAAAGCATCACCGTCACCATCTGCAAGCGCTAAGAGCAAGAAGGCGGTGAAGAAGTGAACGAATCAGTTCGTAGTTTCTCTTACCGCAAACAGCGACGCAATCTAACTGCAGGTTTTGATCCGATTCTCTCTTTTGCAGTTGGCGCGCTATTAATCTTTGGAATTCTGCTGGTTTATGCGGCGACTCGTAATTGGTATGCCGCAGCAGGCGAAGACCCTGAGTATTACTTAAAGCGCCACGCAATCAACGTAGTAATTGGTATCGCACTGGCGTTCGGTACTACTTTCATTGATTACCGTTCACTTCGCGCTTACACACCTTTTGTGTGGGGAGCCGGCGTCTTTGGATTACTTCTAGTTCTAATTCCAGGAATCGGTTCAACAATCAATGGTGCTCGTGCATGGATTGTCTTGCCTGGCGGTTTCTCAATTCAGCCCGCTGAGCTTGCAAAGATCACCATCATCATCGGCATGTCGATGATTTTGACCGAACGCATACATGGGCAAGAAGAAGTTAGAAATAAAGATGTCATGCAGGCCTTAGCTGTTGCTGGCATTCCGGTCCTATTTATTATTTTGCAGCCAGATATGGGAACTATTCTCATCATCAGTGCGATTGTTCTAACAATCATCGCAACAAGTGGTGCGCAAGCACGTTGGGTTGTTGCGTTGCTATTAGTTGCGCTCCTTGGTGGATTTGTTGCCGCAAAAGCTGGGGTGGTAAGCGAATACCAATTAAAGCGTCTGCAATCTTTCGTTGATCCAAACGCTGACACTCAAGGCGCGGGTTATCAATTACGACAAGCTCGTATCACTGTAGGTTCAGGTGGATTCTGGGGAACAGGTTTATTCCAAGGTGCGCAGACAAATGGTCGCTTCGTTCCAGAACAACAGACTGACTTTATTTTCACAGTTGCAGGTGAAGAGACTGGCTTCTTAGGAAGTTCGTTTATTGTCATTATGTTGTTAACAATAATGATGCGCGGATTTAGTATTGCGCGGAGAACGACAGATCCATTCGGAAGGCTTGTTGCCGTTGGTGTTGTCGCATGGTTTGCGTTTCAAACATTTGAAAATATTGGAATGACATTGGGACTCATGCCGATGACAGGTGTTCCATTACCGCTGCTTTCATATGGTGGTTCCAGCATGTTCGCCAACATGATCGGTGTGGGCCTCTTGCAAAATGTGCATGCACGTTTACGTGGCTAAACGGGGAATTTGCCCCTTAATAGCCTTTTCACCCCTTTAATGCCATAATTCAACCAACGTTCAGCGCGCGGTAACTCGCAGCGCGAATAGAAAAAGAATTTGTCTGATTGATTTCAGACCCGGAAACGAGCAAGAGAAACCCTTTTCTTGCCTACAAAGGATTTGGTGTACATGGCCGATGAGCCAAAAGCGCCGCGTAAGCGCGCAGTTAAAAAAGCTGTTCCAGCTGTAAATACTTCTGAGAGCGTTGAGGCGCCAGCAGAGAAGAAGACCCGCAAGAAGGCAGTTCCTGCCGTTGTTGCATCTCCGATCTTCCAAGCAGCTCCAACCCCAGATGTTAAATCTGAAACAAAGTCTGAACGATTAGAGAAGCCACTTTCAAAAGGCAAGAAGGGCAATAAGCCAGCCAAGAAAGAACAACCGGCTAAAGAGAATAAAGATTCTGCTACTTCAAATGAGAAACACGATGAAGATAACTCTCGTGGCGGCGGACGTCGTCGCCGTCGTGGCGGACGTGGTCGTCGTAAAGGTCAAGAAGAGACCACAAGTGCAAATGAATTAATTGAGAGCGATGACTCTTCAGAAGATAGCGCTAACTCACATCGCCGTCGCCGTCGCCGTCGTGGCGCAGAAGATGGCGTTGAAGCTGGTGAGATGGTTGATGAAGATGGCGTACCAACAGTTGTAAAGGTTCGCGAGACTAAAGAACGTCCAGAACGTGCAGAGCGTCAAGATCGTGGTGACCGCGGCAATCGTCGTGATCGTCATCATCGCCGCGAAGGTCGTCATCGTGAAGATCGTCGTGAATATCGCGAAACTTATCGTCGCCGCGGAACCATCATTACCGAAGGTGAATTCCTAGCGCGTCGTGATGAAGTAAAGCGCGAAATGTTAGTTCGCCAGAAGGGCGACCGCACACAGATTTGCGTAATTGAAGATGGCGTAATGGTTGAGCACTATGTAAACCGTAACTCTTCTATCTCTTACGTCGGAAACGTCTATCTTGGAAAAGTTCAGAACGTTCTGCCATCAATGGAAGCTGCTTTCGTTGATATCGGAAAGGGACGTAACGCAGTTCTTTATGCAGGTGAAGTTAATTGGGATGCCGCAGGCATGGAAGAGACCGCACCACGCAAGATCGAATCAGCGTTAAAGACTGGCCAACCTGTACTTGTTCAAGTTACAAAGGATCCAATTGGCCAAAAAGGTGCGCGTTTAACTAGCCAAATCTCACTCCCTGGCCGTTATGTTGTTTATGTGCCTGGTGGCGGAATGAGCGGAATTTCTCGCCGTCTTCCAGAACCAGAGCGCAATCGCATCAAGAATATTCTTAAAGGTTTAGTTCCAGAAGAAGCGGGCGTAATTGTTCGTACTGCAGCTGAAGGAGTTAGCGAAGAAGAGTTAACTGGAGATATCCAACGCCTTAAAGCGCAATGGGATGAGATCTATCAGAAGACACAGAATCCAAATTTCCATCCACCAGTAGCGCTTTACACCGAACCTGATTTAGCGGTTCGAGTTATCCGCGATATTTTCAGTGAAGATTTCGGAATCCTAAAAGTGCAAGGAAACGAAGTTCATGATCAGATCTCTGAATATCTTGGATTCATTGCACCAGAACTTTCAAGCAAGATTGAGAAGTACACCGGCACCGGAGATCTATTCTCTGATTACCGTGTTGATGAACAACTTGCGAAAGCTTTCGACCGCAAGGTTTATCTACCTTCAGGTGGTTCACTTGTTATCGATCGCACCGAAGCGATGGTTGTTATCGACGTTAATACTGGTAAGTTCATCGGTAAGGGCGGCAACTTGGAAGAGACTGTTACTAAGAACAACCTAGAAGCAGCAGAAGAGATTGCACGCCAACTTCGTCTTCGCGACTTAGGTGGAATTGTTGTTATCGACTTCATCGATATGATTTTGGAATCGAACCGCGAAGCAGTTATGCGTCGTTTGATCGAATGCTTAGGTCGCGACCGCACTAAGCACCAGGTTGCAGAAGTAACTTCACTTGGTCTGGTTCAGTTAACACGTAAGCGCATTGGACAAGGTTTGATCGAAGCATTCAGCACCAATTGCGAATCATGTAACGGCCGTGGAATTCATATCCATACCGAACCTGTCCGCGCTAAGGCTGCTGCGCCGGTTTTTGCTGGCCACCACGATGAGCATGAGGCGGAAGAGTCGGATCACTCAGATCGTGCAGATCAGCGTGAGCCTGAATCGAAGCCTCATAACCATCGAAATGAGCAGAATGAGGCTCGTGGCACCAAGCCACGCAAGCGCCGCAGGGCGGTCTCAACAGGCGTGGTGACCCCCGGCCAGTAGAGGCCAATAGGCACCAATAAGCCGATTTGTGCGTAAGCACGCTCAAATCGTAAGATACGACCCTGCTCAAGCAGCTCTCTGC
>JBFYJK010000006.1:0-5013 GCA_041311445.1 Candidatus Nanopelagicales bacterium
AGGCCAACAACATTGAAAGGGCTGGTGTTTGCATAAGTTGTGGTGCCAGTTTTTAAGTTCTTGATTGCATAACTTGTAACTTGAGCGCTACGAACATTTGTAGGCGGGTCAAAGGTAATAATCGCGCTGGAATCACCGATAAATACCTGCAAATTACGAACTGCTGTTGGCAGACCAACTGCAATACCTGCGGGCGGCTTATTGCGCATATCTTCCATCATGCCAAGAAGTAGTGATCCTGGTTCACGGAAAACTTCACCAGCATCAAGACTTGGTGTCATCACTGAATTAATACCTGCACCAGAGAAAGTTGCTTCATCTAAGTGTGAAACAGAGGAACCGCTTTCATATCTGCTTGGTGTGTAAATCTTTGGCTTGACACCGCCATTTGCAGCAATACCTTTTGCGCCAGACCAGAGCAAGGTACTAGTAAGTGCACGACCTAGTTCAACACTTGGTGAAGGCAAGTCACTAAGTCGACGTCCATCACTTAATTGCAGGTATGCATCAAATGGAGTTGGCTGATCAATTGATCCATATCCAAAGAAGGGGTCGTATGAATCGGTTGATAGAAATCCAAGACCATGACCAATTTCATGAATGAATACTGATTGCAAGTCATATTCAGAACCACTTGGCTTGCCATCGTTACGTGTATCCCATGCAGCAGCAGAGTTAACTTGAATAACAATCTCTGGATTGCTCTTATCTAAGTCGCGACCTGCAAGTGCATTTGCCAGTGCTGAGGGATACCAAAGTGTTGGATCTGGTGCGTTAATAAAGTTATTGAAGTAATTACCTGGGCGAGCACTTCCGAGAAGCCCATATACCTGGGAGCGACCCCAGGTAGCTTCTACTTTGATAGGCACAGATGATTGAAAGTTTGCAGACCAAACATCCAGGGCTGCCTGAATCTCGCTTTGAGCCCAAGCAGGGAAGTTGTTATATGTAACTTCAAACTTCGATTTAGATTCAAGGTGCGCACCAGAAGTTGTGGTCGCGTTAAATGTTTTAACCGAAGATTGGCCAGCGAAGATATGTCCCCAAACGGTGGAGTCACGTTCGTTGCCGAGCGCATTTGCAGGAGGCGCCACGACAGAAGCCAGCATTACTGCTGCAATTATCGAACGTAGCCCCCAGCGCTTCACGCATGAAACCTACCAAATAGACTTCTCTACATGAAGCAGTCAGTAGTCACGATATACGGGCGAAGCGGCTGCCATTTATGCGAAAACGTTGTGAATTCACTGGTTCCTGAGAAAGACCAGTTAAATATCGAGATTAATGAAATATTGATTGACAACAATAAAGAGCTGGAAGATCTATACGGGCAATTAATTCCAGTTATTCATGTTGATGGAAAGTACTTTTCACACTTTCGACTTGATTTAGAAGAGTTTAAATCTTTCCTTGAAAAACATCGTCAGCATCAATAATTTTGTAGCTATAACCCTGTTCAGCTAAGAAGCGTTGACGGTTCTGTGCAAAGTCTTGATCGACAGTATCTCTACTTACAATTGAGTAGAAAGTTGCGCCACGGCCATCTGACTTAGGACGCAAGATTCGACCTAATCGTTGCGCTTCTTCTTGGCGGCTTCCAAATGCACCACTTACCTGAATTGCGATAGTTGCATCAGGTAAATCAACAGAGAAGTTTGCAACTTTAGATACTACTAAACATTTCAATTCGCCTGTGCGGAAAGCAGCGAATAACTCTTCACGCTCTTTAACCGGTGTTTCACCTTTAATTACAGGAACGCCAAGTTTTTCGCTTAGCTCATCTAGCTGAGTGATGTATTGGCCAATAACCAGAACCTGTTCTTCAGCATGTTTTTCAACAAGCGCTTGAACTACCTTCGTCTTAGTAGCGGTAGTCGCGCACATGCGATATTTCTCTTCGACCTCTGCAGTTGCGTAAGCAAGACGTTCGCTTTCAGAGAGCGTTGCTCGAACTTCAATACATTCAGCTGGCGCGATATACCCCTGAGATTCGATCTCTTTCCAAGGAACATCGAAGCGCTTCGGCCCAATAAGTGAAAATACTTCGCCTTCCATGCCATCTTCGCGAACTAGCGTTGCGGTAAGTCCTAGGCGACGACGAGATTGGATATCTGCGGTAAAGCGGAAGATTGGTGCAGGAAGTAGGTGCACTTCATCATAAATAATCAGACCCCAGTCGTAAGAGTCAAAGAGATCTAAATGGGCGTAAACCCCATTCTTCTTCTTGGTCATAACTTGGTATGTAGCAATGGTTACAGGGCGAATTTCCTTCTTTGCGCCGCTATATTCGCCGATTTCATCTTCATTAAGAGTTGTGCGGCGAAGCAACTCATCGCGCCATTGACGTGCGGCAACGGTATTAGTTACCAGAATTAAAGTTGTTGCTTTCGCATGTGACATTGCCGCAGCGCCAACAATAGTTTTTCCGGCACCGCAAGGTAGAACTACTACGCCGCTACCGCCATGCCAGAAACCTTCTGCAGCATGTTCTTGGTATTGACGGATATTCCATCCTTCTTGATTTAAATCAATTGGATGCGCTTGTCCATCTACGTAGCCTGCGAAATCTTCTGCTGGCCAACCAAGACGTAGCAAGTGTTGCTTGATTGCACCTCGTTGAGATGGATGAACCGCGACAGTCTCTTTATCAATACGTGCACCGAGTAGCGGAGCAATCTTCTTTGCGCGAATAACCTCTTCAAGAACAGCGCTGTCATTAGTAATTAAAACTAAACCGTGAACAGGATTTGATTCCAGACGGAGTCGACCATAACGAGACATGGTCTCAGCAATATCAAGCAGTAATGAATGCGGAACTGCATAACGAGAGTATTTAATTAAAGTATCGATTACATTCTCAGCATCATGCCCAGCCGCTCGGGCGTTCCATAAACCTAAGTTAGTTAGGCGATAGGTATGGATATGTTCAGGTGAACGTTCTAATTCTGCAAAAGGCGCAATTGCACGACGACATTCAGTTGAATTGGGATGATCAACATCAAGAAGCAGCGTCTTATCGCTTTGGACGATTAGCGGTCCATTGCTCATTTGAGCAGCTCCTTGATAAATGCATGTAGGAAATTCTTGCGCTCCTCAATAGCGCTAACGCTGGCCCATTCGTTTGCAGCATGTGCGCCGCCGCCTACTGCGCCAAGTCCATCTAATACGCGGGCGCCTGCTGCCGCAGCAAAATTGCCATCGCTAGCTCCGCCAACTTCAGCGCAGCCCAGAGGATCCATTCCAATCTCTTTTGCGACTCGCTCTGCAATTTCGTAAAGCTCTTTGCATGAAGCAGGTTCAAGGACTGGGCGATTTAAACCGCCAGTAACCTCAATCTTTGCTCCAGGTGTAATTGCGGTTAGAGATTGAATTGCTTTATCTACTCGCTCTAAATCACTCTGGCTAAATGAACGCGCATCGATTTCTACAGTTGCTTCTGCTGGCACGGTATTTGCAGTGGTGCCACCTTTGAGGATTGTTGGAACTACGGTTGTTCCAAATTCGGCGTTTTCCAACTCTGCGAACTTTAGAATCTGTGCTGATATTTCGACAGTCGCATTAATTCCTTTTTCAGGTTCCAGCCCAGCATGTGAAGCTAAACCAATTGCTTTAACCACATACATCGCAGTGCCTTTACGGCCAGTCTTAACTTTGCCATCAAGCGATGCTTCTAGAACTAGAACCGCAGATGCGTTCTTAGAAACTTCTTTGATTAGATCACGAGAAGCGTGGCTTCCGATCTCTTCATCGGTAGTTGCGATTAGTGCAACTGATCCTTCAATTCCTTTAAGTGCATGTAGCGCTTGAACGAATCCAACTTTCATATCGAAAGTTCCAGGACCACGAAGCACATCGCCATCGATATCCCAGATTGGATTGAAAGAACCAATTGGCCAAACAGTATCTAAATGGCAGAGCAGAACTACTTTAGGGTTCTTGTCTCCCCACCAAAATACTGGGCGACCATTTACTTCGCGGATCTCCGCAGCGCTACCTAGCTCTTTGGTTGCAATCTCATTTGCTAGCGCAACAACTTTCTTGCAGGCAGCTAAATCTTCAGACGGAGACTCGCATCTAACTAAAGCTTCTAAATCCTGCAACATGGGGGTAATTCTGCCAGTTAAGCCACTCATAGCGGAGCGACCCCAGTAATACGTATGATTTTGAAGGTTTGAAGCTCGCCAGTGCTGTGATCGCGGGCCAGCAATACGCCATTTGCGATTTGCTGTGCATCAATAATTCGATGTGAAACACCGCCATTGTTATCGGCGTATCCAATAGAGAGCGTCTTATTAAGGTTCTTATTTAGAATTTCAAGAGTCTCATTAGCAGTGGTGCGAGGTACGGCGCCACTATTTCGTAGTTGGCTCTGTTTTGCAGTGGATTTCTCGCCAACTTTAATTGCACGAATAGCAGCAGAGATTGCAGCTTCAGTAGGCGGTTCAATCTCACCAACAATACGTGGAGGCTTTGGACGATTTTTGACACGCTTGTTATGTGGAGATGAGAGCAGAATTCCTTGTGCACTTTCTGCGGCAGGCAAGTAACCGTTGGAGCGAAGCACAGTTAGAACTTCTTCGACATCAAAATCAGAAACTAAAACAGTTGGTGCAATCTGACGAAGCGCGACATCAACTCTCTTATCTGCCAGAATCTCAGTGAGCACAGATGGATCTTCGCAACGCAAGTAACAGTGAATAGCGCCAACACGTAGTTGGCCATGCTTACGCGCAGTATCTGAAATTAAATATTCTAAAGGTTGCGGCAGTGGTGTTTTAGAAATCTTTGCTAAGAACTTGATAATTTCGGCGCTAGATTTTCCATGATCAAGGCCACGGCGAATTGAACTTTCAGTGAATCGATAAACCGTTGCGGCGCCGCGGCTTTCGATATCTGCCATCTGGCTAAGTTCAACTGCGATCTCATGTTGCAAAGGTCCTGGTGCAATAGCAGTCTGGTCACTTTGAATCGTTATGTAATCAATTGGGGTAGGAAGCGCAGCATTAACGCCTA
>JBFYJK010000013.1:0-3585 GCA_041311445.1 Candidatus Nanopelagicales bacterium
ATTCGGGCTGCGAGCGCGCTCTGATTTGGCCAGGCGCGGATCGATTCGGCTAGATAGACGTAGGCATCCGGGTTGGAGCTGGTCCACTTGGCGATCATCGGCAGGGCCTTCATCAGGTAATTCATATAAAGGATGCGAAATGGCTTCCAGGTCGGCTGGCTAAATTCGCAGACCACCAGGCGCCCGCCTGGCTTGGTCACTTTGAGCATCTGGCCTAGCGCCTTATCGAAATCCACGGTATTTCGAAGGCCAAAGGAGATGGTGACGACATCGAAGCGCTTCGCCTCAAAAGGGAGGTTAAGGGCATCGGCCTTGGTGAAGGGCAGGTGCGGGTGGCGCTTACGGCCAGCCTCAAGCATCCCTTCCGAGAAGTCGGCCGGGATGACCTTGGCGCCAGCCTGGGCAAGCGGGACCGAGGATGAGCCGGTGCCGGCAGCTAGGTCCAGAATCTCCATGCCTGGCTTCGGCGCAATGACCGCGGTGGTCTTTCGGCGCCAAGATTTGGTCTGGCCAAGGCTCAAAAGGTCATTAACTAGGTCGTAGCGCTTTGCGACGTCATCAAACATTGCAGCGACTTCATCGGGATTCTTATCCATATTTGCGCGTGACATATTCGTATTCTGCCCTATTCCGCCTGAGATATACACTTTGGAAATGTCTTCTATCTCGTTGACCAGCGCGGTCCTTCCAAGAACTTCAGCAATTACTAAAGGACTTCTCGTCACAGGTGGCGCGCTCTTCCTGAGCGCCCTCGCTCAGGTCTCCATCCCGGTCCCAGGATCTCCAGTTCCCGTAACTGGCCAGACCCTTGGAGTGCTCCTACTTGCAACTGCATACGGCGCATCGATGGGAGCGGCGACCTTTGCGCTCTACTTATTAATTGGTTTCGCAGGCGCTCCAGTTTTCGCAGGTCACGGTCATGGCATCGAACGACTTGTCGGTCCAACTGGTGGTTACCTGGTTGGCATGTTCTTAGCTTCTTGGGTTCTAGGTGCGCTCGCAGGTCGCAAGTGGGATCAGAAATTACTTAGCGCGATGACCACAATGTTGATTGGTGATGTAATTATTTTTTCACTCGGTCTAATTTGGTTACAGCAATACACCGGAAAAGATTGGGCTTGGACATTTAGCGCGGGTCTTACTCCGTTTATCTTAGGCGAAGTTTTAAAGGTTGCGATTGCCGGTACTTCACTTCCAACAGTTTGGAAGTTCGTAGGTCGTTCAAATTAGTTCTAAAGTAACTACAACGCGATTAGGTTCGCATCTTCCTTTATTGGAGCTGCTACCTGATCAACAACCGTTTACCTGGGTTCGCAATGGCGAAGGTCTAGTCGGTTGGGGAATTCATGCCTCAATTAAAGTAAAGGGCGCAAAGCGTTTTGAAGATGCACGTAATTGGTGGCATCAACAATTAGATTCATTTGAGATTAATAATGAAGTTCACGGTCCAGGCACTGGCCCAGTTCTATTTACCTCTTTCTCATTCGATGAGAACGAAGAGAGCGAATTAGTAATTCCTAAGGTAGTTGTGGGTTCTCGCAACCAATCAACTTGGATTACTTGGATTGGTAACGACAGCCAACCAAAACTCATTGAGCGCGCAATTGCCAATGCAATTCCTGCAATCAAATGGCGTGAGGCCGATGTCAGCAGTTGGAAAGAGAAAGTCTTAACTGCAGTATCTGAAATTCAAGAAGATGTATTAGATAAAGTTGTTTTAGCTCGCGAAATTATTGCTGACGCTGAAAGTGATGTTGATCCGCGTTCGGTATTGCGCAATTTAGCCAAGGAATATCCAGGAACTTGGGTCTATTCCAACAATGGTTTGGTAGGCGCAACGCCAGAACTACTAATTCGCTTAAACAATTCCATGGTTGTTTCACGTGTATTAGCGGGCACTATTAGCAAGACTGGTGACGACGATAAAGATCTAGCGCTAGCGGCCTCACTTGCTCGTTCATCTAAGGATTTAGAAGAACATGAATACGCGGTCCGCTCAGTTGCAGATGCGTTATCACCATTCTGTTCTTCAACTAACGTTCCTGATTCTCCATTCGTGCTACATCTATCTAACGTCATGCACTTAGCAACAGATGTAACTGGTGCAATCAAAGAGAGTCACAAGGTTGTAGATATCTTTTCAATACTTACTAAGTTGCATCCATCTGCAGCAGTTTGCGGCACACCAACTTCAGTAGCTGCCGAATTAATTAAACGCATTGAAGGAATCAATCGACGTCGTTACGCCGGACCAATTGGGTGGGTCGATTCAAAGGGCGATGGCGAACAAGGTATAGCGCTGCGTTGTGGTTACATCAACGGCAAAGAGGTTCACGCATTTGCAGGTTGTGGAATTGTGGCTGGATCAGATGCTGCAAAGGAAGTTGCCGAAAGTCAGGCAAAGTTCCTACCGATAATTAACGCGCTTCGCTAATTCTTTAACTGTTACCGCATTATCTTCACGGTTCGGCATCTGCAGAATTGCGATTTCAAATTTGCTTGGTGCGCTCATAAATTGCTTTAAAGATTTCAAATCATCAATTTCGGTAACTGGAATCTTGAACGCATTTACAATTTCAAATAAATCTTGGCCGTGTGGCGTGCCGAAAATCTTCTCGAAACCAGGAACACCTGCCTGAGGCAGCGTTGAGAAGATTCCACCACCATCGTTGTTAATCACAATTAACTTCAACTTGAGCTCTTCGCGATTAACAAGTGCAGTTAAATCATGTAGGAAAGATAGGTCGCCAACCACCGCATAGGTGCATTCACGTTTTGATGCGATGCCCAGTGCAGTAGATAAATTGCCATCAATTCCCGCTAAACCACGATTAGCAAAGACCTCTACCCCGTCTCGTGGATGTGCAAAGCTCTCGAAATCTCTAATTGGACGTGACGATGAAACATATAGCGATGAGCCGAGCGGCAAGTTTGCGGCGATGCACTGTGCGACTGCAGGTTCATTCCAACCATCTAGTTCAATTAAATCGCTCTCGATCTGCCAATGTTCTGCGCTACCTACAATCGTAGGAATATCTGAGTAGATCTTGGTAGCACTTCGCTTTGGATCTACCAAAGCTGCGCGAGGATCAATTACATAAACCTCTTTAGCTTTTGCAATCAACGCATTGGTGCTTCTAGATAAAGTTGTGCGACCAACTACAACGGCCCAATCAATCTCTAATTGACCGCTAAAGAGCGCTGCATGTGCAACTGCATCTGGGTATGAAAGCGGATTCTCCGCAATTACTGGAACGCCCAAAGTTTCGGAAAATTCCGCTACATCTAGACCGTCGTGTCCAACAATGACGATGCCCTTGCCTGCCGGCACTTCAAAGAGTTCAGTCGTTAATTCAGGTTCAATTAACTCTCGCTCTTCAAGGCCACTCAACCAATTGCTATGGTCGTCAGTGAGAAGCGGTTCGTCAAACTCTAAATTGATATGTGTTGGCCCCGTTGCATGAAGTTCGTAATTATCGTTGCTGAAGAAACGGCCGCAGTTAAATAAATTGATTTGATTAGTTGTCTGGTTAGCACCAGTACCACGCAAGCGCTCTGGGCGATCTGCGCTCAACACAATTAATG
>JBFYJK010000017.1:0-8552 GCA_041311445.1 Candidatus Nanopelagicales bacterium
ACGAATTACAGAGGTAACCTTCGAACGAAGTCGTAAGTTAGCTGCCGGCTTCTCGCGACGTAAATCTAGATAGCGATAGCGAAGGCGCACCTCTTCAGAGATATCGGCTTCATCGCCAGAATCAACTGGAAAAGGTAGCGGAGCAGCTGCAGAGAGAACTTGAACTTCAGTAGCTACAACCTCAATTGCGCCAGTTGCTGACTTAGTATTTTCAGAACCAGATGGGCGTGCAATTACTTCGCCAACAATCTTTAGGCACCATTCGGCGCGCAATGAACCAGCGGTCGCTTCGTCGTTGATCACAACTTGGCACCAGCCAGAGCCGTCGCGTAGATCGATAAATGCAACGCCACCATGATCTCGGCGGCGGGCTACCCAACCAGTAAGAGTTACGGTCTGGCCAACGTGGCTAGCGCGCAGATCACCTGCGTTATGTGTGCGAAGCATGCTTAATATCCTTAAATCAGCTTAAAGTGCGTTTACTAGGTCGCTAATTCTAACGCTCTTTGTATCGCCAGAGGACATAGTTTTCAGCTCGACTGAGCCAGAAGCTACTTCAGTCTCACCTAATACCACTACATATTTGGCGCCAGATTTATCTGCACCCTTCATGGCGCCTTTTAATCCGCGTTCGCCAAATGCAATCTCTACAACTTTGCCAGCGCTGCGAAGTTCTGCCGCAATCTTGATCGCCTCTAATTGAGTGCCGAGTGGGATGATAAATAGATCAGCATTTCCAAGATCGGCTGGGATTACACCCTCTTCTTCAGCTGCCAGAATCGTGCGATCAACTCCTAATCCCCAACCAATGCCAGATAGATCTTGTCCGCCGAGTTCGCTCATCAACTTGTCGTAACGTCCGCCGCCGCCAATAGCTGATTGTGCACCAAGTCCCATATGAATGAATTCGAAAGTTGTGCCGGTGTAGTAATCGAAACCTCGAACTAGCTTTGGATTGATTTCGTATTTGACACCTAACGCATCCAAGTAGGCACGCACCTTTTCAAAATGAACTTTAGATTCCTCATTTAAATAATCAAGTAGCACTGGTGCTTTTGACATCGCTTCAATCATCTCAGGACGCTTGTCATCAAATAGTCGAAGTGGATTTAACTTTGCACGTGAAGCGGTAGCTTCATCTAAGTTAAGAGTCTCATAAAACTTTAGTAAATCTTTGCGATGAGCCGCTCGGGATTCAGCATCGCCCAATGAAGTTATCTCTAATCGATAATTCTTTAATCCAATATTCTTAAAAGCCTGATCCGCAAGCCAAATAACTTCAGCATCAATTAGTGGATCGTTCAATCCAATCGCCTCAATACCAACTTGATAAAACTGACGGTAACGACCTTTCTGTGGTCGTTCAGCGCGGAAATAGGCGCCTGAGTAAAGAACTTTTACTGGCAGTTGTCCGCGATCTAATCCATGTTCGATAACCGCACGCATTACGCCAGCAGTTCCTTCAGGGCGAAGTGTGATTGAGCGACCGCCGCGATCTTCGAAGGTATACATCTCTTTAGTGACGATATCTGTTGATTCGCCAACGCCGCGCGCAAAGAGCGCGGTATCTTCAAAAACCGGAAGCTCCATGTACTGGTAGCCAGCTGATTTTGCAGGAGCGCATAGTTGTTCGCGAACCATTTCGAAAATAGCAGAACGAGGAGGGACGTATTCGCTAACACCCTTCGGTGCTTGGAAATTAATCGCCATGGCTCGCCTTCTACTCTTTTATTACTTCTACTTATTTCTTAAGGTCTTGTAGGAACTGATTGTATTTTCTCTCGCGCCCAATTGAGGTTTCTGGGCCGTGTCCAGGGAGAACTTGCATCACATCAGGCAGCGGCAAGACCTTATCCCGAAGAGATTTCTGCATTGCAGACCATGATCCACCTGGCAGGTCCGTGCGACCGATCGAACCCGCAAAGAGAACATCACCTGAAATCAATACTTCCCCATTTACTTCAAACATCACCGAACCCTTTGTATGACCGGGTGCGTGAATTGCCTTGAATTGCATGCCAACTAAATCGAAGATTTGATTATCAACGAGCTCAACAACTTTCTTTGGCTCAACCCATTCAATGCCAGAAAGTTGCGACATAAATTCTGCACCATGTGCTCGTTCGGGATTTAGAAGCAGTTCGCGATCATCGCTATGAATCATCGCCGGAATTTCGTATCCGTCGCAGATTGGCTGCACTGAAAACGTATGGTCTAGGTGCCCATGGGTTACAAGGGTCGCAACTGGTTTGAGATCGAACTCTTTGAGTTTCTCTGCCAACTGTTCGGAGACGTTCGGCATGCCTGGGTCGACCACGATGCACTCCTGGCCACGCCCAGTAGCCAGAATCCAGCAGTTGGTAGCGAAGGCCTGAGCCTGAAAGTTGGTCACGAGCATAGGTGGAGGGTAGCCTTTCACATCCAAGCGCCGTTACCCATTAAGGGTGACTTACAACTTGAGGAAGATATTTTCCGAAAGTGCAACCGAAAGGAATGTTCCAAAT
Organism: Candidatus Nanopelagicales bacterium; assembly: GCA_041311445.1. Lineage (GTDB taxonomy): Bacteria > Actinomycetota > Actinomycetes > Nanopelagicales > Nanopelagicaceae > ZLKRG08. The sequence goes on from JBFYJK010000017.1 coordinate 2,505, forward strand.
GTCAGAGAATCCATCACAGATCGCTTCACACATCACACCATCAGCAGCTACCGCGCTGATCGGAGATCCTGCAAAGTTCGGTTACGTTGCAGAAGATGGCACTGTATTTGTTAGAACACCTTACGGTGACAAAGCTGTTGGTTCATACCCAGGAAAGAGCGCTGACGAAGCGCTTCAATACTTCGTCCGTAAATTTGAAGCATTGGCATCTGAGGTTGCAATCCTCGGAGCACGTATTCGTAGCGGTGCAATGGTTCCAACCGATGCACACGATGCAGTTAATAAGTTGCGTCAACAGATTATCGACAGCAATGTAGTTGGAGATCTTGAAGCTCTTCACGCTTCACTAAATCAGCTTCCAGATATCATTGAAGGCAACCGCGCTAACTATGAAGCGAAGAAGGCTCTTGAGAAGGCCGAACGCGAAGCACGTCGTGCTGATTCACTAATTCAGAAAGAAAATATTGTTACCGAAGCTGAATCTCTAGGTGATTCCGAGAATTGGAAGGCCACCGGAGAGCGTCTAAAGGAACTTCTAGATCAATGGAAGGCTGCACCACGCCTAGATAAGAAGAGCGATACCGAACTTTGGAAGCGCTTCTCCTCTGCTCGTAATAAGTTTGATAAGCGTCGTCGCACTCACTTCGCATCTCTTGATGCAACACAGAAGAACGTTTCAAGCGCCAAGAAGAATTTGGTTGAGCGCGCAGAAGCTCTAGCAAACTCAACCGATTGGGTTGCAACTGCTCGTGCATACAAAGCACTCATGGATCAATGGAAGGCTGCAGGTCGCGGCAAGGCATCTGATGATGCAAAGCTATGGGCGCGATTCAAAGCTGCGCAAGATACTTTCTTTGCAGCTAAGAATGCAGATCTTGAGAAGCGCGAAGGCACAATGGTTGAAAACCTTGCAAAGCGCGAAGCTTTAATTCCTAAAATTGAAGCAATTCTGCCAATTACTGATCTTGATAAGGCTCGCAAAGAGTTCCGCGAAGTTATGGCTGAATGGAGCAAGATTGGTCTTACCGATCGCACAAAGCGCGCAGCTCTCGACGCTCGCGTCGACAAAGTTTCTGATGCAATCAAGGAAGCTGAAGCTGAGAAGTGGCGTCGTAGCGACCCTGCTGCAAAGGCTCGCGCTAACGATGTTGTTGATCAGCTTGCTAAGGCGATTGCTGCTTACGAAGATGCTGCAGCTAAAGCAACAGCTGCTGGAAATACCAAGAAGGCTGCTGAAGCAAAGGCTGCTGCTGAAGCTCGCCGTTCATGGCTAACAGAAGCTCAAAAGGGTTTAGCTGAATTTAATTAATTGTTGGTGATGCGATAAACGTCGTAAACACCTTCAACGTGGCGAACCGCTGCAAGTACTGAATCCAAATGAGTGGCATCTGCCATTTCAAATGTAAATCGAGATACTGCAATTCGATCCTTCGAGGTGCTTACCTCTGCGTTAAGAATGTTTACTTGCGCATCCGATAGCGCTCTGGTGACATCTGACAGCAAGCGGGAGCGATCTAGCGCTTCCACCTGAATCTTCACTAAGAAGATGGACTTGGCACCTTGCAACCATTTAACAGCAACGACGCGATCACCTTGATGCTTCTGTAAATCTTCGGCATTGACGCAATCTGTTCGGTGCACACTTACGCCATTTCCGCGGGTAACAAAACCCATGATCACATCGCCCGGCACTGGGGTGCAGCAACGTGCAAGTTTCACGACAACATCATCAATGCCTTCAACTTCAATTGCACTGGAAGTTCTACGTGCAATCGTTTCGTTGGATGGCATCTCCATGGTTGGTTCTGGATGCGAATCTTCTACACCTAAGAGAATCTGCAACTTATCGATTACCGCTGCTGCGGAGATATGGCCATCTCCCACGGCTGCGTAAAGAGAATCAATATCTGGATAACGCAGATCATGAGAAAGCTCTAAGAGTGACTGACCTGCAAAGATTTTCTGCAGTGGTAAACCTGCTTTACGCATCTGACGAGCAATTGATTCGCGTCCAGCTTCGATAGCTTCTTCGCGACGTTCGCGGGTAAACCAAGCTTTAATCTTGTTACGCGCACGAGGACTTGCAACGAAGTTGATCCAATCTCGACTTGGTCCAGCCTGTGGGTTCTTATTTGTTACCACTTCAATTACATCGCCATTGTTCAACTTAGTTTCTAGAGGAACCAGACGACCATTTACTTTTGCGCCAACAGTTTTATTACCAATTTCGGTATGCACTGTGTATGCGAAATCAACTGGAGTGGATCCACCAGGAAGAGCCACAACTTTTCCTTTAGGTGTAAACACATAAACTTCTGGACTGCCTAAATCGAAACGGAGGGCATCCAAGAATTCCGAAGGATCTTGAGTCTCTTGCTGCCACGCGTGTAGTTGTTGCAACCAGAGCATCTCAGGTGTTTCGGCGCTCTTGTCGCCCTTCTTATACTTCCAGTGCGCAGCGATACCGAACTCTGCACGCGCATGCATCTCTTGAGTACGGATCTGGATTTCAAGCGCTTTGCCGTTCGGACCAATAACAGTGGTATGCAACGACTGGTAAAGATTGAACTTTGGCATTGCAATGTAATCTTTAAAACGACCAGGTACTGGACTCCAGCGCGCATGGATTGAACCAAGAACCGCGTAACAATCGCGAACATTCTCGACTAGAACACGTACGCCAACAAGATCGTAGATGTCATTGAATTCGCGTCCGCGCACAACCATCTTTTGATAGATACTGAAATAGTGCTTCTGGCGACCGGTTACGTGCGCTTCGATGCCATCTCGATGCAAGTCTTCATTTAGAGTAGCTACAACTTCTTCGGTCATCTTCTCGCGCATTGGATCGCGATCTGCCACTAAACGTGCAATCTCTTCATACTTCTTTGGTTCGAGAACTTTAAACGAGAGATCCTCAAGCTCCCACTTAACTGCGTTCATACCCAGACGGTGCGCAAGAGGTGCGTAAATGTCGATTGTTTCACGGGCTTTTCGCGCTGCAGATTCTGGGGCAACGAATTCCCATGTGCGTGCGTTATGTAAACGATCGGCAAGCTTTACAACCAGAACTCGAATATCACGAGACATCGCAATAACCATCTTGCGAACAGTTTCAGCTTCAGCGTTTTCGCCGTAAGTTAATTTATCTAACTTAGTTACACCATCAACTAGCGATGCAACTTCATCACCGAAATCACTCTTTAACTGCGCCAAGCTGTAAGGCGTATCTTCTACAGTGTCGTGAAGAAGAGCTGCGATGATTGTCGCGCGATCTAATCCGAGTTCGGCCAAAATACCTGCGACCGCAACTGGATGAGTTATGTAAGGTTCACCTGATTTACGTAATTGTCCTTCGTGAGCTTTAGCGGCAGTTTCATAAGCGCGCTGAATATCTTCAGAATTTATTGAAGGATGATGAAGACGGACCTCTGCTATTACCGGAGCAATAAGGTCCGTCATCGTCCAGAAATTACTTACGGCGGTGTTTACGCTTTGGTTGATTGCGTGGACCGCGCTCAACTGATGAAGCTGCAGCTGCTACTGAAGTTTCGGTAGCTACTGCTCCACTACGTGCCGCTACTCGCTTTGCAAGAGCCTGCATTGCAGGTTCGCGCTCACGAAGAGTTGCAAGAATCGGCGGTGCGATAAATATAGATGAATATGTACCTGTCGCTAGACCGATGAATAGAGCAAGTGAAAGATCCTTAAGCGTTCCTGCACCAAGTAGGCCTGCACCAACGAAGAGAATTGAGCCAACTGGAAGTAGCGCGATAAGTGAGGTGTTAGCAGAGCGGATAAGTGTCTGGTTTACGCCCAAGTTAGCCGCTTCAGAGAAGGTGCTCTTGCCGGTAGCAGTGATCGAACGTGTGTTCTCGCGAATCTTGTCGAAGACCACAACGGTGTCATAAAGCGAGTAACCAAGAATTGTTAAGAATCCGATGACCGTAGCTGGTGTTACATCGAAACCAACTAGCGCATAGATACCAACGGTAATGAAAACGTCATGGATAACCGCGATGATCGCTGAGATAGCCATCTTCGGTTCGAATGCCATTGCAAGGTATAGAAGTACAACAATGATGAAACCGATAAGACCGTAAAGCGCCTTGCGAGTAATTTCCTTACCCCATGAAGGTCCGATGATCTGTGTATCAATTGAATCAACTGAAACCGCGTACTTTGAAGCAAGTGCATCCTGAAGCGCTGTTGATTGTGCGCTTGTTAGTGAACCTGTCTGTACACGAACCTTGTCGGTACCAATTGATTGAACAATCGGTTCGCCAGGAATTGCAGCAGCCTTAACTGCTTCAAGAGCTGGATTGATATCCGCGCTCTTTGTAATTGTGTATGAAGCGCCACCCTTGAATTCAATACCAAGGTGTAAACCTTGGAAACCAAGTGCGCCAATTGATAGAGCAATTAGTAACGCAGAGAATCCGTACCAACGCTTCTTCTTACCGATGATATCGATAGAAGTTTCGCCAGTGTAAAGACGACCGCCTAGACCAGTTAGCTTTGACATCGCTTACGCCTCCAATCCAAGGCTCTTGCGTGATAAACCAGTTATCGCGCTTCCTGAGTTATAAAACTTTGAACGTCCAATCAGTGACATCATCGGCTTTGTGAAGAAGAAGACCACAAGCAAGTCGATAAATGTTGATAGGCCAAGTGTGAATGCGAATCCGCGAACACCGCCAACTGCGAAGAAGTAGAGCAACGCAGCTGCAATGATCGAAACGAAGTCCGCAACCAAAATTGTGCGTCGTGCGCGAATCCAACCGGTTTCAACCGCTGAACGTAGTGAACGACCTTCACGAACTTCGTCACGAACACGTTCGAAGTAAACGATAAATGAGTCGGCGGTAATACCGATGGAGACGATGGCGCCGGCAATACCTGCCAATGTCAGCGTAAATCCAATGGTTTTACCTAGCAATAGGAATGAGGTGTAGGTAATTGCTCCGGCTACCAATAGTGAACCTGCTGAAACAATTCCAAGTCCACGGTAGAACAAGAAGATGTAAAGAATAACTAGTAATAGACCAAGTCCACCTGCAAGAAGACCTGCATGTAGCTGATCCTTACCAAGTGTTGGAGAGATCTGTTGAACTTCACCGCGATCGAATGCAAGTGGAAGCGCACCGTACTTAAGTACGTTTGCTAGGTCAGTTGCATCTTGCTGTGTGAATGAACCAGTGATCTGCGCATTACCTGAAGGAATTGCTTCGTTGATTCGTGGAGCTGAAACCACAAGACCATCAAGCACGATCGCAACTTGGTTCTGCGGTGAGGCAAGACCAGTTACGCGCTTTGTGATATCTCCGAAAGCCTTTGTACCTTCGTTATTGAAAGTAAGAAGCACAGTCCAAACATTTCCTGCTTGAGTATCTAGGCCTGCAGATGCCTTTGAAACTTGGCGACCAACAACTTCAGCTGGACCAAGGATGTACTTGGTTGCTGAGTTACGCGCACAGGTAACAATTGTCTGCTCAGGTGTATCGCCACCAAGATTCTGACGAGCTGCGTTTGTGCTGCAATCAATCGCGGCATACGCAGCGTTTACTTGCGCACTTACACCTGCAACTGGTGTTGATGCTCCGGTGCCTGAAGCTGCACCAGAAGTTGATTCTGCAAGAACCTGACGGAAACGAAGCTCAGCGGTGTTACCTACAAGTTCAACGATACGTCGACCTGTATCACCAGGAACTGAAATTACGATCTGTCGGTTTGCGCCACTGCCCTGCGCAGCAACTTCAGATTCCGCAACGCCAAGTGAGTTAACACGGCTGCGGATAATTGAAACTGCTTGATCGATCGCTGCACTTGTCACCTTGCCTGAAGTACCTTCTGAGATACGTGGTTGCAATGTGACGCTGGTACCACCGCGAAGGTCTAGACCCAAGTGAATGGATGTGGCCTTTGTGAAGATGGCTGAAGCGATTCCGATAATCAGAACTACCGCGAGAATCAGCAGCGTTCTGACCGGGCGTTGCCCTTTTGGTCCCTGTGTATTCGTAGACATAGGGAGTGAGTTTAGGCGCTAAG
>JBFYJK010000044.1:0-3096 GCA_041311445.1 Candidatus Nanopelagicales bacterium
CCGCTTCATCGATCTCTGTTGGAATCTTTGAGATAAAGCCGTGATATAAAAATGTTGATAGAGCAACGCCAAATCCTTGATAAAAGAGGATTAGCGCCGCTTGGTTATTTAGCGATACGAATTTCGCCCAAATGCTCATAAATGGAATCATCAAAGCTTGGAATGGAACAATCATTGATGCTACAAGAATCAAGAATGTGGTCTTTGTGAACTTGCTCTTTGTGCGGGCAAGGTAGTAACCAAGCATTGATGAGAAGATAATCAGCGCCGATACGCTAAATAGAGTAACAATTACTGAACTTACAAGTGATCTGAAGAAGTTCATCTTCTCAAGAGCTTGCTGGAAGTTATCTAATGTAAATGCCTGTGGCCATCCAAGCGGATTACCAAGGATGTCGTACTTGGTCTTAAATGAATTTAGTAGCACTAAGAAGAATGGCGCTACGTAAGTAATCGATAGGAATAGACCTACCCAGAAAGTGACTTTGCGGCCAATTGAGCCGTGCTTCTTAACCTTTTGAACTGAATTCAGAGCGCTCACTGGTTTGCCTCCATTCGCTTGCTAACGGCAACTTGGACCAGAGCGGCAAAAGCAACCATTATGAACATGAGCACCGCTTTAGCTTGGCCGGTGCCGAAGTGACCGAACGCGAAGGCTTCTTGGAAGATATGCATCGAGATAAGTTCGGTGGTTCGGAAAGGTCCGCCGCCAGTAAGCGCAAGGTTCACGTCGTACGCCATAAAACCGTTACGCATTGTTAAGAATAGAGAGATGGTGAATGCCTGCGCCATCAATGGAATCTTGATCGCAGTTAGTAGTTTAAAAGGTGAAGCGCCATCAACTGTGGCAGCTTCAACTACTTCTGGTTCAATACTAATTAGACCGGTTATATAAATAATCATCATGTAGCCACTTGCTTGCCACACAGTAACGATGATCAATGCCCAGAATGCCTTATTTGTATCGTTAAGCCAGGAATCCTGGAAGAACGGGATATTAAATTTACGCGCTACAGATGTGATTGCGGTATTAAAAATGAACTGCCAAATAACGCCTAGAACAACTCCACCAATTAAGTTTGGAATGAAGAAGAAGGTGCGGAAGAGATTTGAGCTCTTCAACTTTGATGTAACTAGAAGTGCAAGACCAAATGCGACTAGATTTACAAGAATTACAGAAACTACAACAAACTTTAAAGTGAATGCCATAGTGGTCCAGAAATGTGGATCCGTTAATGAGTCTTTGTAGTTTTGAATGCCTTCAATTTTTGTGTAGTCGAAGCCATCCCAGTCGGTGAAAGTTAAAAATAGACCTTGCATGAACGGGTAGACCAGAACGCCAGTGAAAATAATTAGCGGAGTAGCGCCGAAGGCTAAGAACTTAGTTATTGCTTTCTTGCGCTTAGTCTGACTCATGAATTAATTCTCCAAGTTTTTAAAATATATGTAAAGAGTAGCGAGGCCAATCCGAAATTGCTCTCGGATTGGCCTCGACTATTTTCAAGCTATTACTTTTTTAAAGTAATGGGCAAGAAGTGAAAGCGATTACGCCTTCTCTCCGCGCCAGGTCTTTGCCTTGCCCTTCCAAGCATTTTCGATTGCTGTAGCAAGTTCATCTGCAGAGATCTTGTTTGTGAAGTACTGCTGCATTGAAACCTTACCTACTTCTTCCTGCAATCCTGCTGGGTAGTAAGTGTTGATCCACTCAAGGGTCTTGTTAGCTCCAACATACTTCGCAATTACCTGTGACATGTATGTTGTTGGTGCAACCTTCCAGTTCTTGTAAACAGGAATGAAGCCCATTCCGCCACCAGTTGCTGTTGCTGGATCTGCTACGTGATGCTGACCCTTTGGTGATGTGTATAGCCAAGTTAGGAAGTCGATTGCGCCAGCCTGTTGAGCCTTTGAAGCGAACTTCTTATCAACCATGAAGTAGCCAGGTACGCCAACAGGAATTGAATCGTTGCCGTATGCCTTTGCATCTGTGCTGATTGGAAGTGACATGATGCCGTACTTTCCGCCAGGTGTTGCCTGAAGAAGGTTTGGCTCTGTCCAGTTACCCTGGAATAGGAATCCGTAGTTACCGCTTGTTAGATCTGCGATTGAAGCATCGTATTCAGTATCAGTTAGGTTAACTTCTGAACGGTTGTACTTCTTTAGAAGATCAAATGTTGCCAACCAGTTCTTGAATACTGGGTGTGATGACAACTTAACGCTTCCAGCTGAAAGACCATCAAGAACCTTTAGACGGCCCTCGTGTGTGTTTGCTGAGTTAGCGTGGAAAATGTTTGTGAAGTGTGCACCAAGTGACCACCAAATTGCTGAGAAGTGAACTGCCTTCTTGCCCTTTGCTTCTACAGCCTTGAATGCTGCTTCTAGATCTGTACGTGTCTTGATCTTTGCAGGATCAACACCAGCTTCATCAAGAACCTTCTTGTTGTAAAGAAGACCGAAAGCTTCAGCTGTTGATGGAACACCAACCTGCTTGCCACCGATGTTTGCTGCTGCAAGAAGTCCTGAAGGAGCTAGAGAAGCTAGCTTTGTGCCCTTCCAATCCATGACCTTGTCAGCCATGTCTGGAATCTCTTGAAGTGTGTACATGATTGTTGGTGCGTTCTTAGCAGCGTACATTGGAGTTACGTTCTGTAAGAATGTTAGGTTGCGATCGCCAGGGATTGAAGTAACTGTGTAGCACTTCTGGCTCGCGTTGTAATCTTTAACTGCAGCAAGGAACTGGTCCTTGATTTCTGGCTTGATTGTGCCAAGCATTGTTACTTTTGCCTTCTGAGGGCAAGCAGCAGCGTTCGCTGCTGTTGATGGAATTACTACTGCTGTTGCAACAAGTGCAAGTGCAGCTAGTACGCCAAGTTTTTTCTTCATTAAGGATCCTTTCAAGGGGTATGCCGGTAACACGGATTACCGCGCATGAGCGGAAAATTACCTATATATAAATAGGAATTGAATAGGTAAGGCGTTGCGACTCTGTAACGATTACATGGGGCGTTACATGGTGTTACAGGAGATTTACACGCTCAAAATGGGGGTTTCGGGGCCGACCAGTAATTGGGCGCTAGCGAAATGACCATTGACTGAGAG
>JBFYJK010000045.1:0-3456 GCA_041311445.1 Candidatus Nanopelagicales bacterium
GAGAGATTGCGTAAGGGCTGCCGGTGGCAATTAAATTAATACCTGCTGCTTTAACGCGTTCATCACGAGCAGCGCCATATGGCTCAAACTCCTGCGAAATATGCACCTCCGCAGCGTTATAGCTCTTGAGAACTTCCACCTGATCGCCCACAATAACGTGTAATCGATCTCCCAATGATTCATCTAATGAACGCAATGAATTAGCCAAATAAGCCAATCGTTTACTGCCGGCTTCTTTAATTAAGTTGGGATCTAAAATAAATAGCGGAACGATTTCATCTGAGTTCTCGATTGCAGCTAGCAGGGCCGGATTATCAGCCAAGCGGAGGTCTCGTCGAAACCACATGACATTTCGTTTCACGGTGATAGTGTTTCATTGTGCAGCCGATTTCGCATTTTCAAATCCGTGGAGTCCCGGGATTAATTAAAACAACCTCATTCGATGGCCGGAGAGTCGATTATTGGAGCCCATTAAATCCAACGTACTTACTTGTTGCGCATGACGGACAGAATGTGTTTGACCCTAAAAGCGCTACCAGAAGGCGCACATGGAAGATGGCTCAAACTGCGATTAAAGTCTTCGAAAGTAAAGGTTTGACGCCTCCAGCTATCGTAGGAGTTTTCCATTCCAGCAATAAGTCTGATCCACATGGCAGATTCAAAGACTTGACTCCGCAAAACCCATTCTCGGGGAAAGTTCCCCCTCCAAAAGATGCACCGTTTCCCGTGAGCGAATTGCGCGGAAATACTTATCAAGAGTTAATTGCAGAAAGAATTGTACCTGAGGTTTTATATGAATTAGGCGCTGAAATTCCATTTGAGCGCCGAGCAATGATCGGTTCAAGTATGGGGGGTTTAGCTACTTTAAATGCTTTAACGCTAAGAAAAGATTTTTTTAGAACCGCTCTCGCATTTAGTCCGCATTGGGTAATTGGCGGATCACCTTTAGTTGACGAAATACTTAAAGAATTACCATTGCCTGGCAAGCATAGGATTTGGATGAGTCGTGGAGATAAGAAGTTAGATTCTAGTTACAAGCCAGATCAAGATTATGCAGATTTAAGTATGCGTGATTTAGGTTGGGGAAAAGCTTATAAATCAACAGTTTACAAAGGAGCTGGCCATAATGAAGGTGCCTGGGCTAAACAATTAGCCGATGGCTTAAATTTCTGGCTCTCTGATTAAACAATATAGCTTTGAATCGCTGAAGCAATCTTCTCGCCATTTGCATTAACTGCAATAGCGACAACTTCAAGATTGGTCTTCTTCTTGTACTTCTCTTGATGCAAGTAGACACGATATTGACCGTCTTTGAAGCCAGTTACACCAAGCATGCGATGATCAGATGTTCCAACAATTGTCCATGCTTTTCCTTTTTCACGGACCGCAAAAGTAACTTCATTAAAATCTGTGCCGGGAACTGCAGCTGTTAGTGCAACGTAATATTCGCTAGTACGAATATCTACTGCCGGCTTATTTAAAGTGATTGCAAGCTTTGTGGTTGGGGCAAATTCATTATCTGCCTTTAAGACCACCCAACTGCGCGCAGGTAGTGTCAGAGCAACCGACTTCCCTGTTGCAGCAATGTCGTCTGCCTTACCTGAAAGCACGCTCCACTTTGAATCTGCGGTTGATACGTTTAGATTTAATTTAGCTTCAGCATCGCGTCCATTAAACGCAACTAAGAACTCTTGCTTACCTGCATATCGACTGACGGCAAATGATCCATCGTTTGCATAACGAAGTTGTTGAGTTCCAGAACGAAGCGCTGGGTACTTTGCAGTTAACGCCTGTAATTCTGAGAGGTTCTTCTCAAGTGGATTAGTTACATTGAATGCGCTCTTGGTGCCAATTGGTGATCCACCAATACGTACCTCGTTCTGCCAGTCAATAACTTGAGTTGGGAACATATCTTGGCGAGCCGCTTTATCTCCACCGGTGCCAGTCATGCCCTTTTCGTCACCGTAATAAACGGTTGGACCACCACGAAGAAGCATCAAAAGCGCGTTAGCGAAGTTTCCGCGTTCGACTAGTTGAGCAGGGTTTGCATCGGTATTTCCCTGTAAAAACATACCTATGCGACCCATGTCGTGGTTATCGAGGAATGTAGTTAAACCGTAAGCACTTGTGGTCGCGGTTGTATAAAGGTCATCCTGGTTGAAGAGTTCAAGAAGATCTCGTTCACCATTTCCATAGGTTGCGTACTTAGATGCAGCAGCTTGGAAGGCAAAATCAAGCACACCAGGGAACTTGTAATCAGTTACGAATTTTGAAAGATAATTTGGATCGGTATCCCAAACTTCGCCATAAATCGGGAAGTAGCTCTTGCCTGCTGCCTTTGCGGTCTTTAGAACTGCTGGTAAGAATGCCTGCCAGAACTCTGGGTTTACGTGCTTTGCAGTGTCGATGCGGTAACCATCGATATCAAACTTGGTTATCCAGTCTTGCCAAACTTTGGTCCAACCTGCAACAACTTCTGGCTTCTCGGTAAATACATCGTCAAGACCAAAGAAGTCACCGAAAGTTGATGATTCGCCTTCGAATGTTGAGTCGCCACGGTTGTGGTAATTGGTGATGTCATTTAAGAAGGCAGGGGCTTTAACGTTCTTATTCTTATCACTCACTGTGGGAGGCACTGGAAAAGATTTTGCAGCACAAAGCTTTGGAAAGTTAGCTTTGCCAATGTACTTAGTAATATCAATTTTCTTGCCGTTGCAATCTTTATATGGGTATGAAGCCATATCTGAGTAGCTGTATACATCGCCCTTGTATCTGATGATGTCACCGGTGTGATTGATGACGATATCTACAATAACTTTGATACCGCGGCTATGCGCCTCTGTTACAAAATTCTTGAAATCTTCTTCTGTTCCTAGATGCGGATCAATGGTTGTGAAATCTAAGCCCCAATAGCCGTGATACGCCGCGGATTCACCTTGGACATAACGTTGCTTAACTGGCGGTGTAATCCAAATTGAGTTGAAGCCAAGGCCCTGGATGTAATCCAACTTAGAAGTTAAACCTTTGAAATCGCCACCATGGAAGTAGCCGATATCTGTTGGGTCATAGCCAGTTATCGCGGAAAAACCAGTTAAACCAGCCTCATCGTTGCTGGTATCGCCATTGGCAAAGCGGTCAGTCATTACGAAGTAGATCTGGGAATTTGATGCGCCACCGCGAACTGTTGGACGTGCAAGCGAAGTTAAATCTTCTGCTGAAGCAGAGGTACTAGCAAAAGCTGCGATTACAACTGCTGCGGCAATTAACTTTTTCATGAAAGCTTCCAAACTCCTTGAGTCGCGCCATTTGTTTTGAACTTAATCTTTGAGCCTGTTGCCTTTTGACCATAGAGAGTCTTTGAAACTTTATATCCGAGTTTGCTTAAATCGATTTCAACAGTGCATGGCTTAGCTGCGATAACCACTAGAACTTTGCTCTTCTTTGATTCACGTAGAT
>JBFYJK010000063.1:0-2559 GCA_041311445.1 Candidatus Nanopelagicales bacterium
ATTGCAAGCTTGCCTTTGGCTCCAAATGCGCTCAAATCAACTTCGCGGATTAGGGCAGTGGTTACAACTTCATCTGCATAAATTACTTCGCTCATGCGAGGTTCTCCCAAATCACTGTGCCGCCCATGCCAAGTCCGATACACATTGTGGTGATGCCGTACTTGATTGATGGATTCTCTTCGAATGTTCTAGCTAAGTTGAGCATTAAACGGATACCGCTTGATGCAAGTGGGTGACCAACCGCGATCGCGCCTCCTGCTGGATTAACACGCGGATCGTTCTCGTCGATTCCGAAGTGATCTAGAAACGCTAATACTTGAACTGCGAAAGCTTCGTTAATTTCAAATGCGCCGATATCTTCGATCTTCAAGTTTGCTTGCTTAAGCGCCTTAATTGTCGAAGGAACAGGGCCATAACCCATGATCTCTGGTTCGACGCCTGCGAATGCAAAGCTAACTAAACGCATCTTCGGCTTCATGCCAGCTGCGCGTGCTGCATCTTCATCTGCAAGTAGCGCAGCAGTTGCGCCATCGTTTAGTCCTGAAGAGTTACCTGCTGTTACGCGACCGCCTGGACGAAATGGTGTCTTAAGACCTGCGAGCGCTTCCATGGTGGTGCCAGGACGCGGCGGTTCATCAACGGTGGCAATGGTCCAACCAAGTTCTGGAGTACGCGCTGCAGTTGGAATTAAATCTTTTTGAATACGACCTGCCGCATATGCCGCAGCTGTTTTATCTTGGCTACCGATCGCATAACGATCTGCGCGCTCTTTAGTAATTGCTGGAAACTTATCGTGCAAACGTTCTGCGGTTGCGCCCATTGCGAGCGCATCTTGTTCCACAATTTTTTCAGCCAAGTAACGTGGGTTTGGATCTAGTCCACCACCGATTGGGTGATTACCCATATGTTCAACGCCGCCTGCAATCGCAAACTTTGCAGCGCCCATATGGATTGCACCAGCGAGTGTGGTTACAGATGTCATTGCACCTGCGCACCAACGATCAACTGAGTAACCAGGGACGGTATTGGGAATGCCTGCGAGTAGAGATGCGCTTCGGCCGATGTTCATACCTTGATCGCCAGTCTGAGTTGCAGCAGCGATCGCGACGTCATCGATATCTGCCGGATTTAGCTGCGGGTTTCGTTCAAGTAAGCCACGGATTGCGCGGACTACAAGATCGTCGGCGCGGGTTCCGTTATACATAGAACCGGCTTTACCGAATGGGGTACGGACTGCATCAATTAGAACTACTGACATACCAAAAGGTTACCCGTGAGTAGGTTATTTTGCTAGCAAGTAATTGCTCTACCTGCGAAGTTTATCTCGCGCTCGTCATTCTGGCTGTGGGGCCTCGGTAGGGGCTTCCTCAGGCTCGGCTAGCGGTTCAGTCTGGCTAAGCGCGCTCGCAAGTAGCGGTGCGACCTGGTCGATCTGCCATGGGCGTGCACCAAGTTTGGCCAACTTCTCTTGAACGGCTGCGAGGTTTGATTGAGTTTGATCCCAACAGACGCGGCGAACATATTCTGGAGTTATTAAATTCTCTGCCGGCATATTTAATTCAAGCGCTCGCTTTGCAACGCCATCGCGTGCATGGGTAAGTGGGGCATAGCGCTCTGGAAATTTATCTCGCCACTGTTTTACCGGTGGCATGCCATCACCATTAAGTCGCATCGCAGGTAGTTCGCTAGTTTGCGCTCGCTCAATTGCTTCTACCCAAACATTTACATTATCCATCCAACGCGGACGAAGCCCAATTGGTCGTAGAGTTTTTTGGAAAGCCTTTGTGGTTATTGGCGCAGTAACTGAAAGCTCAGTGATTGCATTATCAGAGAGCAATTTTCCTGGAGCAATATCTTGCTTTGATGCAATCTCATCACGCGCAATCCAAAGTTCGCGCACGACGGCAAGTTGTTCGCGCTTTCTAACTTTATGCATTCCTGAAGTGCGACGCCATGGATCTTCACGAGGTGGCGCAGGTGGTGCATCCAAAATACTTTGGAATTCAGATAGCGCCCAATCTAACTTGCCATCTGCTTTGAGTAAATCAGCAATGCAATCACGAAGTTCAATTAATAGCTCAACATCAAGTGCGGCGTAATTAATCCAGTCTTGATTTAGCGGACGTAAAGACCAATCAACGGCAGAGTGCTCTTTTGCAAGAGAGCGCGCAAAGAAATGCTCGACTAACGCACCAAGCCCAACACGTGGCAAGCCTGCAATTCGAGCGCCTAATTCAGTATCAAATAAGCGTTTTGGGTAGATGCCCCATTCGCGAAGACAAGGTAGGTCTTGCGTAGATGCATGCAAGATAACTTCATCGCTTTGAATTACTTCATTTAACTCTGCAATGAGTGCGGAACCGGTAAATGGAATCGGATCGATAAGGAAGATCTCATAATTTCGTTTAATCTGAATTAAATATGCGCGAGCCGAGTATCGATAACCGCTAGCTCGTTCGGCATCAACCGCGATTGCGCCGCTGCCATTCTTAAGCTTTTCGATAGCCACTTTAAGCGCGCTATCTGTATCGATTATCTCGGGAACGCCACCTGCTGGGG
>JBFYJK010000125.1:0-6871 GCA_041311445.1 Candidatus Nanopelagicales bacterium
ACTTTTGTAGCCATTTGAGGTGATTACCTTTCACATGAAAAAACCCAGCGGATGGGTGGATTGATATATCCACAACGCTGGGGTACTCACCTAGCCTATCGCAGGCGAGGCCAATAGGTAAGTTCTAATTCAATAAGTCTGGCGAAAGACCAGCCTCAGTATCAGGAATTCCTAGTTCAGAGGCGCGTTTATCCGCCATCGCCAGCAAGCGTCGGATACGACCTGCAATTGCATCCTTTGTCATGGGCGGAGTTGCAAGTGAGCCCAACTCTTCGAGCGATGCTTGGCCGTGATTGATACGTAACTCTCCGGCCTCTTTTAAGTGATCTGGAATTGTTTCGCCGAGAATTTCCATTGCGCGTTGAACACGTGCCGACGCCGCAACCGCTGCTCTAGCGCTGCGACGAAGATTTGCATCATCAAAGTTAGCTAAACGATTTGCGGTTGCTCGAACTTCACGACGCATACGTCGCTCTTCCCAAGCCATCAAAGATTCATGTGCACCGAAGCGAGTAAGTAGTGCACCAATTGCATCGCCATCGCGAACTACAACGCGATCTACTCCGCGAACTTCGCGAGCCTTTGCCGAGATTCCGAGTCGTCGCGCTGCGCCAACAAGTGCAAGCGCGGCTTCTGGACCTGGGCAGGTAATTTCAAGAGATGATGAACGACCCGGTTCGGTTAATGAACCGTGCGCAATAAATGCACCGCGCCATGCAGATTCTGCATCGCAGATTGGTCCGTTAACAACCTGCGGAGGTAATCCACGAATCGGACGGTTATGTGAATCTACTAAGCCTGTTTGGCGAGCAAGCGCTTCGCCATCTGCAATCACTCGGATTACATAACGTGAACCCTTACGAATTCCCGATGATGAGATAACTGCTAAATCTGAATCATGGCCATATAGATCAGCGATATCTTTGCGAAGTCGACGCGCGCTCTGAGCTGCATCTAATTCAACTTCGACAACGATCTTTCCGGCTGAAATATGTAGACCGCCAGCGAAGCGAACCAGTGCCGAAACCTCTGCTTTGCGGCAGCAAGGTTTGGTAACTGGAAGACGAGTTAATTCGTCCTTTAAGCTGGATGTCATTGCCATATCGGGCGTAATTCAACACTAATAGGGAAAAAATTACTCAAAAATATGACGAAAAATGGAATTTAATTTTGAAATATCGTGGTGAATTGCACCTGGAGCGCGTCTAACATCGCCAATAATCAATTTTCCGCCGAAACCTTCAACCACTGCTTCAAGGTTCTTATGGTCACGCAACCCTGATTGGTCAGCGACTACATAATCGAAGCGGAGCGATGGCGCGTATTGATTGAGTAGTTGCAAGTGCTCTTCTGGGGTGTATCCGGCAAATTCATCGCCAGCGATAGATGGGTGTGCATCCAAGTTGAGGAGAATTATTTTCTTTGCGCTACTTGCACAGAGCGCATCACGTTGAGCTGGAACCATAAGGTGCGGAAGAACAGAAGTTAACCAAGAACCTGGACCCATTGTTATGAAATCTGCATCTTCAATTGCGCGAATTGCTTCGGGTCTTGCAGGTGCGTTTTCAGGAATGATTCGAATTGATTCTAAGCGGCCTTTTGCTGTCGCAACTTCCTTCTGTCCACGAACCACAATTCGGCCAACGCTAGTTTGAAAAGTTCCCTCGATATCTAGTGGTTGCGCCGCCATTGGAAGTACGCGACCGACAACTCGCAGTAGTGAACCAACGCGATCTAAACCTGCGACAAAATCACCGTCGCGATCCCAGAGCGCTGTTAATAATAAATTTCCAACAGTATGTTTATTTAGATGTCCTTCGCTAGTGAAGCGATATTGAAGGATTTCAGCCCAACTTCTACCCCATTCATCATCAGAACAGAGCGCTGTAAGCGCCATACGCAAATCGCCCGGAGGCAGAATCTCAAACTCTTCGCGCAGTCGACCACTTGATCCACCATTATCTGCAACAGTAACAATCGCAGTGATTTGGTGAGTGATCTGGCGCAGCGCACTTAGAGTTGCAGCCAATCCATGGCCACCGCCAAGTGCTACAACTTTAGGAGTTGAGAAATCTATCTGGTTCATTCGCGTCCGACATCGCGGTGCACTGCATGTGCCTCAATTTCAAACTCACCATTCTTACCGGAGAGTTGTTTAGCCAACTCCTCAGCGATTGCAACGCTACGATGTTTACCACCGGTACAACCCACTGCAAGAGTGATGTACTTCTTGCCTTCACGTAGATATCCACCACTCATCTTCTTTAACAAAGCTGAATAGTTTGAAATTGTTTCACTTACGCCATCTTGGGTAAGAACGTATGTGCTGACTTCTGATGATTGCCCTGTCTTGGGGCGAAGTTCTGGAACCCAATGTGGATTTGGAATAAACCTGCAATCAAGCACTAAATCGGAATCAACTGGAATTCCATATTTGTAGCCGAAGCTAAGAACGTTAATACGTACTCCAGCTGCGCCATCACTCTTGAAGAATTCGTTGATGCGTTTCTCTAACTGATGGACATTTAAATTACTTGTATCAATGACTTGATCTGCATCTGCGCGGAATTCTTCGAGTCTTACGCGCTCTTTGATAATGCCATCAACTATTCGACCACTTCCCTGCAATGGGTGTGGTCGTCGCGTCGATTCAAAGCGCTGCACTAGCGCCTGATCTGAAGCATCCAAGAAGAGCATGCGGTAATTAATGCCCGCACCGCGTAGCTCCTTGATAGAGCTACTTAAATCATCAAAGTACTTACCCGTGCGAACGTCGACCACGACAGCGATTCGCGGTGAATCTGAGGCTTGAACTAGACCAAGCAGTAACGATGGCGGCAAGTTGTCGACCACGTACCAGCCAGAATCTTCAAGGGCATGCGCCACGGTCGAACGCCCAGCACCAGACATACCTGTTAGAAGCAGGAGTTCATTACTCATGCCGATATCTTCCAACATCTGTCAAGCATCATGAATCTCGCCTGTTTCCATATCAATTGCAGTTGAAGCTGCGCTTAAGTGTTGACTAATCGCGTTAGCGAGTCGCTCACCAATACCTGGAGTCTGAGCAATATCTTCAGGTGAAGCTTTCTTAATCGCGGAGACTGATCCATATCTATCTAGTAACGCTGCTCTTCGGGTCGGCCCTAAATCATCAATCTCATCTAGGAGTGATTCCAACATAATCTTAGAGCGGCGCGAGCGATGGAAGGTGATCGCAAATCGGTGCGCTTCATCGCGGATACGTTGCAAGAGATATAAACCTTCGCTATTTCGCGGCAAGATAATTGGATCAGGATTTCCAGGTAACCAAATCTCTTCCAAGCGTTTTGCCAAACCAACAACAGCGATATCTGTAATTCCTAATTCGAGAAGCGCGCGTTCTGCTGCAGCTACCTGTGGCGCACCGCCATCCACAACAATCAGATTTGGTGCGTAAGCAAACTTACCTGCGACCTCTCCGATTTCAACGTTTTGATCAGAGATCCAACGTTTCATGCGACGAGTGATCACCTGGTGCATCGCACGAGTATCGTCTTTGGCTGTCTCGGTTTCGATAATAAATCTTCGGTAATCACTCTTCTTTATTTGACCGTCTTCGAATACCACCATTGAGGCAACTACGGTGGTACCAGAAGTATTCGAAATATCAAAGCACTCAATACGAAGTGGGGCGCTATCTAGCGCCAGGGCTTCTTGAATCTGCGTCAACGCTTTGCCACTTACGGCCGCATCATTAGCTCTCTTAGACAGGTATTGGATTAATGAATATCTAGCGTTGCGTTCAACGGTTTGAGAAAGTTCTAGCTTCTCTCCCCTTTGTGGAATACGGATCTCTACCTTTGCGCCACGAAGTTCGCTTAGGAATTTTGCAAGTCCTTCATCTACTTCGCGATTGATAATCAATTCTGAAGGCAATTCTTCTTCGCCATAAATAGAAACTAGGAATGGAGTTAGTTCGTCCTCACCTTCAAGAATTTCATTTTGATTGAGAATCCAACTTCTTGACCCGCGAATAGAGCCAGCACGAATTTTGAAGATGGATGCAGCGGTATGTAAGCCTTCGGTATATAGCGAGATGACATCGGCATTCAAGGTTTCAGAGAGCGCCGCATCATTTGATTCCTGCGCAGTATTTAGCGCATTGACTTGATCGCGCAGGCGCGCTGCTCGTTCAAACTCTTCATTCTTGGCTGCTTCGGCCATCTCTTTTTCGAGAATTGCAATCAAATCGGTATTGCCACTGCTTAAGAACTTATCCAGCTTCACCGCTAACTCTTTATGTTCTTCTTCGCTTACCCATCCAACGCAAGGTGCTGCGCACTTGCCGATATCGCCAAGTAAACATTGGCGCTTACTTGCCTTTGCGCGGTCAAAGTTACCTGCGGTACAACTGCGGATTGGAAATACTTTTAGTAAGGTGTCATGCGTGCTGCGCAAAGCCCAGGCTTGAATGTATGGACCGTAGTATTTAATCCCTTTGCGCTTCTCCTGGCGTGTAATAAAGAGGCGCGGGAATTTGTCGTTGATAGTTAACGCTAAATATGGATATGACTTATCGTCGCGGAATCGAACATTAAATGGCGGTTTATATTGTTTGATCCAGGTGTATTCAAGCGAGAGCGCTTCAACTTCACCACTAACAATGGTCCAATCACAACGAACCGCTTCTGAAACCATGCGATCGGTTCGTTCAGCTAACCCACTTTGAAAATAGGAAGAGAGACGATTCTTTAAATTTATCGCTTTACCCACATAGAGGATGCGATCATCTTTGTCGAAGAAGCGATAAACCCCTGGTTCTGTTGGGATATTTTCCGGGCGAAAATTAGCCGGCATCGTTACTTCTTCTTTGCGACACTCTTCTTGGCCGCACTCTTAACGGGAGCGGCAATCTTTCTATTGCTTGCAAGAATCTCTTTCACAAATTTACCGGTGTAACTTGCAGCGACTTTTGCGACCTCTTCAGGAGTGCCCTCTGCGACAACGGTGCCGCCACGGAAGCCACCTTCTGGTCCCATGTCGATGATCCAGTCTGCGCACTTAATGACATCTAAGTTATGTTCGATAACCACAACTGTATTACCGGTATCGACTAGACGATTTAGCACAACTAGAAGCTTGCTAACGTCTTCGAAGTGCAGACCTGTGGTTGGTTCATCTAATACATAAATAGTGCGGCCAGTTGAGCGACGCTGTAGCTCTGTAGCTAACTTAACGCGCTGCGCCTCACCGCCTGAGAGGGTTGGCGCTGATTGACCCAAACGTACATAACCAAGACCGACATCGCACAGAGTCTTTAAGTAGCGTGCAATTGTTGGTACAGATTCAAAGAAGTTATGCGCTTCTTCAATTGGCATATTAAGAACATCAGCAATGGTCTTGCCTTTGTAATGAACTTCCAAAGTTTCGCGGTTGTATCGAGCGCCGTGACAAACTTCGCAAGGCACGTAAACATCTGGCAAGAAGTTCATCTCAATAGTGATAGTTCCGTCGCCTGAACAATTCTCGCAGCGGCCACCCTTTACGTTAAAACTAAATCGGCCTTGCTGATATCCCCGAACCTTCGCTTCGGTAGTCTCTGCAAAGAGCGCACGGACCTTGTCAAAGACACCGGTATATGTCGCAGGGTTAGAACGTGGCGTGCGGCCAATTGGTGATTGATCGACATGTACAACTTTGTCTAAGTTATCCATGCCAGTAACGGTGCGATGTCGACCCGGCACCTGTCGAGCTCCATTTAATTTATTTGCAAGAGAAACATAGAGAATGTCATTAACTAGAGTTGATTTACCTGATCCTGAAACGCCAGTTACCGCAACGAATAAACCAAGTGGGATATCAACTTCAATATCCTTCAAGTTGTTCTCTTTTGCGCCTTTAACAGTCAGCTTTCGCTTCGGATCTACAGGGCGACGAACGCTAGGAATTTCGATTGCTTTGCGGCCAGAGATGTAAGCGCCGGTGATTGACTCTTCGCTATTGATTAAATCTTCGTAAGGTCCACTAACGACGACTCTGCCACCATGTTCGCCAGCGCCAGGGCCAATATCAACGATCCAGTCAGCCATGCGAATCGTCTCTTCGTCATGCTCGACAACAATCAAGGTATTTCCGAGGTTACGTAAACGAGTTAAAGTATCGATCAGGCGGCGATTATCGCGTTGGTGCAATCCGATACTTGGTTCATCCAATACATATAAAACGCCTACAAGACCTGATCCGATTTGGGTAGCCAAGCGAATACGTTGCGCCTCTCCTCCGGAAAGCGATCCAGCTGCACGTGAGAGCGTTAAGTAATCTAAACCGACATCAAGTAAGAAGCCCATACGTTCATGTACTTCTTTAAGCACTCGCTCTGCGATCTTCGCTTCGCGGGCATTTAACTTGATGTTCTGTAGGAATTTTGCACATTCATCTAGTGAAAGTTCGCAAACTTCGTAAATTGATTTGCCACCAATTGTTACCGCAAGAATTTCAGGCTTTAGACGAGCGCCTTTGCACATCTGACAAGGGGTCTCGCGCATAAATGCTTCGTACTTATCACGCGCATAATCGCTATCTGTTTCACCGTGTTTACGTTCAATAAACGAAACCACACCTTCATAACCTGTTGCATAAATACGATCGCGGCCATAACGGTTCTTGTATTTAACTTTTAGCTCATAGTCGTATCCGTGAAGAACAGCTTCCTTCGCCTTCTCAGAAAGTTTCTTCCATGGGGTATCTAGCGAGAACTTAAGATCCTTGGATAGCGTCTCAAGTAAGCGCATGAAATATTCGCTACCGCTGCTAGATGACCAGAGCGAGATTGCACCTTCATTAATTGAAATTGAATCATCGGGAATAACTAACTCTGGGTCTACTTCCA
>JBFYJK010000127.1:0-4145 GCA_041311445.1 Candidatus Nanopelagicales bacterium
TAAGAACAACGCGATCTATTACCTGGCGAAGAGACCATTCGCGATCTTCGCGACCAAGTGCTCCACGGAAATATTTGGTAGTAACAATTGTTGATGCGTTGATTGACCAGAAATCAGGATATTCAACCCCACGTTGTTCGAAAACAGTTTCACCGGTTTTCCAGTTCTGCTGAACAACATCGCGACGTTCCCAAGTTACTTCGTCATATGGATGAACACCTTCATTGGTGTAAAGGCGTTCGATCTTTAGCCCTTTACCCTTCTTGGTGTTATGTGCGAATACATCTGCTACAGATGATCCTTTAGCAGGTCGATTGATGACCGTGTCAGACATTGGTGCTCTTTCTCTAGTTACTGAATATGTCTTTTTATTTTGTTGCAGCGCTGTGCGGGGTTGCAGCGTTTGTAGAAGTTTCTGCTGGAGGGAATTCTCGAAGTAATGAAATCTCACCTTCGAAGTCAGCAAGGGAAGCAAAGTTACGATAAACCGAGGCAAATCTGAGGTACGCCACGGCATCAAGTTCTTTTAGTGGTGCAAGTATCGCCATACCCACTTCGTGAGCTTCGATATCTGCCTGTCCTGAACGGCGAAGGGTCTCTTCGACGCAGGAAGCTAAGCGGGCTAGGTCATCTTCTGAGACCGGACGACCTTGGCAGGCCTTACGGACGCCGTTGATGACCTTGTTACGGCTAAATGGTTCGGAGACACCGGAACGCTTGATGATGTTGAGGATTGTCATCTCTTGAGTTGAGAAGCGCTGACCGCATTCAGGGCACTCACGGCGACGACGGATCTGTAGGCCATCTTCGACCACGCGAGAGTCGACTACGCGTGAATCATCATGCTTGCAGAATGGGCAATTCACCTTTTATCTCCTCTCATTTGGCTCTTCTTAAGCTCTTCTTAAGCTCTTGGACAGAAGCGGTAACTTAGCCCAAAAGTAGTAGGAAAACCACTACTAATGGAAATTTTGGCTGTGTCGACCACTACATATTGGGTTTTGCAAGGAAGTGAGAGAACCATAAAGCATCGCTTTAGGCTTTAGATTTAAATGAGCGTGAACGACACGCCAAAGGGTGGCGAGATTTCAGCTGGTGAGATTACGGGGAAGCTAGAGACGGCGAGCGCCAACGAAGCGCTTATAGCCCAGGCGTGATGAAGGCGCGATCTCGACCCTCTTGCCCGGACGAGGTGCGTGAACCATCTTGCCGTGGCCTAGATAAATACCTACGTGGCTAATTGGAGAACCGAAGAAGAGGAGATCTCCAGGTGCAATTGCACTGTAAGGAATGCTCTTTCCAAATCGATATTGCGCAGCAGCGAAGTGCGGCATTGATACGCCGGCCTTCTGGAAGGCGCGCATTGTTAAACCGCTGCAATCCCATTTAGTTGGACCCGCTCCTGCCCATACGTAAATATCCCCTAATTGATCAAGTGCATAACGAAGTGCGATTGCACCCTTTGTTGAACCACCTGCATAAAGCGCTGCTAATCGCTTAGATTCAGCCAAAATCTTTGCCTGCTCTGCATCATCTGCTGCAGCAAGTTTTGCGCGCTCCTCTGCTTTCAATGAGGCTAATAATTTCTCTGCCTTTTTAAGTGCGGCATTGGCTGCAGAAACCTGCTTTTCTAGCCTAATTTGCGCTGCTTTTAGCTGTGCTGCGCGATCGCTTACAACTAGCTGACTTGATTGCAAACCTTGTTTGTAAGAATTTAATTGACGGAGTTTTGTTGCATAGCGCTGCGCCAAAATATCTAACATTGCAGCGTCAGATAAGTACTTTCTTGGATCGCGAGAAAGCATTAGTTCTAGGCCATTTCCGAGGCCACCGTTCTTGTAATTTTCAACGGCCATCTTTGAGATCTCTTTCTTCAAAGAACTTGCCTTGGCATTAGCAGCCGCTTCTCCGGCCTTTAAACCATTTAATTCACGCTGCAATTTTGAGATCTGAAAATTAATACCGTTTGCTGCTTCATACTTAGATGCTGCTTCATCGCGAAGTTCGTTAACCTGCTTCTGGACCTGTGCCGCAGTTGGCGCAGCAGAAGCCACCGGTGCCAGCGTCATAGCTAGAGCAACCGATGCAGTTAGGGAAAATAACTTGCGCATAGGTGGAAAAGGCTACATGGGTAGGCGAAAAATGGCTAAATAATCAGCCTATTTCAAGCTTTTCCCATGATTTACCAAGTAATTGCGCGTGAAATGTGCAGATATTCCAATGGCGATTCCCCAGATTAAATCAATGGAGATTGTTGAAATTGCCGTGATTGCAAATACCGCAACCTCGCCTGCAGTTGTACGAAGCAGCTCTTTCAAATTAGCTGGGTTAAGAATCCTGACACTGGTGCCAATTAATACGCCAGCGATTGCTGCTTGCGGAATCTGGCTAAATATCGGTGCCGCCAAGAGAATGATTAATAAGAGCACTAATGAATGGACCATTGATGCAAACCTTGTATGTGCATGAGATCTGACGTTGACGCTAGTTCTGGCAATTGCACCAGTTGCTGGTTGGCCTCCGAAAATTGAGGCAATCGCTGTAGCTAAACCTTGTCCGAAAAGTTCTTGATCGGGTTCCAGTCTTTTCTCTTTTGGCATATGTGCCATCGAATCGGCGACTCGAGCCGATAGCAGAGATTCAATTGCAGCCAAGAGCGCGATCATTAAAGCTGGCCAAATCAAAGTAGCGATATGGCTAAATTCTGGCGCGGTAAAAGTAGCAACATTTCTTGGAATTTCACCGATGGTCTTTAGATCCAATGAGAGCGCCTTTGCGACCAGGCTTCCGAAGAGCAGAGCGCCGAAGCTAGCTGGGATATAACTCTTGATTCTTAACGCTTTAAGAATCTTGGTGAAATTAAATTTGAAGATCAAAGTTATTGCCACAATTGCAATTGAGGCGTAGTTATAGCTGCCAGACTTAATCGTATTAAATGCGATAACTAAGGTTCGCTCCCCTTCGCCTTTCGCCACTCCAAGTGCAATAGGTAGCTGCTGCAGAGCGATAATTACTGCGATTCCTAAGGTAAATCCTTCAATTACATAATGTGGCACTTTATTAATAATGGTGCCGAGTTTGAATAAACCCATCAAAATAACAATGGCACCGGCGATTACTCCGAGCGCTGGAATTGCAGAGATGCCATGTTTTTGAATAACCGGAATCAAGATCACCGTCATCGCGCCGGTCGGTCCGCTTACTTGAAGTCTTGAACCCCCGAGCAGAGCTGCGACAAAACCAGCGATAATCGCTGTCGAAATGCCTGCAGCGGCGCTCATTCCAGACGTTATGCCGAAACCAATTGCAAGTGGCAGGGCAACAATCGCGACAGTTACACCGGCGATTGCATCGTCTAGCAGTTCGCGTCTATTACTCGGAAAATCCGATTTTGTCGGCAATCGCACATCTCAAACAGTACCTCTCCTATTTCAATTAGAAGTCAAAAGTGGAACTATTCAGATGTGATTATCAAGATTGAAGGAATGACCTGCGGACATTGCGAGGGTCGAGTAAAAGCAGAGCTAGAGAAAATCGGTGCGACCGTGGAATCAGTCTCTGCTGAAAAAGCAGAAGCGATTGTTAGCGCAGTTGGCGAAGATGCAGCACGTAGCGCTGTAAAAGCAGCCGGCTACAAATTCGTTTCTATTAGCTAAGTAAGTATTTAGATTAACGAACGCTGCGAAGCACGGCAGTTACTTTGCCGAGGATTTCGCAGTTATCGCCATTGATTGGCTGATAATCAGGGTTTGCCGGCATTAACCAGATATGACCCTCTTTGCGAGTAAAGGTTTTTACAGTTGCTTCGCCATCAATCATCGCTGCAACGATTTCGCCCTTTTCGCAGGTCTTCTGCGAACGGATAACAACATAATCGCCATCGCAGATTGCAGCTTCGATCATTGAATCGCCAACAACTTTAAGCATAAATAAATCACCGCTACCGACGATTGATTCTGGAAGCGGGAAAGTCTCTTCGATGTGCTGTTCGGCCAAGATTGGACCACCAGCTGCGATACGGCCGACCAGAGGAATCTGGCGGGAGCGATCTGCAATGACGTTGGAATCTGATTCGACCACTTCGATGGCACGGCCGAGGCTGGCATCGCGGCGGATAAAGCCTGCTTCCTCGAGCGCCTTTAGCT
>JBFYJK010000055.1:0-6570 GCA_041311445.1 Candidatus Nanopelagicales bacterium
CTAGGTTTACAAGGTTCCGTGCCATAGCGGTTAAGAGTAGGCTCTCGTTCCATGGAAGTCACAAATCGCGAATATGCGTTGGCCTTAGATGCCGCAGATCCTCTGGCTAAATACCGAGATAAGTTTGTAATTAACGATCCCGAGCAATGCTATTTAGATGGCAACTCTTTAGGCCGTCTACCGAAGGCAACGATTCAGGCCGTTAATGACTTCATGGTCAAAGAGTGGGGCGATGAAGTTGTTGCAGGTTGGGCGCACTGGGTTGATGAGGCGCAGACTGTTGGCAATTTAGTAGGTCGCGCTTCTCTAGGTGCTGCCGAAGGACAAGTCCTAGTTTGCGACACTACTTCGATTAACTTTTATCAATTAGCGCTTGCTGCGATTCAAGCACGTCCAAATCGCAAAACCATCATTATTGATGCCGCTAACTTCCCAACTGATCGATACATCTTGCAAGGTTTAGTTAGACAGTTTGGTTTGAAATTAATCACGATTGATAACGAACCGGGAGATGCAAAACATGAACGCATCACTCCTGAAATTCTAGAAAAGTATTTAAATGATGATGTAGCACTGGTGACATTAGAAGTTATTCAGTATCGATCAGGCGCGCGTTCTCCAATTAAGGAAATCACAGATTTAGTGCGTAAACATGGCGCATTTATGTTGTGGGATGCCAGCCACGCTGTTGGCGCTATTGAGATGGATTTCGATAAGAACGGTGTAGACCTTGCTGTTGGTTGTACATATAAGTACGGCAACTCTGGTCCAGGTTCTCCTGCATGGATGTATGTCTCAAAGCGCGTTCAGAAAGAGTTGCAAGTTCCTATTCAAGGTTGGTTTGCGCAAGGCGATCAATTTGAAATGGGACCAACTTTCGAACGCGAAATGGAGACCATGCGTGGTTACCAGATTGCAAGTCCAGGCCTTATGGCTATTCGCTGTGTTAAGACCGCTTTCGAAATGATTGAAGAGGCGAGCATTAAAGCAATCAACGATAAGTGCGCAAAAGGCACCGAGATGATGATCGCACTTTACGATGCGTGGTTAGCGCCTCTTGGTTTTGAATTAAACACTTCACGCGATGCTTCAGAGCGCGGCGGACATATTTCACTGATACATCCAGATGCTAAAGAAATTGCAGCTGCAATGCGCACGGAAATCAATGTAATTCCGGACTATCGCGTACCTAATTCAATTCGTTTGGCAATTAGCCCGCTTCCAACTTCATATGTAGAAGTTTGGGATGGACTTGAGCGTTTACGTGATTTGGTTGCAAGTAAGAAATACATCGGAGCAGGAAAAGGCGGTTCACGAGTAACATGAGCGGAAACCATGATGCAGCGTTAACTTATACAAGTTATCTAGCGGTAGATGAATTACTCCAACTGCAAAAACCGTTATCCGAAGGTCCGGAACATGATGAATTACTTTTTATCATAATTCATCAGACCTATGAGCTTTGGTTTAAGCAGTTAATCCATGAGTTTGCTGAAGCTCAGCGTGCGCTAGAAGCTAATGAAACTCATAAGGCGCTCGGAGTTTTAGGTCGTATCAGAACCATTATGAAAACTTGTGTTTCACAAGTGGATATCTTGGAAACAATGACTCCGCTGCAATTCTTATCTTTCCGCAACTATTTAGCGGCATCAAGTGGTTTTCAATCTGCCCAATTTAGAAAAGTTGAAGCAATTCTTGGTCGCAGAGATGAGAAGTTTGCTAGCCATTTAGCGCCAGCTATGCGAGATGAAATTCTCGTGATGCTTGGTCAACGTTCACTTTGGGATTCAGTAATGGTTTATTTATCAAAGCGCGGCGCAAAGATTCCTGCAGAAGTCTTAAATAGAAACTTACGCGATCACTACGTGCCTAACGAAGCGGTCCAAAGCGCGCTCGTTAAAGTTCATCGCGAAGATCTAGAAGCTGCGATGGTCTGCGAAAGACTTGTAGATATTGATGAAGGCCTACAGGAGTGGCGTTACCGCCATGTGAAGATGGTTGAACGAACCATCGGCAGCAAGAGCGGCACTGGTGGATCAAGTGGCGTTAAATACTTAGCAAGTACGCTCTTTAATCCGGTATTCCCAGATCTCTGGGAGATTAGAGCGAACCTTTAATAATTAGTTCAGAGAGTGGCTTGCGGTTTGGAGCCAACTTTTCGCGCTCTGCCATCGCCTCAGGCAAGATATCTGCATCAGCTTGTTTGCCAATTGCAATTACTACAACAGGTTCGGTTGTAGTTAAATCAAAAGTCTTGCACATTGCATCATGGCTAAAACCTGTCATCTGATGAGTGATGTATCCGCGATGATGCGCTTCGAAAGTTCCTTGTGAAACTGCAAGACCAAGGTCATATTGATAACTTGGGTGCGCATCTCCGTTGCTACGCTGCTTAACACCGGTAACCAAAAGTAGCGCACTGGCATTCTTCGCCCACATCTGATTGAACTCACCAAGCCCACTTAGAATCTGATTAAAAGTCTCTTCGCCGCGCTTACCGAAAATAAAACGCCATGGTTGTTCATTGAACGCTGATGGTGCAAGACGTGCAGCTTCAAGGATTGCATGCATATTGTCATTTGAAATTGCATCATCTATGTCTAAAGCGCGAGGACTCCAACGATTAGTAATTAACGGATGTAAATTTAATTCGGTAGGAGCTTTTTTAACTACCTTTGCCACTTTAGAAACCTTTCATCAATGATTGATAAAACAACTATAAACGACACGGTATTCCCGCATGAAATCAGCAGGGGGTTGCCTTTAATTTTTAAACTGCTACCCTCGCTTTTAGAAAGAGAACTCAGGAAAAGGAGAGTACAACTCAATCTCTGATCGAAATCGATCTTGACAATTGTATGTACTGATTAACTAATGCAAACCCGCGCTAACCACGCACAAACATTTAGACACACACCAACATCTGTTAAACCTCTAAATGAAGCGAAAATCGCTGCCCTACTTGATCAAGAATGGGCGCGTTATAAAGAAGCAACAACCAAATCTGGACTAGAGAACGACCAAGCTAAGAAAGTATTGCCGCTTGGCGCTACAAGTTCATTCCAACATTGGGATCCATACCCGCTTTCAATTGTCTCTGCGCAAGGCGCATGGATGAAAGATGTTGATGGACGCGAACTTCTAGATCTCTCAATGGGCTTTGGTGCAATGCTTGCAGGCCACTTAAATCCAGATGTAATTCGTGAGCTACAGGCTTCACTTGAAACAGGAACTCTCTTCGTTACACCATCACCAATTTCTACTGACGCTGCAGAACGTATCTGTAAGCGCTTCAGCTTAGATCTAGTACGTTTCACAAACTCTGGCACCGAAGCAACTATGTATGCAGTGCGTACTGCACGCGCTTACTCAGGTCGTAACGGCGTCGTAAAGATTGAAGGCGGTTACCACGGTAGCTATGACCCACTGATGGTTTCATCAAAACCTGCAGTTGATCATGCCGGTGATGCACATCTACCAAATTCAGTGACACCGTATGGCGCAGTACCTGGCGATGTTTGGGTGGCTCCTTACAACGATGCGGAAGCAATCGAAGAAATCTTCAAGAAGCATCGCAATGAAATTGCATGTTTAATTATGGAACCAGTTCTAGAGAACATCGGAATTGTTCTTCCTGATGCTGGTTACTTGGAGCGAGTTCGTGAACTTTGCACCGAGTACGACATCATTTTAATTTTTGATGAAGTTAAGACAGGTTTGACTGCTGGTCCCGAAGGCGCTTCAGAGCGTCTTGGCGTAAATCCAGATTTAATCTGTTTAGCTAAATCAATCGGTGGCGGAATTCCATTAGCTGCATTTGGTGGCGACTATAAGTACATGGAGACTGTCGTAGACGGCAGAATGGCTCATTTCGGCACATTTAACGGCAATCCATTGGCTATGGCTGGCGTTCGCGCGATCGACAAGATCTGCACACCTGCAGCACTTGCTCGCGCTGAGAATTGGAACGATCAGGCGTTACTACGAATCACTGATGTGATTAATGAATTCGAATTACCGGCACACACTGTTGGTTTCGGTGTTAAAGGCTGCATTACTTGGTCTGAAACTCCAGTTCGTAACTACCGTGATTACAAGTCGACCAATTTCCAGATTGCAGAGCTCTCTTGGTTATGGTCAATCAACCGCGGCATCATTACTCCTCCGGGCCTTGATGAGCAATGGTTGATTTCTTTGGCACATGGTCAACGTGAAATCGATATCTTGGTTGAAGATTTCACAGATCTAGCAAAGACACTTCGCGCTTAACAAGTTAAACTGCTCTTTATGTCTGAAGAGTTAATTGTTGCTCGCGGCTTGACTAAAAAGTTCGGTGACTTCACAGCGGTAGACGGAATTGATTTCTCTGTTTATCGCGGTGAATCATTTGGCCTTCTTGGTCCTAATGGCGCCGGTAAATCAACCACAATGCGAATCATTGGTGCGACTTCACAACGCACCAGCGGTGATATCACTATCTTGGGTAAAGACCCTGAGAAGTTTGGTCCACAGATTCGTGCGCACTTAGGTGTAATTCCACAAAAAGATAATTTAGATGAGCAGTTAACTGTTACCGAAAATCTTTATATCTACGGTCGCTACTTTGGGCTTTCACCAAAGTTTATTAAAGGCAAAGTAGATGAACTTCTGGAGTTCGCACAGCTTGAAGAGAAGCGCGACGCAAAGGTTGAATCGCTATCTGGTGGCATGAAGCGCCGTCTAACAATTGCGCGTGCGCTTGTATCAGAGCCAGATATATTGATGCTCGACGAACCAACAACCGGTTTAGATCCACAAGCCCGTCACATTCTCTGGGACCGCTTATTTCGCTTAAAAGAGAAGGGTGTAACGCTCGTTATCACCACTCACTTTATGGATGAAGCCGAACAGCTTTGTGAGCGTTTAATTGTTATTGATCGCGGCAAGATCATGGCTGAAGGTTCACCAACTGATCTGATCAAGCGTTACTCGTCAAAAGAAGTGCTCGAAGTTCGCTTCGGCTCTGAAAAGAACGAAGAGATAGCTGAGAAACTTAAAGATAAATGCGAGCGACTTGAAGTTCTGCCTGATCGAATTCTCCTTTACGCAGAAGATGCCGAACAATCTCTAGAAGAGATTATGAAGTCAGGCATGCATCCAAAGACTTCACTGGTTCGTCGTTCATCTCTTGAGGATGTCTTCTTGCGCTTAACCGGAAGAACCCTTGTCGAATAATGCGTAAGGTCGCACCTGCTGGTTCGCGCTTAGTATTAGAAGCGCGCTTAACCAATATGAAGAAGTTCGCCACCATCATCTTCATGTATTCATTCGCCAATCCTCTACTCTATTTATTAGCGATTGGTGCCGGTGTTGGAACGTTAATTAACCGCAGTTCTGGCGGAATTGACGGCGTTCCATATTTGGTTTTTCTTGCTCCAGCGCTATTAGCGAACGCTGCTATTCAAGGTTCAATGGATGAAACAATATTTCCAACTCTTGGCGGATTTCTTTGGAATAAGACCTTCTATGGAATGAACGCAACACCGCTTGGTGGCCGACAGATTGCGCTAGGTGTTTATTGGGCCGCTTTAGTTCGAAATGTATTAACCGTTGTTTCATATTACTTAGTAATGATGGCTTTCGGCGTATTAAAAGCTCCTCATGCTTGGCTTGCAATTCCAGCAGGCATTTTGGCTGGCGCAGCATTTGGCGCGGTAATGCTCGCATTTGCAGGCAACGTGAAGAATGAAGATCACTTCTTTACATTCGTTGGACGCTTCATCATTCAACCAATGTTCTTCTTGAGTGGAACATTCTTCCCACTTGATTCAATTCCTCTTTATCTGCGCTGGATTGGCTGGATTTCACCGCTCTGGCACGCAACAGATCTTGGCCGTTACTTAACTTACGGTCATGACATTCCAATTTCACTTGTTTGGATTCATATCCTCTTCCTTGTAGCCATGATTGTTGTTGGGTTAAACCTTGCAATCCGTGCCTTTGAAAAGAGGCTCGCAAAATGAGTTTCTTATCCGCAGTTGCGATTGCCGAAAAACGTATTGGTCGAAAGGGCGAAGGCGTTTACTCTGGTCGTTCACGAGTTGTATTAGAACGTAGCTGGATTCAATTTAAATCTTCTGCATGGATGGTGGTGGCTTCCGGGTTCATAGAACCGCTACTTAACTTAGTTGTTTTCGGTTTTGGTGTTGGCCAATTTATTGGCGATATCAAATTAGAGAACGGCGCTGCAGTCAGCTATGCCTCTTATGTAGTTCCTGGTCTTCTGGCATCTGCCGCAATGATGGGCGCAATCATGGATGCAACATGGAATGTATTCTTCAAAATTCATGAATCACGCCTTTACCACGCGATGCTTGCAACATCTCTTGGACCAATGGATGTTGCGCTGGGTGAGATCTCTTGGGCGCTGCTTCGTGGTGCGCTTTACTCCACTGCATTTATGGCAGTTGTAACTCCACTTGGTTTGATCAAATCTTGGTGGGGAATTCTTGCGATTCCAGCAGGCGCATTAGTTGGTTTTGGATTCGCTGCAATTGGCATGGCTTGCACTAGCTATATGACCAGTTTCCA
>JBFYJK010000072.1:0-8553 GCA_041311445.1 Candidatus Nanopelagicales bacterium
CGCGATACGCGCATCCGATTAAATGTAAATCAGATGCTGCACCTAAATCATTGCCATCTACTAAATGCTCTTGTGCACATTCATTCATGGTGTCAACAACTTCTTGGTACTTCTTCGATGAATACCACCATTCACCAAGAGTGCAGGCAAGTTCTAGCGCAATTGGTGATTTGTTCTGACGCAGTAGATCAACTGCTTTTGACATTGCAGATGCAGCTTCATCCATTCGCTTTAATTGATTTAAGTTGTAACCAATCGCTGAATAAGCTTGTGCCAATTCATCGTTTGCGTTGTTATTTCCAAATTCAGAGTAAATGTCGCGAGCGCTTTCGGCGAGCGCTAACGCTTCGTCGTATTGGCCGCGTGCATAGATGCGCGCACTTAATTCATAGTAAGTATTTGCGCGTTCGATCCCATTAGTCTCTGGAATTCTTTCCCAGAGCATCTCTTCAGTGATGATCTCGTCATTCTCTTCATCAGACATCTGAAGCCTCCTTCTGGCGGGGGAATTGCGTTGAACAATAGACCCCAAGCCACCCCTTCGTTGGACAAAACAAGTCACGCTTCAATAAAATTCCCCTTGTTGCAAATGATTTGCAAATACAAGGAGTTCGCATGAACCAGATCGTCCGCGGGGATATTAAGGGCCATATCGCGCTCACCCGCGATGAGAAGCGCCGTTTATGGGCGATGTTCGGCTTCATAGCGTTCCTTCATATAACTGGCGCGCTACTGATGTGGGCGGCCACTAGCGGCAACTACAAGCTAGCTGACGGCTCGATGTTCGGTTGGGGTACCGCTGCCCTTGCTTACACCTTGGGTATGCGCCATGCATTTGATGCCGACCATATCTCTGCAATTGATAACACCACCCGTAAGTTGATGGCAGATGGACAGCGACCACTTGGAGTTGGTTTCTTCTTCTCGCTTGGACATTCATCTGTCGTAGCTGGATTGGCAATTTTACTTAACTTTGGAATCGCTGCAGTTGGATCGCAATTAAAAGACGAGAATTCATCACTGCATCATTACACCGGTTTGATTGGCGTCTCTGTATCTGGAACATTCTTAATGTTAATTGCGATTCTAAATTTGATCGTAATGGTTTCAATCTTGAAAGTATTCTTCAAGATGCGCCAAGGTGCATACAGTGAAGAAGAGTTAGAGAAGCATTTAGATTCACGTGGTTTCTTTATGCGCTTCTTCGGACCTATCGCAAAGCGAATAGATAAATCTTGGAAAATGTACCCGCTGGGTCTGCTATTTGGACTTGGCTTTGATACTGCAACTGAAGTTGGTTTGTTGGTTCTTGCAGGTTCTTCTGTAATTGCAGGGCTACCTTGGTGGGCAATTATTTCGCTGCCACTCTTCTTTGCAGGCGGCATGTCCCTTCTAGACACTATTGATGGTTCATTTATGAACTTCGCTTATGGTTGGGCATTTTCAAAACCAGTTCGCAAGGTTTACTACAACATTGTTATTACAGCGCTTTCTGTTGGAACTGCATTCTTTATTGGTGGCCTAGAGCTTTCCCAAGTTATTTCGCAACAGTTGAATTTAAGCGGCGGTTGGTGGGATTTTGCTAGCAATATTGACCTAAATAACGCTGGCTACATCATTGTTGCTACATTCGCAGTGGTCTGGGCTATTGCGCTATTGGTCTGGCGATACGGCAAGATTGAAGATCGTTGGCACGATGCAGCACATAAAGCGCAGACAGCTCGCGGTGAAGCTACAGATCACGCTGCAGCTGGAATTACTTTAGGTGAAATTCGCGACGGATTTAAGGTCGACTAAATAATTTAATTCGCTCTTGAGCGACAGCTGCACCAAAAAGCACAATCAGCGCACCTACAGGTTCGTACCAAGTGATCTTCTCGCCAAGGAAGATAATTCCAGCAATCACTGCAACCACTGGCGTTACGAAAGTTACTGATGATGCGATTAATCCGCCAGCTTCTCTGATGATCTTGAAATTCCAGATATATGCAAAACCACTACCGAATACACCAAGACATAACATAGAAAGTAGCGGTACTGGGCGGAATTCATCTTTTGCGATTCCATCTACTAAGTAACCTGGAAGCAGGACAGCTGCAGCGCAGATAAGTTGAACTGTCGCCATTGGCGTTGGTTGCAACTTGTAAGGCATTACGAAGCGACGTGAATACGGAAATGAGAAGCCGTAGCAAGTAACTGCAAGTAGTAAGCAGAGCACATAAGCAATTGGATTATTGCCAAGCCCCTGCCAAACTCCCATAACGGTTGCAACGCCAAGAAAACCAAAAGCTAAACCAATCAACTGACTGCGCTTTGGTTTTTCATCTCGGCCAATAATTAGAATCGCAAGCACTGTCATCAGCGGCGTAACTGCATTAATAATGCCTGCCAAGATTGAAGTTACTTTGGTTTCGGCAATTGCAAACAAAATTCCTGGCACTACGTTTAAGAGCATCGCTACAACTAGTAAATGGCCCCAGATCTTTGGATCTTTAGGCAGCTCTACCTTGCGCAATTTCGCAATAATTATGAGCGTTATTGCGCCTAATGAGCAGCGACCAAAGGCGACACCTATTGGCGTTAGAAATTCCAAGCCCTGCTTAATAAATAGGAAAGATAAACCCCAAGTAATTCCCAAGAGAATGTAAGAGATAACCCATTTGTTCTCGGTTTTAGTCATGATGAGAGCCCCCGGTCGGGATCGAACCGACGATCTGCTCGTTACGAATGAGCTGCTCTACCACTGAGCCACGGAGGCAGTTAGAGAAAATATTAGTCAACAAGAATTGTGCCGTTTGGTGTTTCAAACTGCACTGCAATAATTCCGGTATCACCATCTGCTTCGATTGGTGTTAACCAGCGAATCTCAACATCGTCACCAAGTGCATCTTTATATTCAACACCTAGGTATTCGCGAACAGTCTTTGGTTCGCCAGCTACTTCAAGACGAGTGATCTTTGAAGTTGCTTTGCCATCTTCTGATGGGTGATGGTTTTCAACCCACTCAACGAAGAATGGAAGTTGACGATCTTCAAGAGTTGAAAGGATTCCGATCTGCTTCCATTGAAGTGTCTGACCGTCTGGCTTAGTGCGTGAACCTTCTACAGCTGGACGACCTAAACGCTTTTCGATTGATGCAACATCATCTACTGAAAGCACCCAAGTTAGCCATCCGCCACCTTCATCAGCGCGCTGCTTAACTGCGCGGCCGAATGGAGTCTTATCTGTTGCTGGATGATCTAGTGGACATACAACTTCTACGTAGTGGCCGTTTTGAAGTGGCGCGGTGAAGTTACGTGTGCCGAAGCGTGGGTGCGCACCGCCATCAACGAATGTTGTTCCGAGCTTTGCACCAAGGCGCTGCACAGTGTCAGAGATTTGATCGTGGGAAGTCACATAAGAGATGTGGTCTAAACGCATGGGAGAATTTTGCACCACCAAAAGGGGTGCTTTTTACCATCTCAGAGCGGATGACCAAGCGGGAATTACGCGCTACAAGCCAGATTTTGTGCGGGAATTACCCCTGAAATTAGATACTTTTCGACTGCCTGGTCAACGCAAGGGGTATCGCGGTTATAGCCGGTATGACCCTCTCCGGAAACTGAAATTAAGACCGAATTGGTAAGTAGCGAAGCAAGTTTTACTGCCCATTGATAAGGCGTAGCTGGATCATTACTTGTGCCGATAACTAAAACTGGTGATTGCAAATTAATTCGTGAATTAATCAATTCATATTTTGGTTTAGGCAGGTATTCACAATCAATTTCAGAGTATGCAACATACTTTCCAAAGATTGGTGCAGCGCTCTTGATTGCAGATACATCTGAACCGCTCGGTGGAAAATCATCGCAGGCAATTACTGCCAAAGATGATGCATCGTTTGAATCGTAATTGCCCTTTGCATCTCTGCGATTGTAAGTATCTGCCATCGATAGAAGCGACTTACCATCACCGTTAAATAAATCTTTCAGAGCCCCACGTAGCTCTGGCCAGCCAAACTCTTTGTCGTAGAGTCCAAAAGCGATTCCATATACCGCTAGAGATTCGGTCAGCTTGCGATCACCCACCGCAATAGGGTTCTTGCGAATCTCTGCCAACTTACTTTGAATTTGATTTGATGCATCTGAATTCAATACGCAAGAACTTTGCTTTACACAATCTGCGGCAAATGCGTTGAATGCTGAATCAAAACCAACTGCTTGCTGCAGAGTCTGTTCTGCGGAATTGATGGTTGGATCAACGGCACCGTCTAATACAAATCGGCCAACTTTGTCTGGGAATAACTTTGCGTATAGTGAACCTAAGTATGTTCCGTATGACTTACCTAAATAATTAAGTTTCTGATCGCCTAATAGTTCGCGCAAGATATCCATATCGCGTGCCGCATTTGCAGTTGAGTAGAGCTGCAGGGCGTCATTTTCCGATTTACACTTATCGGCAAACTCTTTGCTTTCTGCCTGCATTTGCGCTAATTCCGCTTCGTTATCTGGGTAGGAATTGGAAGCATATGCCGCATCTGTTTCGGCATTTGTAAGGCAATCAATAGCCGACGAACGACCCACGCCGCGAGGGTCAAAGCCCACAATATTGAAGCTCTCGATTACCGCTTCGGTAAAGGCCGATTCATATGAATACGCGTAATCAACGCCTGATCCACCTGGCCCACCTGGGTTAACTACCAGATTGCCGATAGCGCCAGGTGCCACATGCTTCATGACTGCAATATCAAATTCGCCGGCATCCAAATTGCTGTAATCGCGAGGCACTTTATATGTCGCACATTTGAAGCCACCATAGCAATCCTGCCAATTAATACCCTGCTTGTAGTAATTAACTAAGGCGCTTGAATCAATCTTCTGACTACTTGGTTTAAATGGATCTGCGGATTTAATG
Source organism: Candidatus Nanopelagicales bacterium (assembly GCA_041311445.1). Taxonomy (GTDB): domain Bacteria; phylum Actinomycetota; class Actinomycetes; order Nanopelagicales; family Nanopelagicaceae; genus ZLKRG08. The sequence continues at coordinate 4,894 of JBFYJK010000072.1, forward strand.
ATGAGGTTTGAGAGCGGAATTGCAACGATTGCTAGGACCGCAAAGATAGATATAGCTTTAAGAGTTACTTTATTAATTCGCACATCAATGCTTCCATTACCAATAACGGCGCACCATTGCGTTGCAAGCTTTCACGCGACTTCATGATTGCATCCATTTTGGCCAGTGTTCTTTGAGACTGGGTATTTGCCGCCATCTTATTAATCTGATCTGCAAGTTCGGCATTAATTAATGAACCTTCATTGCCTGCCTGAACCAAAATTACATCGCGGTAGAAAGTGGCTAGATCCAAGAGCGCGCCATCCAAAGTATCTCTAGTGATACGAGTTGCGCGAGACTTCTGTTCCTTCTCTAACTCTTTAAGCGCTTTGTTATTTCCTTTACCCAGCGCAGTTGAAAGTTCTTCGTACTCTTTTTCATCCAGCGCTTCAGAGATTGCATCTGATTCTGCATTTGCAAGCTCAACTAATTTCGCTGCCGCTGCATAAGCCGCAGAAATGCTATTTAACTGGCTTGGAATACTTAGAATCGCGTTTCTGCGATTACGAACATCTTCGTTTGTAGCCAAATGACGAGCGCGGCCAATATGTCCTTGCGATACTCGCGCTGCAAAATCCGCCATCTTTGGCGAGATCTGATGCTTCTCTACTAAGAACTTAGCGACATCATTATTGGAAGGTGTGTGCAATTGAATGTGGCGGCAACGTGAACGAATTGTCGGCAAGATGTCATGAAGCGTAGGTGCGCATAACAACCAGACTGTACGCAACCCTGGCTCTTCAATCGCTTTTAGAAGCGCATTTGCCGCTGATTCAGTTAAGCGATCAGCATCTTCCATAACCACTACTCGCCAACCACCCATTGATGGTGCCCACGCAGTGCGGGTTAGGAGTTCGCGAATCTCATCAATCTTTATTGATAAACCTTCGCTCTTTAAGATTTCGATATCAGGGTGTGCGCCTGATTTTGCAGTTATGCATTCATTGCAGGTGCCGCAACCATTTTGCTTACAGACAAGTGCTTGTGCAAATGCGATCGCAGCAGATGAACGGCCGCTACCTGGAGGGCCAGTGAAGATCCAAGCATGTGTCATCTCTTGCGACTCTTCGCCGCTTGCTGCTGCGTTTACTGCTGCAGTTAATGTTTCAACAATATGGTCTTGACCGATAAGTAGGTCGTAGACGCTCACTTAGAAGACTTTCTTAAATGTGGCTTCTTAATAATGCGCTTCTTGGTCTTTGGCTTCTTTTCAATCTTTGAAAGATCTCGAAGTTCGGTTACTCGCGAAGTAATCGCGCTATGAATATCTTGAATGCTCTGACGGCCATCAATAACAATATAACGCTCTGGGTCTAACAATGAGAGCGATAAGAACTCTTGGCGAACGCGTTCGTGGAAAGCAATTGATTCGCTTTCCAAGCGATCTCGTGATTTTAAGCGGCCAATGCCCACTTCTGCAGGCAAATCAATAATGATGGTCAGCGTTGGTGTTAAACCTTCGGTTGCCCAACGAGAGATTCGGCCAACTTCTCCAGGTGAGAGCACGCGGCCTGCACCTTGATAAGCAATTGATGAATCTAAATATCTATCAGTAATAACAATTTCGCCGCGATCTAAAGCTGGGCGGATCAAAGTATCAACATGGTGAGCGCGATCTGCGGCGTACAACAACGCTTCAGCGCGTGGTGAAACATGATCATGGGTGTGTAACAAAATATCGCGCAACTCTTTGCCTAGCTTGGTGCCACCAGGTTCGCGTGTTAGTACAACGGTATGACCTTCTGCTTCGAGGAATTCTTTAAGCATCTTTGATTGCGTTGACTTGCCGCAACCTTCGCCGCCTTCGAAAGAGATAAATACACCCTTTGCATGCCCTGCAATCTGTGCACCTAAATCACCGCGAAGCGCAGAGACGATATCGCTCATTAGCGAAATGCCTGGTCTATCGCGCATCTGGCGATATGAAGCGATACCAATTAAGCCAGCCAAGATGCCGGCAATCAAAATAGTAATTGCAGCGCCGTTATATGTAACTTCAGAGTTGTAGAACTTATATGTGTGTTCGCCAACCGCTGCCGCAATCAGCGGCGCGATAGCTAGAACTGCTACTAAAACAATGCGGATCAGTGATTGCACGAATGCAAAGGTGCGTCCACGTACTTCGTTTTCAACTTCCATGCCAAGCATCGTGAAACCAGTTACCCAGCTGATTCCGCTAAATGAACCAAGGATTACGGTAACGATAACTGCGATTACTAAGTTGCTGATCAAAGCGAGTGCAACCAAGAAGAAGCCAGATATTGCCAAAGCTGCACCGAATAAACGGCGACGCGAGAATTGCGAAAATATACGCGGGCCGAAGGCAATTCCGGCTGCTAAGCCAGTAAATACTGAACCAAAGAGCACACCGTACGCAGCGTCACCGCCGCCAAGATCGCTTACGAATGTTCGCGCTAAACCAATAACTGCACCGGCCGCCATAAATGCGCCGACCATGCCGACAACCAATCCGCGCACAATCTTGGATTGGCTTACAAAGCGCCAACCTTCGAGCAACGACTTAGCAATATTGTCGCCGCCCTTTGTATCTGCTGCACCACGTGGAATTTCATCCATTCCGAAAACAATCCATGCGGTGTAGAAGAATGAAAGCGCATTGATGTAGAGAGCAACTGTTGTGGTGTTGCCATTTAAGAATGGGAAGAGCGCAGTTAACGCACCAGAAATAAGAGCAAGAATTGAAAATAGACCAGCTGCGATTGGTGCAGTTCCGTAAGCTGCAAGTAATGAAACTTGGTTTGCCGCTTCTAACTTCTCTTTTGGAACTAAGTTAGGAACGGATGCCTCTTTAGCTGGCGACCAGAAGAGCGTTATGCACTCAACCAAGATCGTCGCCGCATATAGCCAGTAATAATTCTGATAAACGGCAATAGAGATGTATAAAGCGCCGCGCAGAATATCTGCGACCACCATTAATTTGCGGCGATCGAAACGATCGGCAATTACGCCTGCAATAGGCCCTAAGAAAACAGATGGCAATAGACGTGCAATAAATACGCCGGCAATTGCGAAGTTTGCAGTTGAGTAATTACCTTGCGAAAGTTTCTGCGCCATCGCAGTAGTTGCAAGTAGTCCAAGCCAATCACCCAGCGATGAGAGCGCCATGGATTGCCATAATCTGCGGAAAGCAGGAATCGCTAAAACTCCCCTGGTCTCATCTTGACCCGGAGCTGCCGGCGTTGGAAGCGATTTAGCCATAGAGGTGCATTCTATCGGGCTAAGAAATTCAGGCTAATAAAGCCAAAAATAGTGGGTATGAGATTAAACCCAACCGTATTCAAGGGCTCTCTGCGCAGCTTCACGGCGATCGCTGACTGCAAGAGCCTGATAAATGCGCATAGTTTCGTGGCGAATTGTTGAAACAGAGTAGCCCAATTGTGTTGCTAAATCATGGTTGGTCTTGCCATCAACCATTCCTTTAAGAATATTCATTTGACGTTTGGTTAGCGCATCGACAGAAGGCAAACCTTTTTCAACGCCCAAATCTTTTTCACTTGAGAAATCTTGTCCGTGAGTTAAAGATAAATAGAGTGAAAGTGAAAGGGCGAAGATATTTAGATCCTCCACAATTTTCTTCTTTTGATCTGCGTTCTTTTCGTC
>JBFYJK010000095.1:0-8174 GCA_041311445.1 Candidatus Nanopelagicales bacterium
TTATGCCCTGCGCTCGCCGGAAGGCTTGAGCGGGTTATAGAAAGAATAAGGAAGAGACGATGAACGTACTAGATGCAATTGATGCTGCGAGCCTACGCAAGGACATCCCACAGTTCCGCGCTGGCGATGAATTAAAGATTCACGTACGCGTTATCGAAGGTAACAAGTCACGTCTTCAGGTTTTCCAGGGAATCGTAATCCGTCGCCAAGGCGATGGCGTTCGCGAAACTTTCACCATCCGTAAGGTTTCTTACGGCGTTGGTGTTGAGCGTACCTTCCCAGTACACACACCAGTTATTGAAAAGATCGAACTTCTTAAGAAGGGCGATGTACGTCGTGCGAAGCTTTACTACCTACGTGATCTACGCGGCAAGGCTGCAAAGATCAAGGAGAAGCGCGATGGCATCGAAGGTTACGGCGACGGCATCACTTCAACTCCAGAGCTTGCTCCTGAGATCGTTGAAGAGGTAGCAGCGGTTGTTGAAGCTCCTGCAGTTGAAACACCTGCAGCAGTTGAAGAGGTAGCAGTAGAAGCGCCAGTTGCAGAAGCAACTGAAGCGCCAGCTGCAACTGAAGAAACAGCAGAAGAAGCTAAGTAATTGTTTCGCAAGGGTTCATTCCTTCGCGAAGTTCCTGCACTAATTGTTGTTGCAGTAATAGTTTCACTTGTAATCAAGACATTTGTAGTTCAGTTTTTCTATATCCCTTCGGGCTCAATGGAGAACACACTTCAGATTCAAGATCGCGTTGCTGTTAACAAGCTTCCATTTATTACCCGCGAAATTCATCGTGGCGATGTAATTGTTTTCCATGACCCAGCTGATTGGCTGCCAACTTGGAATAATGATGCCGATGCCAGCATTAAAGCTAAGGCAAAAGCGCTTCTAGTCGATGTCGGAATTCTTCCTAATCCAGCAAAGCAATTCTTAGTAAAGCGCGTGATAGGCGTTGGTGGAGATAACGTTCAATGCTGTTCTAACAGCGGCCATTTGATTGTTAATGGCAAAGTTACAAATGAACCTTATATTTTCGCAGGCAACGAACCTAGCGATATGAAATTTAATGTAACTGTGCCAAAGGGCAAGTTATGGGTAATGGGCGATCACCGTGGGGCATCTGCTGATTCTCGTTACCACCAAGATGACATCAATAAAGGTTTTGTTCCAGAGCAAGAAGTTGTTGGCCGTGTAGTTGCAGTGATCTGGCCATTTAAGAACGCGAAGCTAATCGAGCGCGTTAATGCATCTAATTGAACAATCTCTAATTAGCGCAGGTCTGGCACCAATTGCAGGCGTCGACGAAGCAGGTCGCGGCGCATGCGCCGGTCCATTGGTAATCGCCGGCGTTATCCTGAAAGATTTAAATTCACCGCAACTATCTGCGCTACGCGATTCTAAAGAGTTAACCGAAAAAGAGCGTGAACGTCTATTTCCGATTATTTACGAAGAAGCTGTTTCGGTTTCTGTAATCAAAGTAGCGCCAGAAGATATTGATAAGCGCGGCGTACATGCTGCAAATCTAGATGGCATGCGCAGAGCAGTGCAGGGTTTAGAGGTAGCGCCCAACTATGTTTTAACCGATGGCTATGCAATCGAAGGAATGGTTACGCCATCGCTAGCAATATGGAAAGGCGATCAAGTGGCGCCATCTATTAGCGCAGCATCAATCATTGCAAAGGTAACTCGCGATCGAATAATGGTCGAACTGGATTCGCAATATCCAGGTTATGGTCTGGCAAAACATAAGGGTTATATAACTGCGGTGCACACCAAAGCGCTGGAATCACTGGGCGTAACTGATATCCACAGAAAGTCTTATTCGAACGTAGCTAAATTACTTTCTTAACTGTGGATTAATCAAACGCTCCACAGGCGCGCAAAATTAACTTTTGCGCATGAATCAAAAACAGACCATCGGCAAGATAGGCGAAATCGCAACTGCCGAATATTTAATCAAATTAGGATTCACAATCCTGGCGCAGAATTGGCGCACTAAAGGCGGCGAATTAGATTTAATCGCCAAGAGCCCTGCGGGAAAAGTTCATTTCATCGAAGTAAAGACTCGTAGTTCTTTGGCATTTGGCCATCCACTTGAAGCGATAGATCGCGAAAAGGCTCATAGATTGCAGAAGCTATCTCTGGCTTGGTTGGTTACAAATAACCATTTCGGTGCTGATTACCAAGTCGATGTCGCGGCGGTAACGTTAAGTCGAACCTTGCGGCCAACCATTGATTATCGTGCAGGTGTTTTATGAGCCTTGCGACGACTAAAGCGATCGCGCTCTCTGGACTTAACGGCGAAGTAATAACTGTCGAAGTTGATATTGCTGATGGTTTGCCTGGATACACCTTGCTCGGTTTACCTGATGCAGCGCTTTCAGAATCACGCGATCGCGTCAGAGCGGCGTTAGTTAATAGTTTGCAACCTTGGCCAAATCGCAAAGTCACTATTGCCTTGCTGCCAGCATGGTTACCGAAAGCGGGAAGCGGCTTCGACCTACCAATTGCAATGGGCTTACTTGGCGCGCAAGGAGTAGTGCAAGGTGTCGAAGAGCTGCTCTTTGTTGGCGAACTCTCTTTGGATGGAAGTTTGCGACATACTCGCGGAGTTCTGCCATCTCTTATCTGTGCTTATAGAAATGGAATACGTAAAGTTGTTATTCCAAGAGCCAATTTAGCTGAAGCGAAGCTATTGCCAGAGTTGGAAGTCTTTGCATTTGATGCCCTAAAAGATGTTGTGCATTGGATGCAGACCTGCGAAATAGCTGAGCAGAGTGAATTCGATTTGGAATATGAAGTTATCGAAAAGAGCCTGGATTTTGCAGATGTCGCAGGGCAACACGCAGCGCGTAGAGCAGCTGAGATATCGGCAGCAGGTGCGCATAACTTCTTAATGATTGGCCCGCCAGGTGTTGGTAAAACCATGATTGCTGAACGCTTGCCAACAATCTTGCCGCCGTTAAGTAAGGAAGAGACTTTAGAAGTTAGCGCTATTCATTCGATTACTAATAGCGATCGCACACCGCTTTCAACCACAGCGCCATTTATCTCTCCACATCACAGCACCACACGGATTGCAATGGTTGGTGGCGGAGCGCATGTAATTAAGCCTGGTGTTTGTTCGTTGGCACATAGAGGAGTGCTCTTTATTGATGAAGCTCCCGAATGCGGAATCGGAGTACTGGATTCTTTGCGACAGCCGCTAGAAAGTGGCGCAATCACTATTTCACGTGCAAATGGCAACTTAACTTTCCCAGCTAAGTTCATATTGGTGCTTGCTGCGAATCCATGTCCATGTGGAAAGTTTGCCGGCAAAGGTTTGGGTTGCACCTGCACTTCAGTTCAAGTGCGTAGATATCTAAATAAGTTATCTGGTCCGCTCTTAGACCGTATTGATTTACGAGTTTCAGTTGAAAATGTAAGCAGGGTAGAGCTAGCGCAAGCGACGAACGAAAGCAGTGAAACTATTCGAAATCGAGTTGTCGAAGCCAGGGCTGTTGCAGCCCATCGATTTAAGAACGAATCCTGGCGCTTGAATTCAGAGATTCCGCCACGTGCGTTGCGTCAGCAATATCAACCAGATCGCCACGCGATGAATTTCTTGCATGATGAATTAGATAAAGAACGCATCACCGCGCGTGGCCTGCACAAGATTATTAGAACCAGTTGGACGATCGCAGATTTAAAGGGCGTATCTCGTCCAACGTTAGATGAGGTAACTGAAAGTTACAGATTGCGAGAAGGAATTGAGTAACGAGCTAATTGCAAGAGCGCAGCTATTTGCAGGCGTCGAAGGCGGCATCAACTTCTGGGCGCAAGAAGTTCTGGAGAAAGGTCCAATTAAAGTTCTGGAACTCTGCAGAGAGGGTGAATACAAAGAAGATACTGATTCTATTTTGAAAGCCAATGGCGAAGAAGTTTTAGAGGAGTTAGCTAAATACAAGATTGAACTTATTGCGCCGAGCAAGAAATTTGATGAACTTCCTGCGCCACCAATTGCGTTAACTATCAAAGGCAACAAGGAGCTATTAGAGAAACCATCTATTGCAATTGTTGGTACGCGTAATCCGACCGCTTATGGTGCAAAGGTGGCATCAGAGATGGCCGCAAACTTCGTAGATCGTGAATGGGTTGTTGTAAGTGGCGGTGCGTATGGAATTGATACTGCAGCCCACAAGGGCGCGTTAATCGCAGAGGGCGAGACCGTTGCAGTTATGGCTTCAGGGTTAAATGTTCTATATCCGGCGGGCAATGCAAGGTTATTTGCAGCGATTGAAGAGAGTGGGCTATTAGTTTCGGAATATATGCCCGGAACCCCAGCGCTACCTTTTAGATTCCTAAATCGGAATCGAATCATTGCTGCGATTGCTGATGGCACCATGGTGGTCGAAGCTGCATTTAGATCAGGCGCGCTACGCACTGCACATGATGCAGCGGCGCTAAATCGAAAAGTAATGGCAATACCTGGACCGATTACCTCGCCGCTCTCTGAAGGTTGTCACCGCATAATCGGTGATGGATCAGCCATGATTTGTACGGGTGTAAGTGATGCCATCGAAGTAATGCGATAATTAAGCCAATGAAATCGGGATTTGTAGCCATTGTTGGCAGACCAAACACCGGTAAGTCGACCCTAATTAATGCACTAGTAGGGCAGAAGGTTGCGATTACTTCGCACCATCCAAATACCACTCGTCACGCAATTCGCGGCATAGTTAATGGTCCAGAATTTCAAGCTGTGCTTGTTGATACGCCAGGTATGCATAAGCCACGCACTCTTCTAGGCCGTCGCTTAAATGATGTCGTTACCGATTCGCTCGAAAGCGTTGACATTGTCATCATGACATTTCCTGCAAATGAAAAGACTGGCGCAGGCGACGAACATATTCTTAATATCGTAAAGAACTCTCGCGCTAAGAAGATTGCGGTGGTTACCAAGATCGATACCGTGGCAAAAGAGACTTTGCCGGTTCGTTTAATGGAAGTTGGCGCACTAACTGATTGGACCGAAATCATTCCGGTCTCTGCAGTTAAGGCGTTGCAGATTGATGTGCTTTCTGAACTCCTTGCGAAGCACTTGCCTGAAGGCCCACAGCTTTATCCTGAAGATCAGAAGAGCGATCAAACTCTAGAGAAGTTAATCTGCGAACATATTCGCGAAGCAGCAATCAAGGGTGTGCGCCAAGAACTTCCACATTCAATCACTGTAACTATTGATGAAATGAATAAGCGCGAAGGTAAAGATTTAACTGATATTCATGCAACTATTCACGTCGAACGTGATTCGCAGCGCGGCATCTTGCTAGGCCACAAAGGCGAAACTCTAAAAGAGATTGGCATGACTGCACGTAAAGATATTGAAGGCTTAATTGGTGGCAAATGCTTCCTTGGTCTACATATCAAGGTAAGCAAAGAGTGGCAGCGCGATCCTAAGCTGCTAGATAAATTGGGTTACTCTAAAAACTTATAAACTAATTAGAACTAAGCAGTAACTGCTTTTCTGGAAGCGAAGTAAGAACCAACTAATACCAACGGCAGACCAATAATCATTCCGATTGTGATTGGTTCACCCAGAATAATTACGCCTAATACAACTGCGAATGCAGTATTTAGATAGGTAACTAGAGATCCGCGAGCTTGGCCAATCTCTTTGATAAGCCCGAAATAAATCATGAACGCTAATCCTGTGCTTAGTACACCTAGTCCGATTAGAGATGCAGTCGCACTAAATGACGGCATCTTTGCTGGCAGATTGCTTAAAGCCGAAGGAGCAAATACAAGCGCAGTTAGCGCCATCGCAACCGCGTTGATTGCCACACCATCGCCATGAGGCATTCCTTTAAGAATGATTGCCATCGCAGTTGAATAGAGAATTGCAGCGAGTACAACTTGGAAGACGCTAAATGCATCTGCAGCGCCAGAGATTGTTTCGATGCCAACAATCAAAACTAGACCAATAAACCCGATAACGATTCCCATTAAGCGCTTTGCATGCCAAACGGTCTTATCGCCAGCTAGAGATGAATAAATAGTTGACCAGATTGGAACGGTTGCCACAAGTAAACCTGCAAGACCTGAATTTAATTTAGTTTCAGCGTGAGTGATCAAATACCAAGGACCGCACATTTCAAAGATTGCATACGCGATGATCCATTTGATTCCAAGAATCGTATCTTTCATGACTCCGCGGCGAATCGCGATAGGGAAGAGAATTGCTGCGCCGATAACTACGCGACCGAATACGACTACAGATGGATCCCATTCGCGTACTGCTACGCGCATGAATAGATATGGAACGCCCCAAAGGAAGCCGACAAGAATAAATTGGCCAAGATGTTTACGAGTCATAAGGCTCGTGAGTCTACTTTAGGAGGGAGTTATAAAGTTCGATTGTCTGCTTAGCGACCGCGTCCCAACCAAAGTGTTTCTCAGCACGGATGCGACCTGCTTTACCCATCTGAGTTAAGAGAGCCGGGTTAGCCATTAGCTCTTCAATTTGGTTGGTGAAATCCGATTCAAACTTCGCTGTGTTGTCGGCATCGTAATTAACCAAGCGACCAGTTTCATCATCTGCAACAACTTCTGGAATTCCACCAACGCGAGAAGCGAGAACAGCGGTTTCGCAGCCCATAGCTTCAAGGTTAACAATGCCAAGGGGTTCATAAATGGATGGACAGAGAAAGAGATCTGCGTTAGTTAATAACGCGGTCAATTCATCGTGCGGCGCCATCTCTTTAATCCACCAGATGTTCTTGCGAGTCTTCTGCAGTTCATTAATTAGATCTTCGACCTCTTTGCCGATGCCAGGTTCATCAGGTGAGCCTGCCGCAAGAACTAAGCCGTATTCAGGTGAGACGTTCTGCCATGCACGAAGTAGGTGGGCAAGTCCCTTTTGACGAGTAATGCGTCCTACGAAGATTGCATAGCGACCTTCGATTCCGTGTTTGGAAAGCACATCGGTATTTGAATTGGGTGCAAATTTAGAGACATCAACACCATTTCGGATTGTTACAACTTTAGCTGGATCCACCTTTGGATATGCCTTTAATACATCGGCGCGCATGCCATCGGATACTGCGATGATTGCATCAGCGGCTTCGTAAGCGCTCTTTTCCGCCCAAGATGAAATCTGGTAACCGCCACCAAGTTGTTCAGCTTTCCATGGGCGAAGTGGTTCGAGCGAGTGCGCGCTAACTACATGGGGAATGCCGTGGAGTAAGTTTGCAGTGAAGCCAGCGAAGTTTGCATACCAAGTATGTGAATGGATTACATCTACGCCGCTTAAATTATCTGCAATTGCTAAATCTGTAGCCAGCGCTTGAAGTGCGGCATTTGAATTTTCAAAGCCAGTTGGGGTGCTGTAGCCATTTGCATCGTTACGTGGGCCACCAAAGCAGTGGACATCGACTTCAATATTTGGCTGGTTGCGAAGGGCTTGAGAAAGCTGCACTACATGGACACCGGCACCACCATAAACTTGCGGTGGCCATTCCTTAGTTATCAAGCCGATTCTCATGACCAAACTTTAATTTCAAAAACCCTATCGCGCCACCGCATAGCGGGTTAAAGTTGCGACATGAGTTTCCGCGACTATCCACTAGGAATTGTGCTCGCGGGCGGAGAAGGTAAGCGTTTAATGCCGCTTACTGCAGATCGTGCAAAACCAGCGGTTCCATTTGCAGGTTCATATCGATTGATCGATTTCGTTCTATCAAATCTTGTTAATGCAGATATGCGTCGTATCGCGGTTTTGACTCAATATAAATCTCATTCACTTGACCGCCACATCACCACAACTTGGCGCATGTCAACGCTCCTTGGAAATTACGTGACTCCAGTTCCGGCGCAGCAGCGTTTGGGACCTCGTTGGTACACCGGTAGCGCAGATGCGATTCTGCAGAATTTCAATTTAATTCATGATGAGAACCCAAAAGATGTTTTAGTTTTTGGCGCCGATCACGTTTATCGCATGGATCCAATGCAGATGTTCCAGCAACATCGCGAAACAAATGCCGGAATCACCATCGCAGCAATTCGTGTACCTCGAAGTGAGGCATCAGAGTTTGGTTGCATCGAATTAGCTGAAGATGGAATCACTATTAAGGCATTCCACGAGAAACCAGCAAACCCACCAGCGATGCCAGGCCATCCAGACCTAACTTTGATCTCAATGGG
>JBFYJK010000114.1:0-6029 GCA_041311445.1 Candidatus Nanopelagicales bacterium
CCAATTGGTTCGCCGTTCATTGGTTACTGTTCTGAACATATTGGCGTTCGTTGGACCATGGCTGGATGTGGCGTAATCACTCTATCTGCAGCGATATTCGCGCTCTTGAAGTACCGAAATAAAGCAGTAATTCCTGCTGATGTTAGCGTTTCTGCGGTTCTTGCAAGCTAGATAGCAGGATTGCTCCAAATGAGCACGCAATCAATACCGGCACCATCAGGTAAGCCTTTGAAATACCTATGTGATCACCAAAGAAACCAAGTAGGAATGGCGCAAGTGCGATAGCTGCACCAGCGGCATAAGCAGATTTACCCATAGATAAATCAGGCTTGCCATCACTTAATTGAATAATGCGAACCATGGTCATAGGGAACTGGCCACTGATTCCGATGCCGACAAAGAGCAACATAATTAATGAGAAGACCAAGTTATGCGATAACCAGAAGAGCATAAAAGATACGAATTGAATCGTAAGAATAGTTTTTAATCTTATATCCAATGTGGTCTTGCGCATCCAGATCGGAATGAACCATCGACCAATTCCAAAACCTGTACCTAGGGCCGCAACACATAAAGTTGAAAAGGCGGCAGAGGCGCCAGTGCGATCTGACAAGAGGGCTGCTGACCAGAATGAGGTAGCGAATTCAGATGAGATTGTGGTGAAGAAACCAAACCATGCAATCCAGAACTTGCCGCCTAATTTGCCGCTTTGACGTGGTGCATCAGCGTCGTGATTATCATCAATCTTGTCGCGACCAAAAAAGTAGAGTGCAATTGCGGCAGGTACACATAGCAACAATCCTGCGCGCCATGAGATTCCAAACGATGCCAGCGTTCCAACCAAGATTGTGCCGAAGACAAAGCCGACCGCATTAATTCCATTGCTCTGCGAAACTGCTAAATCTGGTGTCTCTGGATAATGATGTGAAAGCAGAGTCACCATATTAAGAATTACAAAGTTAAAACCTATGCATGAGAAGAGCACTGCTGGCAGCGTTACTTGAACAGATGGACCAAGTGCAAAGAACGGCATTCCAATTGTGAAAATAAATAGACCCAACCACGAAGTATTTCGGCGGCCATATTTATGATTTAACTTTGGGTGGATAAAACCAGCAATAATCGCTGCAATTCCCATCATGGTGCCGTGCAAACCGGCAACAGTTAGAGAAGTTCCTTGCTCTTCGCGAAGCAGTGGTTGCGAGGGACCAAACCCGCCAAGAAAGAAGTTAAGGATTGTTGCTTGACCTGCGACGGTCCAGAAGAGTGAATCGCGCTTTAATTTACTCAATTAAAGGTGCTCTACAACGTATTCGATTGATTTTGTCAGAGCTTCAATATCCGACGGATCAATAGCTGGGAACATACCAATTCTTAATTGATTCTTACCCAGTTTGCGATATGGCTCGGTATCAACGATTCCGTTTGCGCGTAGAGTCGCTGCGACTTTTGCGGCATCTATAGATTCATCGAAGTTAATTGTCGCAACTACATTCGACCGCATTGCAGGATCTGTAACAAATGGAGTTGTAAAAGAAGTCTTCTCTGCCCACCCATACATAATCTCTGCAGATTTTGCACTTCGTCCAGCAGCGAAGCTAAGTCCGCCATTGTTGTTAAACCATTCAATTTGATCCGCCAAGAGAATCATTGTTGCAAGCGCAGGGGTGTTGTAAGTCTGATCTAACTTAGAATTCTCGATCGCAATTGTCAGATCGAAGAATGCTGGAATCCAACGACCGGATGCTTTAATTTTCGCTGCACGTTCTAGCGCCGCTGGACTCATTAACGCTAACCAGAGTCCACCGTCGGAAGCGAAAGATTTCTGCGGTGCAAAGTAATAAGTATCGAATTCTTCTGCATCAACCGATAAGCCGCCAGCTGCAGAGGTAGCGTCCACAAGAACAAGTGCGCCGTCCGTGCCAGCAGGGCGTTTGATTGGCATCGATACACCAGTAGAAGTTTCGTTATGTGTCAGCGCATAAACATCGACGCCAGCTTCAGCAACTGCTGCTGGGTGCGAACCAGGTTCCGCCTTAATTACCGTCGGATCTTCGATAAACGGGTTCTCTTTAGCGGCTTGGGCAAATTTAGATGAGAATTCGCCGAAATGAAGGTGCTGTGATTTCTTCTCAATTAGCCCTGAAGTTGCGATATCCCAGAACGCGGTAGATCCGCCATTACCAAGAACAACTTCGTAACCTTCAGGAAGATTAAATAGTGAATTTAATCCAGTGCGAACACGATTTACGACATTCTTTACTGGCTTCTGGCGATGCGAAGTTCCGAGAATTGATTGCGATTTGATTAACGACTCAAGAGCTTCTGGACGAATCTTTGACGGGCCACAACCAAAACGACCATCTTTTGGTTTTAGATTATCTGGAATCTTGATATCGCTCATGTATAAATTTTACGGGTAGTAGCGCTGTGTTTCCCAATCGCCACTTGGTTCGCCCGAATTTTGAGACCGTTCATATCTAATTCGGTCATGTAAACGTGAATATCTTCCTTGCCAGAATTCAATCGAGAATGGAACAACTAGATATCCACCCCAATGTGGAGGAGTTGGAACTCTGCTTCCCTCAGGCCATTTCTCTGCCGCACCTTTAAATCTAATCTCTAACTCTTCGCGAGAGTTAAGCGGCGCAGATTGTTGTGATGCCCATGCGCCAATCTGAGAAGACCAAGGTCGGCTCTGAAAATAAGCATCGGATTCTTCTTGCGAAACTCTTGTTGCAAAACCTTGAATAATTACTTGGCGCTCCATTGCATACCAAGGAAAGAGGAGCGTCACTTGAGGATTTAGTTCAATTGCTTGAGCTTTACGTGAGTTGTAATTTGTAAAGAATGTAAATCCTGAATCAGTTACATCTTTTAGGAGGACAGATCGAGATTGGAGCGCTTCATCTGCGCCAAGAGTTGATAACACCATCGCATTTGCTTCGATTATTGATGGAAGCTCCGCCGCTTCTTTTAGCCAACCTTTAAATGCCGAGATCGGATCTTTTGGCAGTGCTAACTCTCGCTCGCTGTAGGAGCGGCGCATGGATTGGATTTCTTCGCGGTTCATGTATGGAAGGTCACTTTACTCGTACCGCATGATGGTTTTTAGCCTGAAAATTTGGGGGCAGAATTGCCCTATGAGCGAAGATTTCAAGCCTGGCTTAGAGGGCGTTATTGCATTTGAATCAGAGATTGCTGAACCAGATAAAGAAGGTAGCGCGCTTCGATACCGTGGCGTTGATATCGAAGACTTAGTTGGTCGCGTTTCATTCGGCAATGTTTGGGGTTTATTGGTTGATGATCAATTCAATCCAGGCCTTCCGAGCGCTGAGAAATTCCCGCTTCCTGTTCACTCAGGCGATGTTCGCGTAGATGTTCAATCCGCGATTGCAATGCTTGCACCAGCTTGGGGTTTCAAGCCACTTCTAGATATTTCTGATGAGGAAGCGCGCGATCAGTTAGCGCGTGCATCAGTGATGGTGCTTTCTTATGTTGCGCAATCTGCACGTGGTTATGCAGCGCCAGCAGTTCCTGAATCAGAGATTGATAAGGCACACACTGTTACCGAACGAATGATGATTCGTTGGCGCGGTGAGCCAGATCCAAAGCATGTTCGCGCAGTTGATGCTTACTTCGTATCTGCAGCAGAACACGGCATGAATGCATCTACATTTACAGCTCGCGTTATTGCATCAACCGGTGCAGATGTTGCAGCTTCACTATCTGGTGCAATCGGCGCAATGTCAGGTCCACTACATGGTGGTGCACCTTCACGCGTTCTTCACATGATTGAAGAAGTTGAAAAGCGCGGCGATGCTCGTGCTTATGTAAAAGAATTATTAGATAACAACGAACGTTTGATGGGCTTCGGTCACCGCGTTTATCGCGCACAAGATCCACGTTCACGCACTCTTCGTCGTACCTGCGAAGAACTCGGCGCACCACGTTACGAAGTTGCAAAGGCGCTTGAAGAAGCAGCACTTACAGAGTTACGCGAACGTCGTCCGGATCGCGTTCTAGAAACTAACGTTGAGTTCTGGGCTGCAGTACTTCTTGATTTCGCAGAAGTTCCATCTCATATGTTCACACCAATGTTTACCTCAGCTCGTACCGCTGGTTGGTCTGCACATATCTTGGAGCAGAAGCGCACTGGGCGCTTGATTCGCCCTTCAGCTCGTTACATCGGAAAAGGCCCTCGTAAGCCTGAAGATGTGACCGGCTGGGATGACTCAGTAGACCAGCTTCACAAGTAATAGCTGCGCTCTATATAAGTACTATCGGCTCATGTTCTTAGAGCCGCATCATGATGGAAGTGAACTTTACGTAAGTAACTCTGCGCCCAAATTAGGTCAGAAAGTTACCTTCAAAGTTCGAGTACCAAACTCTTACAAGTTCGAACACGCAGTTATGCGTTATTACCATGATGGCGAACCTAGAACTGCTCACTTAAAGCGCGTTGGTAAAGGCCGCACCGAATCTTGGTGGGGTGTAACCATTGAAATCATCAATTACGAAACACGTTATCGCTTCCTATTTGCAGGCGATAAGAAGTACGACTGGTTAAGTGCGGCAGGGCTTACCAATCACGACGTACATTCAAATACAGATTTTCAATTAGTAGCGCGACCTGCGTATCCGCAATGGCTTAATAGTTCAATTTTCTATCAGATTTTCCCAGATCGTTTTGCAAAAACTTCAGAGAAGAAGTTGCCAGATTGGGCTGTAGCTCGCGATTGGAATGAACTTCCACGAGATAAGTCAAAGTTCACCGGTATTGAAGTTTATGGCGGCGATTTAAAAGGCGTCGAAGAACATCTCGATCACGTTACCGAACTTGGCGCTAACGGAATTTACTTCACTCCATTCTTCCCATCACGTTCTAACCACCGCTACGACGCAAGCAGCTTTGATGAAGTGGATGAACTGCTTGGTGGCAACAAAGCTTGGTTCAGCTTAGTTAAGGCTGCTAACAAGAAGAAGATTCGTTTAGTCGGAGATATAACTTCTAATCATTGCGGTGCGGGCCATTACTGGTTGGCAAAAGCTAAGAAGGATAAGAAGAGTAAAGAAGCCGGATTCTTTTATTGGAATAAGAAATATAAGTGGGGCTATGAAGGTTGGTGGGGTCTTGAATCTCTACCTAAATTAAATTACGGCTCAAGAGAGCTGCGTAAAGCGATGTACGAAGCGCCCAATTCAATTATCCGTAAGTGGCTTTCACCTAAGTGGGGCATGGCTGGTTGGCGCGTAGATGTTGGCAATATGACCGGAAAATACGGCAATATCGATATCCACGATGAAGTTATGTACGGAATTCGCAAAGCAGTAGAAGAGACCAAGCCAGATGCTTGGCTAGTTGCAGAGAATGCCGATTTCGTCGCAAATGATTTGGCTGGTGCGGGCTGGCACGGCACCATGAATTACCAAGGATTCTCACGTCCGCTTTCATCTTGGATGAATGAGAAAGCAAAGTTAAGTGGCGGCTTCCAGGGTCTGCCTATTGATTCGCCACGTATTTCAGGTAAGCAATTTGTTGATTCAATGAAGAACTTCAATGGATCAATTCCTTGGCGCGCACTCGTTGCTTCAATGATTCTCTTAGATTCACATGACACCCCGAGGTTCCGAACCATCGTTAGTGGCGATAAAGCAAAACACACAGCTGCAATGACGATGTTAATGACATACCCAGGTGTGCCATCGGTATTTATGGGTGATGAGTTGGGCTTTGAAGGTAAATCCGGAGAAGACGCACGACGCACAATTAATTGGGAAGATCGAAGCAATTGGGATTCAGCGTTCTTTGCAGAGGTAAAGAAGCTAGCTAAGTTACGTCGCACCGATGATGCGTTTATTAACGGCGGTTTGCGCTGGGTTGCGGCTGAGGATAATTACTTGGCTTATCTACGTGAATCAAAGAAGAGCAAAGTTCTAGTGGTTATCGCAGCTAAGCCATGCACTGTTGAAATCGATTTAAGCAAACTCGGATATAAAGTTTCAAAGACTCTCTATGGTCAAAAGGC
>JBFYJK010000122.1:0-6568 GCA_041311445.1 Candidatus Nanopelagicales bacterium
GTCCGACAGATGTTGCAAAACCTGCTAATGCAAAAAGTCTAGGTGCAATAAAAAGTAGAGTTGCTAGACCGGTTGCAAATTCTGTAAGCATAACTGCAATTCCAACCAAAGTTGCATGTTCAAGAGAGTGGTTTAGTAGCGGCGCTAGCGGGGAAATCTCTGCAGTGCCACGAATCTGATTGCCGATGTAATTTACGGTTCCAGGAGTCAAGAAACTTGGATCACTTGCTTTATCCCATCCGCCATAAACCCAGGTGGCGCCAAGCCAGAACCGCAGTAATCGAGTTGATGGGCTCTGCGATCTCCAGGAGGCAATTACAGATCTTGAACGATAAGACATGTCTAAATAATAGGCTTAAAAAGAAAAGCTCCCTGACTTGGACTCGAACCAAGAACCTGCCGGTTAACAGCCGGCTGCTCTGCCATTGAGCTATCAGGGAATGCTGCGAGGGCAAACTCTACAACATGGGCGCGATAGGTAAAAATCGCCTTAAAAGCGCCTTTTTAAATGGTTCCGAGCGCCTTTTCGCGCAAGATTCTGCGCTGTGATTCGAGGGTGACCAATTCAGTGAAGAGCGCTTCATATTCTGCGTCTGTTGGATTAACGCGTTGCAATTTTGATTTGGCATCTGCAATGGTGCGCGAAAGCGCGACTTCATGTAGACGAGCAACGATTGATTCCACATACTTATCTGAAACTTCGCCATCCGAACGGATTGGTTCAACTGACAATTCAGTGAATAGAGATTTTAAATCTTCATTTTCAATTGAATCCAACTTTGCGCCGGCTTCAATCGCACCGCGCATCGCTTGATAAGCCGGATGCGAGAATGAATTTGCCGGAAGCGCTGACCAACCAGTTACCAAATTTGGGACCTGCAGCTTCGCCTTCAGAACTTCGCGCTCCAAAATCAAGGTTGGCTCTTTTGGATCTGGGCGCCAGTTGCCAACAACAGTTTCGCTCTTTGTAACTGTAACTTTTCCGGCCAATTGAGTTACTGCGGATAGCACTGGATCAACGTCCATGCCGAGCCAGAGTGCAAGTTGTTTTACATATTCGGGGCGAAGCGCTTTGTTCTTGATGTTTGCAACCATCGGTGCGGTATTTGCTAAAGCGTTTACGCGACCTTCCGCTGTCTGAAGATCATGTTTCTTTAATTCAGTGCGAATTGCGAACTCAAATAGCGGAATGCGACTTGCAATTAGATCGCGCAGTGCGGCATCGCCATGAGCTTGGCGTAGTTCGCATGGATCCATTCCGCTTGCTTCAACTGCAACAAATGTCTGTGTAACAAACTTCTGATCATCTTCATATGCGCGAAGTGCCGCTTTCTGCCCTGCTGCATCTCCATCAAAGGTAAAGATAACTTCGCCTCTAAAAGCATCGTCATCCATGAGTAAATTACGCAAGATTTTGATGTGATCGTCTCCGAAAGCGGTACCGCAGGTAGCTACCGCGGTCGTAACGCCAGCTAAATGCGCTGCCATTACATCTGTATAGCCTTCAACAACTACTACCTGGCGCTTGCTAGCAATCTCTTTCTTAGCCTTATCTAAACCATAAAGAACTTGGCTCTTCTTATAGATCGGGGTCTCTGAAGTATTTAAATACTTTGGTCCTTGATCTTCTTCAGATAATTTACGAGCACCAAAACCAACTACATCGCCAGTGATGTTGCGGATTGGCCAAACTAAACGATTACGGAAACGATCGATCATTCCCTTCTGGCCCTCTTTAGATAGACCCGCAACCTCTAGCTCTTCGCCAGTAAAACCTTGGGCACGAAGATGTTTAGTGAGTGCATCCCATTCATCTGGTGCGTACCCAACTCCGAAACTTTCGCAAGCGGCTCGATCAAAGCCACGCTTTAGGAGAAAGTCGCGACCTACTTGTGCTCCAGGTGTATTGATCTGTTCTGCATAAAATTTCTGTGCTGCTTCGTTTGCAGCGATCAGCCTGCTCTTAAGTCCCGGCTTGTAATCACTGGACTTTCCGCCTTCATAAGTTAATTGGTAACCCATGCGGCCAGCTAACTTTTCAATTGCTTCAACGAAAGAGATATGTTCGATATCCATCAAGAACTTGATTACATCTCCGCCTTTGCCACAACCAAAGCAGTGGAAATATCCTCGTGAAAGAGTTACGTGGAACGACGGAGACTTCTCATCATGGAAAGGACATAGGCCTTTCTTCTGATCTCCACCTGCTTGTTTTAGCGGTAGGTAATCATTAACAACTTCGTCGATGCGGATATTTTCGCGGACGTATGCAACATCCTCATTACGAATCATTCCGCTCATGAGGACAACCTAGCGTGAAGAGCGTGCGCCGCTGGATCAGTCAGGCTTGCGACCTGATCAACAATCACTCGTAGGCGTGAATCAGGAGATTGGTGCCATGCATCTAGAAATACCGTATCCAAAACTTGTGGTCCTGCCGCCTGAATCATCTCGACCAATTCATAGATAACTTGGCGCTGTTTTGCATAGCGAGCTTGGGCTTCTGGGGCTTGAATCAAATAGAAAGCGCTAATCGACTTTAATAACGCTACTTCCACCAATTGATCGCGTGGAATCTCTAGATCTGCGCCGAATCTTTTCAATTCGCCGTTACCGTACTTCTCACGAGTTGCGCGCTCTGATTCAAATACAAAGCGGCCAATCAATTGACTGGTTGAATCCTTAAGTCGAGCTAAATCTCTATGCATACCATCAAAAGCTTTTGGCCAGCATGAAAGTTTCTGTAAGCGTTCTAGCGCAGATTCTGCTTCCTGTTTACTGCTCTCTAAGTAGCTCTTATTCATGATGGTATAAATTTCAGATAAGTCGCTCTCAATCTCTGGAACGCTTAACTGGCTGGCAACAATTGCATCTTCGAAGTCATGAACTGAATATGAAACATCATCAGACCAATCCATGATCTGCGCTTCAAAGGTACGGCGATTCTCTGGCGCACCTTTGCGCATCCAATTAAAGATCTCTTGATCATCTGCATAAACACCAAACTTCTTTGGATTTACAGATTGGCTCCATGGATATTTTGTGCATGCGTCCAATGAAGCTCTGGTTAAATTTAAACCGACGCTGCGTTCGCCTTCGTATGTCTTTGCCTCTAAGCGAGTGAGAATTCGAAATGTTTGCGCGTTGCCTTCGAAGCCACCGATCTCTTTTGCCACCTCTGCAAGTGCAGTTTCTCCATTGTGGCCAAATGGTGGGTGTCCTAAATCGTGCGCCAAACAAGCGGTATCAATTAAGTCTGGATCAGCGCCAAGCGATGCACCAAATTCGCGACCTATCTGCGCGCATTCAAGTGAATGTGAAAGTCGAGTACGTTGAAAATCGTTCTCCCAAGGAACAGCTACTTGAGTCTTTGCGGCTAGACGACGAAGCGCTGCTGAGTGAATCAAACGAGCGCGATCACGCATGAATTCAGTACGGCCCGGACGCTTAGCCGGTTCCGTAATAAATCGCTCAATATCGCGCGCTTCGTACATGTATTTAGCCTACTAACCAAGCCCGATAGCGGAAAGGCCGGTGCTCTCCAGGTGGTCACTTACGTGAATTCCGAGCTTCTCTAAGGTGCGATAAGCAATATATGCATTGCCTTCACGCCATAAGTAATGAAGCGATGAATTACTTAATGAGAACGGGCCGCTCTGCACTGGTGAGCACGAAGCATTCACACCTAAATCTTCTGAAACAAACATTGATCGCTTGCAATGATATGGATCGGTGACGATGATGATTTGATTGATGCCATTCTTCTTAAAGTAATCTGTAAAAGCTTTAACGCTTTGGATAGTGTCGCGACCCTGTCCAATTTCAATCGCGTTATTGCGAGGCACGCCATTTTGAATCAACCAGATACGTCCTGCACGAGCTTCGGTGTAACGATCTCCAGGTGCACCTGCGCCAACTGTCACAATCTTCTTAACTAGACCTGCGCTGTATAAACGCTTTGCTTCGACAAGTCGGGCTTCAAGCGCATCACTTGGTCGACCATCGTATTGAGCTGCACCCATAACCACTGCATAGTTTGCAGATACGTGATCTGGAAAATGCGCTTCGTACCAAACTTGGCCGAAGAAGAATGATGGAATACCAATAATTACCAAGAAGATAAGTGAGATGAAACGGCGAATTAACTTAAACATTTTTTAGTTAACCACCACTATAAGAATCTTCTAGCTCTACATGAACCATTTCATCAGGATCTTTGAGCCACCCATCTGGAAGTGTTGGTGGGCGGCCATGGCTGGTACGGCCACGTGGCTTCTCTCCTACTTCCTGCGGATATGGCTGATCTTCTAACTGATCCAATAATCCACGGAACTCTTTCAAAGTGCCGATCATTCCGAATTGGCTACGAAGTTCGCGCGCTACGCGGAAACCCTTTAAATACCAAGCCATATGTTTACGAAGGTCTTTACATCCGCGCTCTTCAGATTCGAAGTATTCGACAATCAATTCACCGTGGCGATACATCACTTCTCGGACCTCAAAAAGCGTTGGTAAATAACGCTCATCGCTACCTGCAAATGAATTTACTAAATCCTTAAATAACCACGGACGGCCTAAGCAACCTCGACCAACCACAACGCCGTCGCAACCTGTCTCCTGAACCATGCGCACGCCATCTTGGCCAGACCAGATATCGCCATTTCCTAATACTGGAATTCCCTTTGGACGTAGATGTTCTTTAAGGGTTGCGATTGCTGACCAATCTGCTTGGCCTTCATACATCTGCGCAGCAGTTCGCGCATGTAGCGCAACCCATGCCACACCAGCATCTGCTGCTGCATCTGCTGCTTCTAAGTAAGTTTTGTGATCACTATCAATGCCGATGCGCATCTTTACCGTAACTGGAATGCCGTATGGCTTTGCAGCATCGACTGCGTTCTTAACGATACTTGAAAATAGTCGGCGCTTAAATGGAAGCGCTGCTCCGCCACCCTTACGAGTTACCTTTGGAACTGGGCAACCAAAGTTCATATCGATGTGATCAGCTAAATTTTCTTTGCCAATCATCTCAACAGCTGCGCGCATTACATTTGGATCAGTTCCGTATAGCTGCACACTTCGTGGCCATTCACCCGGTCCTGGTTTAATCAATCGAAATGTCTCTTCACGACGTTCGATCAACGCACGCGCAGTAACCATTTCAGATACAAATAAACCAGCGCCTTGCTCGCGACAGAGTTGGCGAAATGGCGCATTGGTAATACCAGCCATCGGAGCCAGAACGACTGCAGGATCTACCTCAAAGTCGCCGTCTCTAAGTGGAAGTGTTAGCAACCGAGAAGTTTCGGAGCTAGCCATGATTGAACCTGATCGATTGATACACGCTCTTGTGCCATTGTGTCGCGTTCGCGAATTGTCACAGCGTTATCATCAAGAGTTTCAAAATCAACGGTGATGCAGAACGGTGTACCGATCTCATCTTGACGACGGTAACGGCGACCAATTGCACCAGCATCATCAAAATCAACGGTCCAGTTCTGGCGTAATTGCGCTGCTAAATCGCGTGCTTTTGGCGATAAATCAGCGTTACGTGAGAGCGGAAGGACTGCAACCTTGATTGGCGCTAGGCGATGATCAAGCTTCATTACTGCGCGCTTCTCCATTTCGCCCTTTGAATTTGGCGCTTCATCTTCTGTGTAAGCATCCATCAAGAAGGTAAGAGTTGCGCGATCAACGCCGGCAGCAGGTTCAATAACAAATGGTGTCCAACGTTCATTCTTCTCTTGATCGAAGAATGAAAGATCTTTACCACTTGCAGCTGAGTGCGCCTTAAGGTCGTAATCAGTACGGTTAGCGATACCTTCTAATTCGCCCCACTCAGTGCCAGAGAATTCAAACTTGTATTCGATATCGACCGTGCGCTTTGAGTAATGTGAAAGCTTCTCTTTTGGATGTTCGTAAATACGAAGACGATCTGGGTTAATTCCAAGGCCCGTATACCAAGCCATACGAGTATCAATCCAATATTGATGCCACTCTTCATCTGTTCCTGGAACTACGAAGAACTCCATCTCCATCTGTTCAAATTCACGAGTACGGAAAATAAAGTTACCTGGCGTAATTTCGTTACGGAATGATTTACCAATCTGGCCAATACCAAATGGTGGCTTCTTGCGAGAAGTTGTCTGTACTTGATCGTAATTAATAAAGATACCTTGAGCTGTTTCAGGACGGAGGAAAGCTAGCCCGCTCTCATCTTCAACTGGTCCAAGGTAGGTCTTTAGTAGACCAGAGAAATTCTTCGGTGGAGTGAACTGTCCCTTGTTGCCGCAAGCTGGGCAATTTATCTCTTCGAGTGAAGAAGGAAGTCGCTTATGTTTTGCTTCGAAAGCTTCTTCTAAATGATCTGCACGGTAACGCTTATGGCAAGCGGTGCACTCAGTAAGTGGATCAGAGAATGTCGCAACGTGACCTGATGCTTCCCAAACTTCGCGAGCCAAAATCACGCATGAATCTAGGCCGACCACATCTTCGCGACCCTGCACCATTGCTTTCCACCATTGGCGCTTAACGTTGTTCTTAACTTCAACGCCTAGCGGGCCGTAAT
>JBFYJK010000005.1:0-5215 GCA_041311445.1 Candidatus Nanopelagicales bacterium
ATAAATAACGTAAAGTAGCCCGCATGTCTCAACATGTAGAGCTTCAGAAGAAAACTCTTAAGACTTTAACTGCCGCACAAATTGGTGCCGGTGTCGGAACAGCAGGCACGGTTGCTGCAGGTTCACTCTTGGTCGCATCAATTACAGGATCTGAAGAACTTGCTGGACTGGCTCAGACATTTTCAGTTCTTGGCGCCGCAGCGCTTGCTCTGCCATTAGCGCGACTGACTGCTCGTGGTGGTCGACGTACAGCGCTTTCTTTTGGTTACGCAGCGGGTGTACTTGGTTCATTCTTGGCAATTCTTGGTGGAGTGCACTCGAATATCTTCTTAATGCTCTCTGGCTCGTTCCTGGTTGGATCTGCAAGCGCATCTGCATATCAAGCTCGTTTTGCAGCAATTGATTTAGTGGAAGAGGCGCATCGCGCAAAGCAATTGTCTTATGTTGTTTGGGGTTCAACCGTTGGCGCAGTTACCGGTCCAAACTTAATGTCACCTGCGGGGGATTTAGCGGAACACTTTGGGTTACCGCGATTAGTTGGCCCATACATGATCTCCGCGACCACACTTACCTTTGCTTCGCTTTTGATCTTTCTATTCCTAAAGCCTGATCCTTACTTAACTGCACTTGGCGAAGGTAAGAGCTATGCAGCGGGAAAAAAGCATATAAAAGAGGCGCTTTCGCATATCTGGCACAAACCAATCGCACTCTTCGCAATTCTTTCAATTGCAATCGGCCATTTAGTAATGGTCTCCGTGATGGTTATGACTCCGGTGCACATGGCTCACGTAGATGTTTCACTAAAGATTATTGGTCTAGTAATTAGCATTCACGTAATCGGTATGTATGCATTTTCGCCAATTGTAGGCAGCATTAGTGATCGCATCGGTCGCATCAAGACAATTCAAGCAGGGCTAGTGATTCTGCTTGCTTCAGCTGTAGTTTCAGGAACTGCTGCTGCAGATGATGTGCCGCGTCTTGGTTTCGGATTATTCTTACTAGGTCTAGGTTGGTCTTTTACATTAATCGCAGGTTCTGCGCTATTAAGTTCTAGCGTTGATCCAACTCTAAAGACCTCATCGCAAGGCGCGAGTGATCTAGTTATGAATCTTGCAGGTGCTGGTGGCGGCGCTGCAGCAGGCGTGATTATTAGTTCTATGACTTACGGATGGCTCTGTGCATTCTCTGCAATTCCAGTAATTGCATTAGCAATCTGGTCAGCTTCTTTCAGATTTTTCGAAGCTCCATAAATCGTAATCATCTAGATTTACTACATCCATCTTGTTAAATGCCAAGATATCTGAAATCTGAGCTCTATGTTCTGTAGCGTGATGAACTAGTTGTGCAATTACAGAAGTTGAAAGATAAGAAACTGTTTCGCCATAGCGAACAAAGGTAAGCATCTCTTCTGGCGCATCAATCAAGGTTTGGATCTTGGCATCGTTGGCGAGAGACTTTGCGGCCAAATCCTTCATGCCTTGCGGAGTCAGAGAAAATTCGACTTCTTCGGGTGCACTGTTCTTCTCAAGACGAGAGATTAAACGTCCTTGCGCGATGACTATGTGGTTCGCAATCTTTCCAACGGTCCACTCTGGATTCCAAGCTGCAAAAGAGAGCGCTTCTTCTGGCAGCGTAGAAAGCTTGGTAAATACTTGGTTATTTGCCCATGCCATGTGGCGAAAGAGCCTAGATAGCGTTACATCACTCATTCCAGAAGTGTATGGGTGCGGTCAAGTGCCGATATTATTGGCAAAGCAAAATTCCATAAGCGAAAGAAGGCGTAGAAGTGCAAGCAAAAGTTGATGATCAACTAAAGGTGCTCCGCCTTGCTGACCTTGATTTACAGGTAGCTTCGCTTAACCAGAAGGCTCAAACCCTCCCAGAGTCCGTGGCACATAAAGAGCTAACTATTGAATTCGAAACCAACCGCGACCTTCGTATCGCAGCCGAAACAGAGCTCAGCGATCTAAGCGGAGAGATCAATCGTGCCGAAGGCGATGTCGAGCAAGTTGTAAAGCGCATCGAAAAAGATGAAGCGCGATTAAATGCTGGTCAGGGAACACCTAAAGAGCTTGAGCATATGCAACATGAATTGCTATCGCTTAATGCTCGTCGCGCAGAGCTAGAAGAGGTCGAACTAGAGGTAATGGTTCGCGCAGATGAAATTAAAGAACGCATTAAAGATTTAAGTGCTAAAGAATCAGAGTTCGCAGCAAAGGTGGCTGATGCAGCGGTTGCGCGTGATGCTGCACTTGCAGTAATTGATGCAGATATGAAGATTGCTATGGCAGCGCGTGCAGAGCTCTTCCCACAGATAGATAAAGCCCTTACGGATTTATATGAGAAATTTGGCGCCGCTAAGTTGCATGGTGGCCAGTGCACAGGTTGCAACTTGGCAATTAATGCCGGTGACCTCGCAAAGCTAAATGCACTTGCAGCCGAAGAAGTTGCGCGCTGCGAAGAGTGCCGTCGCATATTGGTGCGTGGATGAGTCGTACTTTCCAAGTTACTGCTGACGGTGGTTCTCGTGGCAATCCAGGCCCAGCTGCTTATGGCGCGACTGTCTCGGAACACGGGAAAGTCGTTGCAGAGCTTTATGAATTCATTGGCACTGCAACAAATAACGTTGCCGAATACAGCGGATTAATTGCTGCGCTTCACTATATAAATAAGCTCGATCCAACTGCCCGCGTAGAGGTAGCAATGGATTCCAAGCTAGTTGTTGAGCAGATGTCAGGTCGCTGGCAGATCAAGAATGAAGGCATGCGGGCGCTAGCTAAGACTGCGATGCAGGCGCACGAACCATCACTTATTACATATCGATGGATACCTCGCGAAGAGAACGCACATGCAGACCGACTAGCTAATAAAGCTTTAGATGAACGCGTAGATGGTTTTAAGCCGGTTGTGCCGGCTAATCGCTTAACAGATCGTTTGCGCCAAGACGAAGTACCGACTTTTGTTTACATGGTTCGCCATGGTGAAACCATTCTTACACCTGATCGCAAATTTTCGGGCACCGGTCCTTTAAATCCACCACTTACAGACACGGGCCTTGCGCAAGCAGAGAAAGTTGCAGCTGAGATTGCAAAGATTAAGCCAGATGTTTTGATCGCTTCACCATTACAGCGCACAACACAAACAGCAGAAGCGATTGCAAAAGCCACGGGCTTAAAACCGATCTTTGATGAAGCTTGGTTTGAGTGCAGCTTTGGCGATTGGGATGGACTTTCAATTCAAGAAGTTAAAGAGAAGTGGCCAGAGGATTACACCTCATGGATTTCATCTAGCGCATTCACGCCACCTGGTGGAGAGTCTTATGATGATGTTGCAGCGCGAATCGAACCTGCATTTGATGCGCTTGCGGAGAAATATCCAGGGCAGAAGGTAGTAATCGTTACCCATAACGGTGTAATTAAGCAGATGGCAAGTATCGTTGTAGAGGGAAATCCAAACTCGCTATTCCATATTGATATTAGCCCTTGCTCAATATCATCATTCTCAATCTGGCCAAGCGATGGACTTCGCGCGGTACGTTCAATAAATGAAAGAGGACACTTCAGATGATCTCAACGACTGAATGGATTGTGACCATTGTGGGTCTGACGCTATTCATTAGCCTTGACTTGATTGCAGCAATCTTGCGTCGCAACAAGAAGACATCTATTGGCGAAGCGGCTTTCTGGACTGTTGTTTACGTTGGCACTGCAATCGCATTTGGCGCGTTGCTGCCACACTGGGGCGACAAGGTCATGCAGAAGGAGTACTTCGCTGGCTGGTTAACTGAATATGCCCTCTCTGTCGACAATATCTTCGTCTTCATTATTATTTTAGGAACACTCAAAATCGAGAAGGAGAAGCAGCATTTAGTGCTACTTCTAGGCATTCTTTTAACTATCGGTATTCGCGGTTTGATGATTCCAGCCGGTGCAACTCTGATTGAAAAATTCGGTTGGATCTTTTTCCTATTTGGCGCATTCTTGATCTACACCGCATGGTCATTGGCTAAAGAGAGCGAAGATGATGAGTGGGAAGAGGGGCGCATGGTCCGCTTCCTTGAAAGCAAAGGCGTAAGCGCATTCACTATCGCGCTAGTGGCTCTTGGCCTTACCAACCTAGTTTTCTCTCTAGATTCAATTCCAGCAATCTTTGGCTTAACTAAGAATGCATATGTTGTTACAACGGCAAATATCTTTGCACTAATGGGTCTACGCCAGCTTTATTTCTTATTAGAAGAACTACTTGAGCGCCTGGTCTACCTAAGCAAAGGTCTCTCAGTTATCTTGGGATTTATCGGTATTAAGATGATTTTCGAAGCGTTCCACGAAGTGGGAATTCATGAACTTTCCGGTATTCACATTCCTACTGTTTCCATTGAAGCTAGCTTGCTTACGATAATTGGAATCTTGGCAGTTACGGCAGTTACTAGTTTGGCTGCAACTCGCAATAAAGCAAGTAATTAGTACCAGCCTTCAAAATTCACTGATGTGAGCGGTAATTCGGTTGCATGAACGGTTGTGCAGAACATACATTTTGCTCAGGATCGTTCAACGGAGAACCCCATGCAATCGAAGTTTGTGTACTCATTTGCCGAAGGCAATAAGGATCTAAAAGATCTCTTAGGCGGCAAAGGTGCGAATCTTGCCGAAATGATGCGAATTGGAATTCCAGTTCCACCAGGATTCACAATCACAACAGAGGCATGCAAGGAGTATCTGCAAAAAGGTGCAGCTCCCTTAGAACTTGAAATTCAGATTACTAAAGCCCTTCGCGAACTCGAAGATGAGATGCAGAAGCGCCTTGGCGATAAAGATGACCCATTACTAGTTTCTGTTCGATCTGGCGCAAAGTTTTCAATGCCGGGCATGATGGAAACAATTCTTAACGTTGGTCTAAACGATCAATCAGTCCAGGGTTTGATTAAGCAGACAAATAATCCGAGATTTGCTTGGGATGCATACCGTCGCTTAATTCAAATGTATGGCAAGACAGTTTTGGATATCGAAGGACATCGTTTCTCTTCAGAGCTAGAGAAGGCAAAAGAGAAGCAAGGCGTAAAGATTGATTACGAATTATCAGTTGAATCTCTGCAAGATCTAGTCACTAAATTTAAAGCAATTATTAAAGAAGAGACTGGTTCTGACTTCCCACAGGATCCGCGCGCTCAAATGGATACCTCAATGCGCGCAGTATTTAATTCTTGGAATACTGATCG
>JBFYJK010000061.1:0-26443 GCA_041311445.1 Candidatus Nanopelagicales bacterium
TGTCCGCCGAATTTGATAACTATCATGTTGCATACGCCGAATTCTCATGAACGTAGTCATGGGTCAAGTCATTGGTCAAAATGGTCGCAGAATGCGAACCAGAATTTAAGTTGATCTCAATTTCAACAAGACGATGATCGAAGTTAACCAAATTACGATCTTCCGCAGGCGCGCTGGCCTTGCATACCTGGATTCCATTTAACTTGACATCTATATTTAACGGATCGAAATCGCCTTCAGCAGTACCAGTTGCCGCTAAGACTCTTCCCCAATTTGGATCTCCTCCAAAGATCGCGCACTTTAAAAGGTTGTTACGAGCGTTCGCTCTTCCAACCGCAACCGCATCTGATTCTGATGCTGCATTTACTACCTTAATTGCAACCGTCTTAGAAGCGCCTTCGGCATCAGCGATCAGCTGTGAAGCCAATGAACCGCATAGTTCATTAAGTGCTTCCTGAATCTCCGTAGCGCTCAATTTAATGCCACTGGCTCCAGATGACATGAAGAGCACGGTGTCATTTGTGGATGTACATCCATCAGAATCTAAACGATTGTATGTAAGTTCAACCGCGCGCGAAAACGCTTTCGATGCTTCTTCAGGGTCAACTTCCGCATCTGTCATTACAACCGAGAGCATTGTTGCCATGGCTGGCGCCAGCATTCCGGCACCTTTTGCGATTCCTGAAAAGTGCGCACCTCGCAGAACAATTTCTGCCATTTTAGGGACAGAGTCTGTAGTCATGATTGCTTTTGCGCTATCTTCAAAACCATTCGGTGTTAATTCGATTGCGTTGATGCCTAAAGCAATCTTCTCCATTGGCAGAAACTCACCAATCAAACCAGTTGAACAAACCACTACTTCTCCAGCGGAGATTTGAAGCTTCTCTGAAATCAGCTCTGCAGTCTTATGGGTATCTGCAAAACCTTGTGGGCCGGTACATGCATTTGCGCCACCAGAATTAAGCACTACTGCGCTAACTTCGCCACCTTTAGTGACTTGCTTAGACCAGATTACTGGTGCCGCTAATACTTTATTGGTCGTATAGACAGCGGTGCCAAAATTCTTAGGTCCAATATTTTGAATGATGGTTAGATCAAGGGCGCCAGTACTTTTTAAACCAGCTGCGATTGACCCGCTCACAAAACCTTTAGGTAGGTTCATGCGCCAAGTCCAGTTCCGGTAAGTCCAGCAAATTCATGTAGACCAGTTATTAAGTTTGCGTTTTGAATTGCCTGACCCGCTGCGCCTTTACCTAAATTATCAATTACCGCAGAGATCACGACGCGCTCTGTGTGTTGATCAATGGCGACTTGCATCTGCACATAATTCGAACCGATCACCGCGCTGGTCTTTGGTAGTTGGCCTTCTGGCATTACCCAGACAAACTCTTCCGCCTTATACGCATCAAGATAAGCGCCTTTAACATCTGCGTCTTTCTTTAATTTACCTGTAACAGTTGCCAGAATTCCACGCGGCATCGGAGCGAGTATTGGAGTGAATGAAACCTTCGCACCAGTTGCCTGCTCAATTTCAGGAGTATGTTGATGTGCGCCGCCAAACTTGTACGAGCTCATTGATCCCATAACTTCGCTGCCAATGAGGTTGACCTTTGCGCTTCTACCTGCACCGGTTGTGCCTGAAGCGGCAACGACGACAATGTCCGACGCATCAACAAATGGCAACATTGGCGCAGTTGCTAAAGCGATTACTGTTGCATAACAGCCTGGATTAGCTACACGGTTTGATGCCTTGATTTGTTCTCTATGGTTTGCAAGTTCTGGCAAGCCGTAAGTCCATGTGCCCGCATGATCTCCGCCGTAATATTTCTGCCACTGCTCTTTCGACTTCAATCTGAAGTCAGCGCCTAAATCAACTACTTTCTGATTTGGGTCCAGCTGGTTAATTAACTTTGCGGATTCGCCATGTGGCAAGGCGGTGAAGACTAGGTCTAAACCTTTCAGCTTCGAAGTATCGCTACTTTCAAATTTGCGTCCAGCGTAGTTGCTCAACTGTGGGTGGATTGATGTGATCTCTTCCCCAGCGTTACTGCCAGCAGTAATTACTGCGGCTTCAAATTCTGGATGTGAAGCTAGGAGTCTAAGGAGCTCTCCGCCTGCATAACCGCTTGCACCAACTACGCCGATTTTCATGGCACTAGTTTAGCGATTTAGGCTTATTTATGCAATCTTATGAATAAATATGCATATTAAGAACGTACCGTGGCGCCGCAGCGCTTCAAAGCTTCGGCTGCCGCAGCTTCACGAGCCGCCGATACTTCTTCGGTCTTAAGTGTGCGATCAGGGGCGCGGAAGACCATTGTGAACGCTAATGAAACCTTGCCATCACCAAGTTTGTCGTAGCGATCGAAGAGCGAGATTGATTCGAGCAACTCCCCTGCTCCATCTCGTAGCGCTTGAGTTAACTGCGCTGCGCTAACTGAAGAATCCACTACCAAAGCAATATCTTGAACTGCAGCAGGCATTACGCCAACAGGTTGTGGTGAGATAAGCGGTGATGCTGGTAGCGCATCAAGATTCATTGCCCACGCAGCAGAACGTTCAGGAAGCGCAAACTCTGCAACTACACGAGGATGGATTTCACCAGCATGTGCAACCGGTTTTCCGTCCACGATGAATTCAGCGCAACGACCTGGATGCCATGGAGCTAGATCAGATCTTTCAATGGTGTATGAGATTCCGAGAAGTTGCAGCAAAACTTCAACCGCAGCGATCGCATCGCTCCAGTCATAATTTCGTTCTTTACCGTGCCAATTTTCATTTGCAACTTGACCAACGAGCACTCCACCAACGAATGAGAGTTGTGTTGGAACTGATGCGAAGATCTCTGCAATCTCTTTATCGCTTGGGCGCTTGCCCATTTCAGGGAAGATGCCATCTTTTAGATCAATTGACTTGCGGAAAATTGCGCCCATTTCGAATAGCGCAAATGACTTAAAGCCGCGACTGTAATTACGACGCGCTGCTTCGAAAAGACCAGGCAATAGATGAGGGCGAAGATAAGGCTGATCCTCTGACATTGGGTTAGCTATCTTGTAGCTCTCAGCACGAGCACCTACAAATCCCATCTTGTCGATTAGGTCGCGATTGACGAATGGGAAGTTGAGAATTTCTGTGTAACCACGAGCGACGAGGCTCTGCGCAAGCACGCGTTGGCGCTTCTGTGAAGGTGTTAAAGATGCCGAAGATTTACGTGGCGGCAGAATCGATGGAATCTGGTCGTAGCCGATATTTCGCGCTACCTCTTCGGATAGATCTGCCTGCGAGAAGAGTTCGGTGCGCCAAGTAGGCGGGGTTACCGTGAAAGTTTCACTGCCTTCTACTTTGCAACCTACTAACTCTAACTTCTCCTTCACAACCGGTGCTGCGATTTCAAGTCCGATTCGCTTTGAAACATATGCAGGATCTAGTTTGATCGGCTCTAAGAATTTAGGCGCTCCGACAACACAGGTGCCTACATATGTTGCTCCACCTAAATCCATCAAGAGCTGCGAAGCTCGTGCAGATGAAATTTCAGCGAGTGTTGGATCAACGCCGCGTTCTAAGCGACGAGATGCTTCAGAAGACAATTTGTGTCGACGTGAATTTTTGGCTACTGCAATCGCCTCGAATCGGACTGCTTCAAGGGCAATGCGAGTAGTTGATTCAGTAATTTCAGAATCTAGACCGCCCATGGTTCCGGCTAGCGCAAGCACGTTCTTGCTATCGGCTACAACAAGGTCATCCTCATGCAACGCGCGCTCTACGCCATCAAGAGTCTTTAACTTCTTTGATGAACCGGCGCGACGAATTTCAAGGCCACCATTGATTTGATCTGCATCGAATGCATGTAAAGGTTGACCGAGTTCCATCATTACATAGTTGGTGACATCAACTGCAAGTGAAATTGAGCGCATCCCGCATTTTTCAATACGACGGCGCATCCAAATTGGAGTTGGTGCAGATGGATTGAATCCTTGCATTGTGCGCAGATACATAACATGTGCGCCATCTGAAATCTTTGCTGAAACAGGTGTGCCTGAATCTTTGAAATCAATATTGATCGCTGCTGGATCCTTAAAAGTAAGTCCGAATGCGCCGGCAACTTCACGTGCAATGCCGCGGATGCTTAATGCATAACCGCGATCTGGATTTACTGCAACGTCGAAGATAGTGTCGTTGATCTGCAACAAATCCATTGCATCTTGGCCAGGAGTACCTTCTGGCAGAACAATGATGCCTGAATGATCATCGCCAAGTCCGAGTTCTTTGGCAGAACAGATCATTCCGTTAGAGGTCTTGCCGTAAGTTTCACGAGCGCTAATTGCAAAACCACCAGGTAGGACTGCGCCAGGTAGCGAAGCGACAATTAAATCTCCTACTTTGAAGTTCTGTGCACCGCAGATAACGAAACGCGATTGGCCTTCGCCGCAATCAAGCTCTACATAACGAATTGGCTTCTTATGTTCTTTAAGCTCTTCAATTGCGAGAACTTTGCCGACTACAAGCGGACCAGTTAAATCTTTACCTTCGACAATGATCTCTTCGACTTCAAAGCCAACGCGAACTAGACCGTCAGCAATCTCTTGATCACTTAAGTTTGCTGGCAGATCTACATATTCAGCGATCCAGGATTTAGGTGCGCGCATTGTGAGTCCTAAGCCAATCCAAGTCCGAATGCACGGCTGAAACGAATATCGCCCTCAACAATGTCATGCATATCTTTGATGCCTTGGCGCACCATAAGTGTGCGTTCAAGACCCATACCAAAAGCGAAGCCAGAATATTCTTCTGGATTAATTCCACAGTTCTCGAGAACCTTTGGATTAACCATTCCGCAACCGCCCCATTCGATCCAACGGTTGTTGAACCAAACATCTACTTCAGCGCTTGGCTCAGTGAATGGGAAGAACGATGGGCGTAAACGGGTAACTGCATCTGAACCGAACATCTTTACTGCAAATGCATCAAGGGTTCCTTTTAGATGTGACATGTTTATATCTTTGTCGATTACCAAACCTTCAACTTGCGCGAAGACCGGGCTGTGCGTCATATCTAATTCATCAGCGCGATAAGTGCGACCTGGAGAGATGATGTAGATCGGTGGCTCTTGGGTCAGCATGGTGCGAGCCTGCACAGGTGAAGTATGGGTACGAAGAACTAAACCTGATGAAAGCGGTTCGATGAAGAAAGTATCTTGCATGGTGCGCGCAGGATGATCAGCAGGAATATTTAGCGCGTCGAAATTTAACCAACCGCTTTCGAGCTCTGGTCCTTCTGCAACTGAATAACCAAGAGATAGGAAGTAATCTGAGATTTCATTCTTGATAATAGTAAGCGGGTGCAATCCACCAAGATGCTCACGGATTGCCGGCAAAGTAATGTCGACAACTTCTTCAAGTAGGACTTTCTGATCGCGAAGGATTTCGAGCTCATGTGTACGAGCGTCAAGTGCCGCCGTAATCTCAGAACGCGCTGCACCAATCACTTTGCCCAATTCAGCTTTTTGATCTGCTGGCACGGAACCCAGTGCTCGGCTAGCGCCTGAAATTGGTGACTTATCCCCTGCATGGGCAAGACGTGCGGCTTTTAGTTGATCTAGATCAGCAGCGGCAGCAAATGCGCTCTTGGCATCTGCGACCCATTGATTTACTTCTGCTGTATTCACGTGCGGAATTCTATATTGAAGAGCTTATCTTCCGCGGGATATTTCATGCATCACGATTGCGGCTGCAGCAGCTAAATTGAGTGATTCTGCTTTACCTGGCATTGCAATTGAAATACGAGTGGCGCCTTTCACCTCGTCCTTGAGGCCACGAGCTTCGTTACCAAAGATCCAAATAGCAGGGTTCTTGAAATCCACTTCGAAGAGCGATTTATCGCCGGCACCATCAAGCAAGAAGAGATTATGGGTTGGAAGTGAATTACGAAGTTGCGCTAATTCAACGCCTGAATAAACCGGAATGTGCCAGAGTGAACCAGCAGTCGATCGAACAACTTTTGGTGAATAGAAATCAACACTTCCTGGCGAAGTAACTACGGCAGAGATTCCCATCGCATCAGCGGTACGCAAAATAGTTCCGGCATTGCCTGGATCTTGAATCTCATTTAAATAGATGACATGGCTTGCTGCAAGAGTGCCAATAGTTTCGGTGCTTTGAATCATCATGCGGCAGATTGCAATGATGCCTTGCGAAGTCATTGCATCCGACATCGCTTCTGCTACTTTTTCAGAAACATCTACAATGTTTACACCTGCCAGATCAATGCTGGCTTTTTCAATTCTTTCTTTTCCGCTCGCACTTAGATAGAGCGTTTCAACTTCATCATCAACAAGTAGTGCCTCGCGCACACCTTGGATGCCTTCAGCTACAAAGAGTCCTGACTCTGAGCGATCTTTTTTAGAAGATAAAAGAGCCTTCACTCGCGCAACATGTGGCGACTGAAGGCTCTCAATCATTTTCTAGAATTAGTTCTTAACGTTTGCGCGAGCAACATCAACAAGTGACTTGAATGCTGCCGGATCGTTAATAGCTAGATCTGAAAGGATGCGGCGATCTACTTCGATGCCAGCAACTTTTAGACCCTGGATGAAACGGTTGTAGGTAAGACCGTTTGCACGTGCACCAGCGTTAATACGCTGAATCCAGAGCTGACGGAAGTCGCCCTTTTTATCCTTACGATCGTTGAATGCATAAACCAATGAGTGTGTAACTTGTTCTTTCGCCTTTGTATAAAGACGTGAACGCTGACCGCGATAACCTGCAGCACGCTCAAGGGTGGTACGACGCTTCTTTGCAGCATGTACGCCGCGCTTTACTCTTGCCATTTTTCTTTACGCCTCCCCTTACTTCAAGCCCAACATACGCTTTGCAGCGAATGCGACTGGAGCTTTTGCAGCTGATTCTTGATCTAAACGACGTGTAACACGTGATGACTTGCGCTCAAGCAAGTGGCGCTTACCAGCGCGCTCGTGCATGATTTTTCCAGAGCCAGTGACTTTGAAAGTCTTCTTAGCTCCACTATGTGACTTCATTTTTGGCATTTATGCCTCCTCTTTAACTTCTTGTTGCTTTGGCGCCTTTGGCTTTGAAGCCTTTGCGCCTGACTTGTTCGGACCAAGAACCATTGTCATATTTCGTCCCTCTTGTTTAGGAGCAAACTCAATATTAGCGATCTCGACAACATCTTCTGCTAAACGCTTTAGCAAGTTGTAGCCAAGTTCTGGTCTTGATTGTTCACGACCACGGAATTGGATTGTCACCTTCACCTTGTCGCCTGCACCGATAAACTTGATAACCTGATTACGTTTTGTCTCGTAATCATGATTTTCGATCTTCGGACGAAGTCGTATCTCCTTAACCACAATGTGGGTCTGGTTCTGACGTTGTTCGCGTGCCTTCTGCGCCATCTCGTACTTGTACTTACCGAAGTCCATGATTTTGCAGACTGGTGGATTTGCATCAGGTGCAATCTCTACGAGATCTAACCCAACTTCGTCCGCCATCTGTAAAGCAGTTGCAGTTTCAACTACGCCAACTTGTTCGCCGTCGTAATTGATTAAACGAATCTGCGATACGCGAATGCGATCGTTGATACGTGGTTCTGTGCTGATGATTTCTCCTTCTTACGTGGTTATTAACATGCAAACGCGCAAGAAAAGAGCAAAAGAAGTTATGGAAAACTTCTTTGACTTTACCAGTCCACTAGGGCGGTGCCCTGTGGTGTAGGTGGGATTTCTCCTCTTGCGGCATATAGCCGGTCAATGAGAGAAGTTTAGGTGAGGGTGGCTAAAGCGCCAAATCCGTGCGGAGTCCGCTGCCCTATCCACCCATGGCGTGGAAACCACCATCAACGTGGATGATTTCACCGCTGGTAGCAGGCAGCCAATCAGAGAGAAGTGCGATTGCCCCTTTCGCCGCAGGGATTGGGTCGGTGACATCCCAGCGAAGTGGTGAACGCAAATCCCAAAGATGTTCGAACTGCTGAAAATCTGGAATCGACTTTGCAGCGATAGTAGAGATCGGTCCTGCTGCAACTAAGTTAAAACGAATATTTTCCGGACCTAAGAATTTTGCTAAGTAACGATTGGTTGATTCGAGCGCTGCCTTCGCAACACCCATCCAGTCGTACTTTGGCCATGCAACTTGTGCATCAAAGTCCATACCGACAACAGATGCACCGGTCGCAGGAAATAGTGGCTTACACGCCATAGTTAGAGACTTATATGAGTATGCGGAGACTTGAACAGCTGTCGCCACATCTGGCCATTCGGTGCTTAAGAACTTTCCGCCAAGCGCTGCTTCTGGTGCGAAACCAATTGAGTGCACTACTCCATCAAGATGTGGCAAATGTTCTTTAACGCGATCAGCAAGAGTTGCTAAATGTTCATCGTTTGTAACATCTAGTTCAATTACAGGTGCTGGCTTTGGCAGACGTCCCGCAATACGAGTTGTAATGCTCATTGCGCGACCGAAAGAGGTAAGCACAATATCTGCACCTTCTTCTTGCGCTAAACGTGCAACGTGGAATGCGATTGAAGTATCAGTTAGAACTCCGGTAACCAGAATTTTCTTGCCTGCAAGGATTCCCATTTAATGTCCCATTCCCAATCCGCCATCAACCGGAATCAAAGCTCCGGAGATGTAACTAGCTGCATCTGATGCGATAAATGATACGACCTCTGCAATCTCAGCTGCGCTGCAGAAACGCTGTAAAGGCACTGCCTTAGCAATCTCATCGCGACGCGCCTCTGGTAATTCAGCGGTCATATCTGTTTCGACAAAACCTGGTGCGATTACGTTTGCAGTGATTCCACGGCTACCGAGTTCGCGTGCAAATGAACGAGCCATGCCAAGTAACCCTGATTTACTTGCAGAGTAGTTAACTTGTCCGGCAGAACCAATTCCGCCAACTACTGAGCCGATAAAGATTAAACGGCCACGCTTCAATTTGAGTAGACCTTTAGTTGCGCGACGAGCGGTACGGAACGCTCCACCTAAATTTGCGTTTATCACGTCGTTGAAATCTTCATCCGACATGCGCATCACTAGACCATCTTTAGTGACTCCTGCATTGCAGACGATCACTTCTGGAATACCGTACTTCTCTTCGCACTCAGCAAAACCTGCATCGACGCTTGCGCTATCTGTGACATCCATCTTTACGGCGCCAAAACCTGCCGGTGCACTACCTGAGCGATAGGTGACAACAACTTCAAAACCATTGCTCTTTAACGACTCTGCGATTGCTAGTCCGATGCCGCGATTGCCGCCAGTGACTAGGGCTACTTTCTTATCTGAGCTCACGTTCCTAACTTACCAATTACTCATGCGTAACCCTATTCTTTACCCGTGAAAGAGAAGCCGATTTCAATATCTAGCGCTAAATATGCGCATAGCGATGAGATCCCTGGCCGCATGAAAAAATATCTAATTTCGATGGCGATCAGAACTGCTTGCTTTATCGGCGCCATTTTTGCTGACGGAATATTGCGCTGGGTTTTGATTGCGGGTTCTTTGATTCTCCCCTACATCGCGGTTGTCGTTGCCAACGCTGGTCATGAACAATCTTTTACCCCAGATGCAACATACGAAAGCAAGAAGCAAATTGAGTTCTAAAGTTAAAGAGAAGAACTCGATTCTCAAGTCCTTGGTAACGCTGCTCTTGGTTGCGCTCTGTTTGATCGCAGCGAATTGGCAATATCAACGAGGTGTTGATCGCCACGCAAAGAACTTTAAAATCGAAGCAAATACTAAATTGCCTTCAATTCCATTAACTGAAGTTAAAGATTTCAACGCCAATGAATGGAGAACGGTCACAGCTTCGGGCGTATTTGATACATCTCATGAAGTCTTACTTCGCAATCATTACAGCGATGATGGGGTTTATGGCTTTGAATACCTCACGCTCTTTAAGTCGCAAGACAAGACTTTCTGGGTAGATAGAGGTTGGGTAAAGGCTGGAGCTAGCGCTGCAGCGAGACCTGAAATGCCTTCTACCCCTTCAGGCGAAGTGAAGATCACTGGAAGAATTCGCTTAAATTCCGCACTTCCCCATGGTTCCTTCTTCGCGATTCCATCTAGCGGGAACTTAGTCTCAGCATGGAACTTACGCGCTAAAGTGAAGACCGAGAGTTATTACATCGATTTAATCAGTGGCGAATCAGTAACGCCTAAAGCGCCGGCAGAGCTTCCAGAGCTAAGCGATGGCCCACATATGGCATATGCACTGCAATGGTTATTTTTTGCAGGTCTGATTATTTATGGAAGATTCTTAATTCGTAGATAGATCTTGGCGTTGGTAGAGCTCGCTATATAGGCCGCCAGCTTCAACTAGCTCATCATGTCGACCACGTTGTTCGATTAAGCCTTCATTTAAAACCAGAATCTGATCTGCTTCCTTAATTGTGCTTAAACGATGGGCAATAACGATGCTTGTACGACCCTTTAGCGCTTCCTTTAGGGCTGCTTGAACTAAAGCTTCATTTTCAGAATCTAAATGCGCGGTCGCTTCATCAAGAATTACGATGCTTGGAGACTTAAGAAGCAACCTAGCAATCGCTAAGCGTTGCTTCTCGCCGCCAGATAAGCGATGGCCACGCTCGCCCACCATTGTTTCAAGACCATTTGGTAGCGATTCAATTAACTCCCAAATCTGTGCAGAGCGACATGCATTTTCCATCTCTTGAATTGTTGCATCTGCTTTTGCGTAACGCAGATTTTCGATAATTGAATCGTGGAAAAGATGTGAATCTTGCATCACGACACCGATAGAACTCTTTAGAGATTCACCGGTTAAGTCTCGGATATCAATGTCGTTAATCGTGATAGAACCGGATGTCACGTCATATAGTCGCGGCAGTAGCGCGCTGATAGTTGTCTTACCTGCTCCTGATGATCCAACAAGCGCCGTCATGGTGCCAGGTTCTACTGTGAAGGAGATACCTTTAAGAATTTCGCCGCTCTGGATTGTTTCTGGCTTTGCGGCACCTTCTAGCGATGCAAGAGAGATCTCAGATGATTTCGGATAAGAGAAATGAACATCCTTGAAGTCGATCTTAGGGTTCTTGCTATCTAGAACTTTTGCATCGCTCTTATCTTGAACCATTGGTTCGAGATCTAGAACTTCAAATACACGTTCAAATGAAACCAATGCACCCATGACATC
Organism: Candidatus Nanopelagicales bacterium; assembly: GCA_041311445.1. Lineage (GTDB taxonomy): Bacteria > Actinomycetota > Actinomycetes > Nanopelagicales > Nanopelagicaceae > ZLKRG08. The sequence goes on from JBFYJK010000061.1 coordinate 11,167, forward strand.
TACACGTACCGATGAGAGCGCGGTAAGCGGTCCATATAGTCGCGCAAGCAAGGTAGTAATAGCGATGAGTCCGCCGACTGTCATCTTGTCGGCGATTGATAGATGTCCACCAACTCCGTACGCGATTGCAGTCGCCACGGAGGCAACAGAGACAAGAGCTATAAAGAAGAAAGTATTTAACATGGCCATGCTGATACCTATATCCGCCACTTTGCGTGCGCGGGTTCTAAATAGCGCTGCCTCCTTCTTTGGGTTGCCGTAAAGCTTCACCAAGAGCGCACCTGAAACATTGAATCGTTCAGTCATTGTGCTGGACATGTCAGCGTTTAATTCGAATGACTCTTGAGTGAACTTCTGAAGTTTGCGGCCAACGAAACGCGTCGGTGCCAAGAAAACTGGAAGCAGTAGCAATGAAAGAACTGTAATCTGCCAGCTGAGGCTAATCATCGTAATAAGAAGCAGAACCAAGGTGATTGCGTTGCTAATTACTCCAGAGAATGTTGCTGTAAATGCTCTTTGAGCGCCGATGACATCAGAGTTAATGCGAGTGATAAGCGCACCAGTTTGTGTACGCGTGAAGAATGCAATGGACTGCGATTGCACATGTTCGAAAACTTGTGAACGTAAGTCGTAAATAAGTCCTTCACCAATTTGTGCTGACCACCAGCGAATCACGATATTGAAGATCGCAGAGAGGATAGCAATAAGCCCGACCATTAACGCAAGTTGAGTGACCAATGCGCCATTCTTTGGAATTACCGCATCATCAATTAATCGCTTGAGAAGCAGCGGTGTCGCGATTGTTAATACAGCATCGACAACTAGAGCGAAGAAGAAAAAGATAAATATGGTGCGATATGGAATCGCGTATTTAAGAATTCGCTTTAGTGTGCCTGGTTTTAACTTTGCATCTTTAACCGACTGGTCGCTGGTGAGAGCGCGCATCGCCATCCAACCAGCATGCATTGACATTTATTTAATCGATTCTGATCAAACAGTAAAACCGAGAGCGCGCAGTTGATCGCGACCATCATCGGTAATTTTATCTGGACCCCAAGGTGGCATCCAGACCCAGTTGATTTTTACATCATCTGTTAATCCAGCAAGAGCTGCACGTGTTTGATCTTCAATGACATCTTGAAGTGGGCATGCAGCTGAAGTAAGAGTCATGTTCAGAACAGCGGTGTTGTTGTCATCAACCATCACATCGTAAATAAGACCTAGATCAACAACGTTGATACCCAATTCTGGGTCCACGACATCTTTCATCGCCTCTGTTACATCTTCGACTTTTGACATTATCGCTCTCCTACTTGGTTAACTGCATCTTTATAAGCCATCCATCCCAACAGCGCGCACTTTATACGAGCTGGGTATTTAGATACACCAGCTAAAGCAACGCCATCTTCCAAAACCTCTTCGTCGCCCTCGCTTTGGCCCTTGCTCTGCATCATCTCTACGAATGAATCGAGGATAGAGCCCGCTTCGGTAACGCTCTTATCGATAAGCAAATCGCTCATAATCGAAACACTTGCCTGAGAGATAGAGCAACCCATGCCATCCCAGGTGATATTTGAAACTTTATCGCCATCCAATTTGAGCGAGAGGGTAATTTCATCGCCACAGCTTGGATTGATGTGATGCACTTGAACATCGCCTGCGACCAAACCTTTATGGTGCGGACGCTTATAGTGATCCAGAATCACTTCCTGATATAAAGAATTTAGTTCCATTTAGCGCTCCAGGAAGAATTTCTTTGCATCATGAATTCCGGAAAGTAGCGCATCGACATCTGTTAGATCATTGTAGAGATACAGGGATGCGCGAGTTGTAGCTTGAATCTTGAATTTTCGTGCCAGTGGCCAAGCACAGTGGTGGCCAGTGCGTACTGCGACACCTTTGGCATCTAAGAATTGACCAAGGTCGTGCGGATGAATTCCTTCAACGGTAAATGAAACCGTGCCTCCTCGATCAAACAGATCATTCGGCCCAAATACTTTTAACTCTTTGATATCCGAAAGGCCAGCAAGTAAAGCTTTCGTTAAGTAAAGCTCGTGATCGTGGATCGCGGTTAACCCAATATTTGTAAGGTACTGAAGCGCTGCACCCAACCCAATTGCTTGAGCCATATTAGGTACGCCGGCTTCGAATTTCTTTGGAGCTGGTGCCCAAGTTGCATCTGTCATTGTGACGTTTTCAATCATTGAGCCACCAAATAGGAATGGTGGAAGCGCATCAAGATTTCGTCCCCATAGAACACCGACACCTGTTGGGCCAAGAGCTTTATGTCCAGAGAAAGCTAAGTAATCAACACCCAACTTCTGCACATCAACGGCCATGTGTGGCACTGACTGACAAGCATCAATAAGAACCTCTGCGCCAACAGCTTGCGCCCTATTAACGATTGGCTCGATCGGATTAATTGTTCCAAGAACATTTGATTGATGAGTAATTGCAACAATCGAAGTGTTGGAAGTAATTACTGTATCGATATTCGATAAGTCCAAACGACCTTCTGGAGTTACTTCAAACCAAGCAAGTTCGGCACCTGTGCGCTTGGCTAGCTGTTGCCAAGGAATCAAGTTGGCGTGATGTTCCATCTCTGAAACCACGATTCGATCCCCAGGTTTGATCTTTTCGGTTAGTGCGTATGCAACTAAATTGATTGATTCAGTGGCGCTCTTTGTGAAAACAATTTGGTCGCTTGTAGCCCCTATAAATTCGGCGACAATCGAACGTGCATTTTCAAAGTTTTCAGTAGCCTCTTCTGCTAACTGATGCGCACCGCGGTGAACGGCTGCATTGCTAGTGCGATAGAAATTCAATTCAGCATCAATTACTGAATTTGGCTTCTGCGCCGTTGCACCGCTATCTAAATAAACCAGGCGCTGGCCATCGCGAATTGTCCGTTCAAAGATCGGAAAATCCTTCTTGATTGCTGCGACGTCCAACGATTTACTCATTATTTAGTTACGTACTCCTCGTAACCGTTCTCTTCCAACTTATCTGCAAGCTCAGGTCCGCCCTCTTCAACGATTCGGCCATTAGCAAATACGTGTACGAAATCTGGCTTGATGTAGCGCAAGATGCGTGTGTAGTGAGTAATAAGTAGAACACCTAGATCGTTTGAAGCTTTAGCGCGATTAACACCTTCGGAAACAATCTTCAACGCATCTACGTCAAGGCCTGAATCGGTCTCATCAAGAATTGCAATCTTTGGCTTAAGTAGTTCAAGTTGCATGATTTCATGGCGCTTCTTCTCGCCGCCAGAGAAACCTTCGTTAACGCTACGTTCAGCGAAAGCAGGATCCATCTTTAGCGCAGCCATTGCTTCTTTAACTTCGCCAACCCACTTGCGAACATTTGGAGCCTCGCCGCGAAGTGCAGTTGCAGCTGTACGCAAGAAGTTTGAAACTGAAACGCCTGGCACCTCTACTGGGTACTGCATCGCTAGGAATAGACCAGCCTTTGCGCGCTCATCAACGCTCATCTCAAGAATATCTAAACCATCTAGATGCACTGAACCGCCAGTGATTTCGTACTTCGGATGGCCCGCAATTGAGTAAGCAAGCGTTGATTTGCCTGAACCGTTTGGACCCATGATTGCATGTGTCTCGCCTGAGTTAACTGTTAGGTCAACGCCCTTCAAGATCTCTTTTGGACCATTCTCTGTGTTTACAACTACCTGTAAACCACGGATTTCTAGTTTGCTCATTATTTCTCTCCTTAGATCTCTACTACGACGTTATTACCGTCAACTAAAACTGGATAGGTCTTTACTGCTTGTGAAGCGGGCGGGGTTAACGCTTCCCCGGTACGTAGATCGAACTCTGCTGAATGTAGCCAGCACTCGATCTTGTAGCCGTTCTGTTCACCTTCGGATAGAGCTGCGTCTTGGTGTGAGCAGTTATCTTCGATAGCAAATACTTCGTTTCCAACGCGGGCAACGCAAACTTCTTTGCCATTCTTCGAAAGTTTTACCGGCTTTCCTTCAATGATCGAATCCAACAATAGGTCTGACATTACTTGCCAACCTTTGCTAATTCGCCATCGATATGTGCCATTAAACGATCTTCGATCTCTTCATTCTTGATCTGTCCTACGATTTCATTGAAGAAACCGCGGACAACCAAGCGACGAGCATCATCAATATTGATACCGCGTGACATTAAGTAGAAAAGCTGTTCGTCATCGAAACGACCGGTAGTTGACGCGTGTCCAGCACCAACGATTTCACCTGTTTCAATTTCAAGGTTTGGAACTGAATCAGCACGTGCGCCATCAGTTAGAAGCAAGTTGCGGTTAAGTTCGTAGGTATCTGTGCCCTCTGCAGCTGCGCGGATAAATACATCTCCGAACCAAACTGTGCGAGCTGATTCCCCAGCAAGAACACCCTTGTAGTTAACGCGTGACTTTGCATTTGGAACTAGGTGGTCTACGTGTAAACGATGCTCCAAGTGTTGACCAGCAGATGCGAAGTAAACGCCCTGTAAATCAACGTCTCCGCCCTGGCCGATAAATTCGACGGTAGGAAGAATACGGACCAATGAACCACCGAAAGTTACAGTGATTGATTTGAATGTTGCATCTTTATCGACGATTGCATGATGTCGACCTGCGTAGACCGCTTCGCTTTCGAACTCTTGCAAAGTTACGAAAGTTAGATTTGAGCTTGGCTTTAAAACAAATTCAATATCTTCTGCGATAAGTGAATTGCCTGTGTTTTCGAAAATTAGCGTTGCTTTTGAGAATTCCTTAGCAATGACTAGAACTCGAGAATATTCTGCCTTTTCAAGACCTAGAGATTCGCGACCGATGATGATTGGTTCGTTAACTTCGCCATCAATAGTGATCTTAAAGGTGCTCTTTTGGCCAACCACGCGTTGAACAATCACATCATCGCTAATTGTGCGGTGATCATCTGTTGCGATGCGCTCTGCAGTTACTCCGCCAGGAATCTGCTTCGCCTTAAGCGAATGAGCTTCTCCGACTACTGCGCTGCCGTCGTGTAAGCCACGCAGCTTTGCAAGTGGAGTGAAGCGCCATGCCTCTTCACGACCGGTTGGAGTATGAATAATGTTTGTGTTCAGCATTAGCCCACTGCTCCTTCCATTTGAAGTTCAATTAATCGGTTAAGTTCGAGTGCATACTCCATCGGAAGTTCTCGAGCGATTGGTTCGATAAATCCACGAACAATCATCGCCATCGCTTCATCTTCGGTTAAGCCGCGTGACATTAAATAGAAGAGTTGATCATCTGAAACCTTAGAAACTGTTGCTTCGTGGCCCATTGATACATCATCTTCGCGCACATCAACATACGGATAGGTATCTGAACGTGAAATTGTGTCAACAAGTAGCGCATCGCACTTTACTGTGCTCTTTGAACCTGATGCGCCTTCATTGACCTGAACTAGACCGCGATATGAAGTGCGTCCGCCACCACGAGCAACAGACTTAGAGATAATTGTTGACGAAGTGTTTGGAGCTGCGTGCACCATCTTTGATCCAGTGTCCTGGTGTTGACCTTCGCCAGCGAATGCGATTGAAAGTGTTTCGCCCTTTGCGTGCTCGCCCATTAGGAATACGGCTGGGTACTTCATGGTGATCTTTGAACCGATGTTGCCATCGATCCATTCCATTGTTGCGCCCTCTTCGCAGACAGCGCGCTTGGTAACTAAGTTGTATACGTTGTTAGACCAGTTTTGAATTGTTGTGTAACGAACGCGTGCATTCTTTTTTACGATAATTTCAACAACTGCTGAGTGAAGTGAGTCAGATGAGTAGATAGGCGCGGTGCAACCTTCTACATAGTGAACATATGAACCTTCATCAGCAATGATCAAGGTACGTTCGAACTGGCCCATATTCTCTGTGTTAATACGGAAATATGCCTGTAATGGAATCTCTACATGTACACCCTTCGGCACATAAATAAATGAACCACCTGACCAAACCGAGGTATTTAACGCCGCAAATTTATTGTCGCCAACAGGGATGACAGAGCCAAAGTGCTCTTTGAAGATATCTTCATGTTCTTTCAAACCTGAATCTGTATCTAAGAAGATGACCCCTTGCGCTGCTAAATCTTCACGGATTGAGTGATAAACAACTTCTGATTCATATTGCGCTGCAACACCAGCAACTAAGCGCTGCTTCTCTGCTTCAGGGATACCAAGACGGTCATATGTGTTCTTAATATCTTCAGGAAGATCTTCCCAAGATTGCGCTTGCTTTTCAGAAGAGCGCACGAAGTACTTGATGTTATCGAAATCGATAGTGGTCAGATCCGCTGCCCACATCGGCATTGGCTTCTTATCGAAAAGTGAAAGTCCCTTAAGGCGTAAATCCAACATCCATTGTGGTTCGCTCTTTTTAGCCGAGATGTCGCGAACAACATCTTCATTAAGGCCGCGCTTTGCAGTTGAACCTGCAGTATCTGGATCGGACCAGCCGTATTCGTATTTACCGATGCCCTCTAATTCAGGATGAGCAGTAGTCATTTACTTTCCCTTCACTAACGGAATGTAAGTTGTGCAAACACCGTCTCCGTGTGCGATGGTTGCAAGTCTCTGTACGTGGGTGCCAAGTGTCTTTGAAAAGACCGCAGTTTCGGCTTCGCATAAATCTGGAAATTCTGCAGCAACATGTGCGATTGGACAGTGATGTTGGCACATCTCATGTCCTAAGCCAACCTTATGAATAGTTGATGAGTAACCTTCAGTGGTAAGAAAATCTGCGAGCGCTTTGACGCGATCTTTAGCATCTTTTGTTTTTGCTAACTTCTTCTCGATCTTCTTCTCTAAATCTTCTGCGCGATTTTCTGCAAACTCTTTAATAAAATTTGCATTCTTAGAACTCATGAAACGAAGCGCGCTAATTGCTAAATCGTCATAAGAATGTTCGAACTTCTCTCGACCGCTATCTGTCATCACAAAAACTTTTGATGGACGACCACGACCGCGTGATAAAGCAGCGTGTGGTTCACGAGCTTCTAAAGTGCCATCTTCAAGGAGCGAGTCCAGATGGCGGCGGATTCCAGCTGGCGTGATACCCAGGCGCTCAGATAGATCGGCCGCGGTAGATGGGCCGTTCTCCAGGATGGAGCGAGCCACGCCTTCGCGGGTACGTTCGTCCTTGATTTTCACAACAGTATTGTGTCGTAATTCCTGCGCGGAAACCAAATCTTCCTTCGTTACTATGCCCACATGAAGGAATCTTCCGCTAAGAGCCTCCTCTATAGCGCAACCACCCTCCTCGCGCTCCAAGCGCTCCTAGTTTTAACTGGCGGCTTAGTCCGCGTAACTGGTTCAGGCCTTGGTTGCCCTACCTGGCCTAAGTGCACAGGCGATTCACTAGTTCCAGTAAAGAGCAACTCAGAGCTTCACACCTATATCGAATTCGGCAACCGCATGTTGACCTTCGCGCTCTTTGCAGCGGCGATCGCCACCTTGATAACTGGTTGGCAACGCCGCGAGATCCGCAATCTGGCTTGGTTCCAATTCTTCGGCATCTTCGGCCAAGGCATCTTGGGTGGAATCACTGTGCTCACCAAGCTCAACCCAATACCTGTAGCTGGCCATCTCCTCCTTTCTATGCTCTTAATCGCAGGAGCGGCGACTCTTCAATTCAAAGTAACTCCGTATAAAGAGGTTGCCGATAACGCCGCTGGTCGCGCTATCGCGCTTCTCGCCTTTCTAACCCTGATGGCTGGAACAGTAGTTACCGGCAGTGGTCCGCATGCTGGTGATTGGCAGGCGCCTCGCTTCGGATTTGATTTAACGGCAGTGGCAAAGGTGCATGGCGTATTGGTATCGATGACTTTGGCGCTCGCGCTATTTATCGCTCTTCGATACCCGCGTGGTGCAGCCAACTGGTTGCTTGCGGCAATCTTGGGCCAAGGATTTATAGGCTTACTCCAATGGTGGCAGGGACTTCCCCAAGCTCTTGTCGGCCTCCATTTATTAGGTGCATCGCTCTTCTGGCTTGCTGCATGGCGGACCAGGTTAAGTTTTAAATACACAAGATAAAGACCTTAATTTTGGAAAGGCTGGAGATGTCGTTTACTTGGGGAAAAGAAGACGATCTAGTTGTTAAGTATGCGCGAGCTCTAGCAGCGGATGCAGTGCAGAAGGTTGGCAATGGCCATCCTGGTACTGCGATGTCACTTGCACCAGTTGCATATCTGCTATTTCAAAAGCATATGGTTCACGATCCAAAAGATCCAAAGTGGATTGGTCGCGATCGCTTCGTACTCTCTTGCGGACACTCATCGCTAACTCTTTACACACAATTATTCTTAAGCGGTTATGGCTTAGAGATGAAAGATCTCGAAAGCTTCCGCACTTGGAATTCGCTAACTCCAGGCCACCCGGAATATGGCCACACTGCTGGCGTAGAAATGACCACTGGCCCACTAGGTGCAGGTATCTCTACTGCAGTTGGCATGGCAATGGCAGCTCGTTATGAAAAAGGCCTTTTAGATAAGAACTCAACGCTCTTTGATCACAACGTCTATGTTCTCTGCTCAGATGGAGACTTACAAGAGGGCGTTTCCGCAGAGGCTTCTTCACTTGCTGGAACTCAAGAGCTCGGCAATTTAGTAGTTATTTATGATGACAACCGAATCTCTATCGAAGGTGATACTCACGTAGCTTTCACTGAGAATGTTTCTGCGCGTTATGCCGCATACGGTTGGCACGTTGAAGAAGTTGCCGCTGCAAGTGATGGATCGGTTGATATTCAAGCACTTGACGCTGCAATCGAACGCGCTAAGAAAGAAAGTTCAAAACCTTCACTTATCCGCGTGCATACTGTTATTGCATGGCCAGCACCAAAGGCACAAGGCACTGCAAAATCTCACGGCTCAGCTTTAGGTGATGAAGAAGTTGCAGCGACCAAAGTTGCTCTTGGACTAAACCCTGAAGAGAAGTTTGCAATGCCAGCAGAGTTGCTTGCGCACTCACGTAAAGTTGCAGAACGCGGTGCAAAGGCACACGCCGATTGGAACGCAGAGTTAGCAAAGTGGAAATCGGCAAATAGCGAAAAGGCAGCGCTTCTCGAGCGTCTGCTATCTGGCAAATTACCTGCACTATCTGTTCCAGAATTTCCTTCAGATAAGGAACTTGCTACGCGCGCAGCAAGTGGCAAAGTAATTAACGCTTTGGCAGAACAGCTACCTGAACTTTGGGGCGGTTCTTCAGATTTAGCTGAATCAAATAACACCACAATCGAAAATGGTGGATCATTCTTGCCAGCTACCAGCAAGATGAAGGGCGCGGATCCATACGGACGCATTATTCACTTCGGCATTCGCGAACATGCAATGGGTTCAATTCTCAACGGCATTACATTGAGCGGTTTGACTAAGACCTTTGGCGGAACCTTCTTGATGTTTGCTGATTACATGCGCGGTGCGGTCCGTTTAGCAGCGTTAATGAATATTCCAACAACTTTCGTTTGGACGCACGATTCAATCGGTGTTGGCGAAGATGGCCCAACACATCAACCAATCGAACATTTCGCAGCACTTCGTGCGATTCCAAATTTAGATGTAATTCGCCCTGCAGATGCAAATGAAACGGCAGCTTGCTGGATTGAGATCTTAAAGCGCAATAAGCCAGCGGGCATCTTGCTCTCTCGTCAGAATTTGCCGGTGCTTCCAGCTAACGCAGCTGGAGTATCAAAGGGTGCATATGCGGTTAAAGCTGTATCAAACCCAAAGGTTTCAATTATTGCTACCGGCTCTGAAGTTAGCGTTGCAATGAAGGCGGCTGAAAAGTTAGAGGCAGAGGGAATCTCAACCCAAGTTGTATCTGCTCCATGCCTTGAGTGGCTCGCAGAGCAAGATGGCGCGTATCGCGAATCATTGCTACCGAAGAGCGCGCTAAAGGTAAGCATCGAAGCTGGCATCGCTCAAGGATGGCGCGAATATGTTGGCGACAGCGGTGTCATCATCTCTCTTGATCATTTCGGTGCTTCAGCATCGGCTGCTAAATTATTCGAAGAGTTTGGATTTGGCACTGACGCAGTTGTAGCGAAGATCAAGGCAGCGCTATGAAACTAACCGATCTACGCGCTGCAGGAACAAGCGCTTGGTTAGATGACCTTTCTCGAGCTGCACTTACTACTACCCTGCCGGAGCGAATTGCGCGCCAGGAAGTATTTGGCGTAACCACAAACCCGGCAATCTTTCAGGCGGCAATTACTAAAGACCCAAGTTATAAGAGCGCTATTGAAGCAAATAAAGATTTAAGCGCTGATGAAATTGTTGAGAAGCTAACCACTGAAGATGTTCGTGAAGCTTGCAAACTATTTCGTCCAATTTACGACGCTACAAATGGCGTTGATGGCCGAGTAAGTATTGAAGTTGATCCACGCCTTGCTCATAACACCGCCGAAACAGTTGCGCAGGCTAAGCGTCTATGGGAGATCATCGATCAACCAAATTTAATGATCAAGATTCCGGCAACTCGCGCTGGACTTCCTGCAATCACTGAAGTCATTGCAGCAGGAATCAGTGTCAACGTAACTTTAATCTTCTCACTAACTCGATATGCGGAAGTTATCGATGCTTATCAAGCTGGTATCGAGAAATGCTCTAATCCAAGCGTTGTTCACTCGGTTGCATCCTTCTTCGTAAGCCGCGTTGATTCTGCGGTTGATAAGTTACTTACCGACGACTCACTTAAAGGTAAAGCAGCTATTGCCAATGCCCGATTGGCTTATGAGCTATATATGGAAAAGTTTAAGAACTATTCTCATAATCACCAACGTCCACTATGGGCATCAACTGGCGTGAAGGATCCTGCTTACCGCTCAACAATGTACGTGGATTCTTTAATTGCACCAAACACCGTTAACACGATGCCTCCAACTACATTGGATGCGGTTATCGCTGCAGTTATTGAAGCTGAGGACACAATTACTCCGAACATTGCGCAAGCAAAGGAAGACCTTCTTGCTATTGCAGAGCGCGGAATTGATTTAATTAAAATTACTGACGAACTTGAAGCCGACGGCGTCGACAAGTTCATGGCATCTTGGGATGTCTTGCTTGCTGAGGTAGAAAAGGCTAAATAATGATCAAGCTCTCCGGTCCACTTGCAACAAAAATTGATCGTGGCAGCGATCTTTACAAGAAGCTAAGCGCAGCTAATGGCCGTCTTGCAGAGAAAGATGCCACTCTTTGGGGTGCTGCTGCGCAAGCAGAAGCTGCAATCCGACTCAATTGGGTTGATCTTCCAAACTCTTCACGCGAACTACTCCCAGCGCTAGATGCGCTTGCGGCGAAATTTCGCGGCAAAGATGTGGTCCTCTGCGGAATGGGCGGTTCATCGTTAGCGCCTGAAGTTATTGCTGGTACCTACAAGAAGAGCGCATTTATCTTCGATCTAACAGATCCAAATTACGCAGCACATGTACTTAAGCGAGATCTATCAAATTCAGTTGTAGTTGTTAGCTCAAAATCAGGTTCAACAATTGAAACCGCATCACAGCGCGCAGCGATGGAAGCGGCGCTTACATCGCAAGGTTTAGACCCAAAGGCACATCTAGTTTTTGTAACTGACCCTGGTTCGCCGCTAGATAAAGAGGTTCGCGCTGGTGGATATACAGTTATAAACGCTGATCCAAATGTTGGTGGACGTTTCTCTGCGCTGAGTGCATTCGGTCTCGTGCCATCTGCGCTAATTGGCGTTGATCCATCAGTGCTTCTCGACAGCGCTTCTGCTCAACATGAAGAGCTTCTTAAGGGCGAGAATGTAGCGATTGATTTGGCATATCTAATGGCAACTCAATCAGAGCAATTCGTTGCTTTTGCAGACTCTCCAGCGATTCCAGGTCTATCTGATTGGATCGAGCAGTTGGTTGCCGAATCAACAGGTAAAGATCAGAAGGGTCGCGTTCCGGTTGTAATCGGTAACGCAAAGGAAGCGATTGCTTCTAAGCAGATGCTCGTGACCTTTGAAGATGGCGGAGATTTAGTTGTAAGCGGTGACTTGGGCGAACATTTCATTACCTGGGAGTGGGCTACTGCCCTACTTGGTGTGGCGCTTGAAGTTGATCCATTTAATCAACCAAATGTTACTGAAGCCAAGAACGCTACCTCTGAATTATTAGCAGAGTGGAATAACAAGTTACCTGCGCTACCTGCAACCGAGAGCGCTGATGTAGTACTTAAAGATCTACTCTCTAAGACAGATGGATATATTGCAATTCTGGCGTACTTGGATCGTAAGGATGATGTCGCGCTTCTTGAACTTAGAAAGATCTTGGCGGAGAAGAGCGGCAAGCCAGTTACCTTTGGTTGGGGTCCGAGATTCCAGCATTCAACGGGACAGTTCCATAAAGCTGGACAACCAAATGGTTCATTCTTGATTATCACTGCGGATTCAAATGAAGATTTCGCGATTGCCGGAAAAGAATTTACCTTCCAGACTTTGGTAATGGCACAGGCGCTCGGTGAATTCCGCGCACTCGGCGCAAGAAAATACCCGGTCGCTAGAGTTCATCTAACGGACCGGGCATCTGGAATCTCAGAAATTCTCGCCGCAGCTAAGAAACTGTAGTTACTCGTCTTCTCCGCGTAACTTCTTTAGAGCATCTTCAAGAATCTTTGTTGCTTCCGCTGGAGTGCGACGCTCTTTAACGTAAGCAAGGTGAGTCTTATAAGGCTCATTCTTAACTGGTGAAGGTGGATTGTTCTTATCCTGGCCAGCTGGAAAACCACAACGAGGGCAATCCCATTCAGCTGGAATCTCTACGCCCTCTTCTTGTGCAAATGATGGACGAACTTCGTGGCCATTTGCGCACCAGTAAGAGACAACAAAACGTTCAATTGCTTCGCCGCGTTCGGCTTCACCCATTGGGCCTGCGCCGACACGGCTACCGCGGATTGCGCTTCCGCCTGCCATTATTTAAGAACCAAGCTAAGTGCAACTACGCCAGCGAACCATAGACCGCCAACCACAATGGTGATGCGATCAAGATTGCGTTCGACAACTGAGCTGCCGCCATAAGTAGATGAAACTCCGCCTCCGAATAGATCAGATAGACCTGAGCCCTTGCCCTTATGTAAAAGAACTAGGAGAACCATCAAGATGCTGGTGATGATCAGCAAAAGTGATAGAGCTAAAACCATTTGAATGACTCCTTCTTAGACGTCGAATTCTAGCGGGTCAATTAAGCGTTTAGCGCCGCGTGGAACTTGGCGATTTTCGCAAATTCCTCTGGATCTAGGCTCGCTCCGCCTACAAGAGCGCCATCAACGTCTGCCTGCTTCATGATGTCGACAACATTTGAAGACTTAACAGAACCGCCGTAAAGGATGCGGCACTTCTCTGCAATTTCATCTGAGCCAACCTCAGCCATTGCCTGGCGGATTGCAGCACATACCTCTTGCGCATCTTCAGGTGTTGCAGTCTTGCCGGTGCCGATTGCCCAAACTGGTTCGTAAGCAATCACGATCTTCTTTAGCTCTGGCTTATGGAAACCTGCAAGACCGGCCTTAACTTGTGCAACCACATGAGCTACATGAGTACCAGCTTCACGGATAGCTAACTCTTCACCAACACAGAAGATTGGTGTGATCTCGTTTTCAAGAGCTGCTTTGATCTTCTTGTTAACCAACTCATCGCTCTCGCCATGAATTGAACGACGCTCTGAGTGGCCGATTGCTACGTATGAGCAACCAAGCTTTGCCAACATTGAACCAGAGATATCTCCGGTGAATGCGCCACTCGCTTCTGGGGATAAATCCTGCGCACCATATTGCAGGCGGAGACGATCACCATCTACAAGAGTTTGGATTGAACGAATATCTGTAAAAGGAGGAAGGATTGCAACATCAACTGCGTCGTAATCCTTATCGTCTAATGAGTAGACCAACTTCTGTGCAACTGCAATTGCTTCAAGATGATTTAAATTCATCTTCCAATTTCCGGCCATTAATGGTTTACGCATCTTTATCTCCTATAGTTATTTTAAAAGCCTAAAGCTTTTAACCCTGGAAGTTCCTTACCTTCTAGATATTCAAGTGAAGCTCCGCCGCCAGTCGAGATATACCCGAACTGATCATCGGCAAAACCTAACTTACGAACCGCTGCTGCTGAGTCACCGCCACCTACTACTGAGATGCCAGAGACCTTGGTCAACGCTTCAGCGACTACTTTGGTGCCATTTGCAAAGTTTGCGAATTCGAAAACGCCCATTGGACCATTCCAAAATACGGTTTTGCATCCAGCGATTGCTTCAGCGAATGCCTTTGCAGAATCTGGCCCGATATCCAAACCAAGTTGGTCGGCTGGAATTGCATCTGCGCTAACTAAAGTAGGTGTCGCATCTGCTGAGAACTCTGGCGCTACAACGATATCTGTAGGAAGTAATAGCTTTACGCCGTTCTTCTCCGCAGTTTCAAGTAGACCCTTAACAGTATCAAGCATCTCATCTTCACAGAGTGATTTGCCGATCTCTTTGCCTTGAGCTTTCAGGAAGGTAAAGAGCATGCCGCCACCAATAGCAATTACATTTACCTTGCCAAGCAAATTCTCGATTACAGCTAATTTATCTGAAACCTTTGCGCCACCAAGAACCACGCCATAAGGACGCTCTGGGTTTTCAGTTAACTTCTTAAGTACTTCAACCTCTGCTGCAACTAGCAGACCTGCAGCATTTGGCAGCAGCTTTGGTAGATCAAAGACTGATGCATGCTTGCGGTGAACTGCTCCGAAGCCATCGCCAACATAAAGTTCGGCAAGTTCTGCTAATTGCTTAGCGAATTCTGCGCGCTCAGCCTCATCCTTTGAAGTCTCAGCTGCTGCATAGCGAATGTTTTCGAGAAGCAGTACTTCCCCGCTCTTAAGCGCCTTAGCCTTTGCAGTTACATCTTCATTAACAACTGTTGCTACAGATTCAAACTTAACTTCTTTGCCTAGTAGCTCGCCTAAACGCTTTGCAATTGGTGCAAGTGATAGTTCTGGCTTTGCTTCACCTTTTGGTCGGCCCAAGTGAGCGGCGATAACAAGTGATGCGCCACCATCTAGAAGCGCTTTGATTGTTGGAAGAGATGCGCGGATTCGACCATCATCAGTAATAACGCCTTCCTTCAGAGGGACATTTAAGTCGCAACGAAGGAAGACGCGCTTACCACTGACTAGCAAATCGGATAGATTCTTATGGCTAGCCATTAGAAATTAAAGGCTCTTACCGACTAGACCGATTAGATCTACAAGGCGGTTTGAGTAACCCCACTCGTTGTCATACCAAGAAGCAACCTTCAC
>JBFYJK010000093.1:0-17509 GCA_041311445.1 Candidatus Nanopelagicales bacterium
CAGAAGATAAGTTTTCCAGGCGATTAATCTGTAACTGCAGCGAGTTAGCCATTTCATTAAAAGCTGTCGCCAAACGCGCGATTTCATCGTCACCATGCACATCCATGCGCTTACCAAGATCGCCAGATGCCAGAGCTTCCGCGGTCTTAACCGCATCACGAACCGGTCGCACTACTTGTCTAACCACCAATAACGTTACAAGCGCAACCAAGAAGACGAGCGCTGAACCGGTTGCGATAAGTGAGTTGGAAACAATCTGCAGAGTCTTATTCTGATTATCCAAATTGAAGAGTAGATAAAGTTCGTAAAGTCCAACTTCTGGAATTTGAATTTGGCTCCCGGTCACCAGAACTTCTGATGTTAATCCGAAGGTATTTGTAATTTGCTGATAAGAGCTATGAATATTTCCATCGCTACGAATATCTTTTCGCAAATTCTTTGGGACCATAGATCCAGTTAAGAACGCAGATACCGTTGTGTAATTCTCTTTTACAACTGAAGTACCCGGTGCTGGAATAAAGATTAGATATGGCGCGGTATTAGTTGCGGTGCCAAAGACAGTGCCATTGGTAGAGAGATCAGAGATTGCTTTTCGAATTGCAGTTGGATTCTTGCCTGCCAATAAGAATTGATACTGAAGCGCATAAACAGTCGCCTTGGTATCAGAGATCGATGATTCGTATTTAACGCCTTTGATGCCGCTTGAAAGATTGGTATAAAGAGCTGAACCGGCAATCCAAATCGCAGCCAATGAGAGCAACGAAGTCGAAATAACTACTCGGGCCGCCAAAGAGTGGCGCAGCCATCTAGTCAGCCTCACTTAAGAGCCGTTGAACCTGCTCGATATCCAACGCCGCGAACGGTTAGGACAATCTCTGGGTTATCTGGATCTAGCTCAACTTTTGAACGTAGGCGCTGTACGTGGACGTTAACTAAGCGGGTATCTGTTGAGTGGTGATATCCCCAAACTTCAGAGAGCAGAGCTTCGCGAGTGAAGACGCGACCTGGTTCTTTTGCTAGCGCTGCAAGCAATTCAAATTCAAGGCGCGTTAAAAGAATCTTCTTTCCGCCACGAGTTACTTCGTGAGCAACCATGTCGATCTTTAGATCTCCGATTGCAACTTGACCAGTTGAAGGAAGAGTTGAACGACGAAGTCTGGTGCGAATACGCGCAACAAGTTCGGAAGGATGCCTAAAAGGTTTAACGATGTAATCATCGGCGCCTGCTTCCAGACCCGCGACGACATCTTGTGTGTCGCCGCGAGCTGTAAGCATCACAATTGGAACCATTGATTCGGCGCGAATCTGTTTGCAGACTTCTACGCCATCAATACCTGGAAGCATTACATCTAGTAACACTAAGTCAGGGTTTGTTTCACGAAAAGCTTCAAGTGCTTCATCGCCGCGACCGACCATCTCGACATCAATGCCAGCACCAGTTAAAACAATGCCGAGCATTTCTGCGAGATCTTGGTCGTCATCGACGACAAGCACTAATGTCATTAGCTACCGTGTTCCCAAGAATTTAGGTAAAGCTCTTGAGCTGGAGTTAGAACATCAACTGATCCACCCATGCTTGCAAGCTTCAAACGAGCAACTTCCTTATCAATTTCAGTTGGTACGTTATGAACACCAGGCTTTAGATTCTTTGCTTCCTTAACTAGGTACTCTGCAGTTAGCGCCTGATCTGAGAATGACATATCCATAACAGATGCTGGGTGACCTTCTGCAGCGCCAAGGTTTACTAGACGACCTTCTGCAAGAAGAAGTACGCGGTTGCCGTTCTTCAATACATATTCGTCAGTCTGGTGGCGCATCTTTGCATTCTTCTTAGCCGCATTCTGCTCAAGCCATGCAACGTCGATTTCAACGTCAAAGTGGCCAGAGTTAGCCATAATCGCGCCATCTTTCATGTTCACGAAGTGCTCTTCACGAAGAACATCGCGGTTACCTGTAACAGTAATGAAAACATCGCCGATCTTTGCTGCTTCAGTCATTGGCATAACTCGGAAGCCCTGCATCATCGCATCAAGTGCCTTAGTTGGATCAATTTCAGTAACGATTACATCTGCGCCAAGACCCTTTGCGCGCTCTGCAACGCCCTTACCGCAGTAACCGAATCCTGCAACTACAAGAGTGCGTCCTGCAAGCAAGAAGTTAGTTGCACGGAAAACAGCATCAAGAGTCGATTGACCAGTTCCGTAGCGGTTATCGAACATGTGCTTTGTATCTGTATCGTTAACAGCGATCATAGGGAAAGTTAATGCGCCATCTTTTGCCATCTGAGTTAGACGGATAACGCCTGTTGTTGTCTCTTCGCAACCACCTGAGATGTTTGGAAGAAGTTCCTTGCGGGTTGTGTGCAATGTATTTACCAAGTCGCAACCATCATCGAAAACCTGGTGTGGTTCGATATCAAGTGCTGCGTTGATATGTGCGTAGTAACCATCGCGATCAACTGCGTTGCGAGCAAAAACGCTAATGCCGTATTCATGTACTAGCGCTGCAGCGGTGTCATCTTGTGTTGAAAGAGGATTTGATGCACATAGTGCAAGCTCTGCTCCACCAGCTTTTAGAACGCGCATCAAGTTTGCAGTCTCAGTTGTGACGTGCATACATGCTGCAATGCGTACACCAGCGAATGGCTTGGTCTTTTCAAAACGTTCTCGGATTTGAGCTAGAACTGGCATGTTGCGTTCTGCCCATTCGATGCGCTTCTTGCCTTCAGCGGCTAGCGCAGCATTTGCGATATCGTGCTTAATTGAGGTCGTCGTAGACAATTTATACTCCTGTAATTATTTAAGTTTTAAACTAAAACGGCGAGGCCTCGCGCATAGCCCTAGTTTAACCTCTAATTACAGCCAGTACCTCATCACGTAAGGCTTCCATCTGGCCTTGAGTCTTAGCCTCAATATTAAGTCGAAGCAGCGGCTCGGTATTTGAAGCGCGAACGTTAAACCACCAGGTATCGCCGTCCACTGTTAAGCCATCCAACTCATCGGTGGTCACACCAGGCATTGAACCGTAACTCTCTTTAATTCCGGTCATGATTGCTTTGCTATCGGAAACTGTTGAATTAATTTCACCGCTGGCAAAGTAGCGAGCATATGGTGCCAGGAGTTCCGAGAGTGTTTTCTTGCTCTCGCCAAGAGCAGCGATCGCATGCAACGCAGCCAGCATTCCTGAATCTGCACGCCAGAAATCTGCGAAGTAGAAATGCCCAGAATGTTCGCCACCAAAGATTGCACCTGATTCGGCCATCATTGCTTTGATAAATGAATGACCAACGCGAGAACGAAGTGGCTTGCCACCATTCTCTTCGACAACTTCGCGGACCGCGCGTGAAGAAATTAAATTGTAAATAATTGGAGAGCCTGGTTTTTTCTTTAGCTCACGATCTGCAATTAATGCGGTGAGCAGTGAAGGGTTAACAGCGTTGCCTTTTTCATCGACTAAGAAGCAACGATCTGCATCGCCATCAAAAGCTAGGCCGATATCTGCACTCTTCTTTTTAACCATATCTTTTAAGTCAGCAAGATTGGCTTCATCAATTGGATTCGCTTCGTGATTTGGGAAAGTTCCATCTAATTCGTAATACATTTCAGTGACATCAACATTCATGCGACTAAAAACTGCAGGCGCTGTATGGCCAGCCATGCCGTTACCGGCATCAACCACGATATTTAATTTACGAATTCCAGATACATCAACCAGAGTCAAAAGATGATCTACATAATCTTGCAACATCTCTTTATGGCTCTCTACGCCGACCGGACGCAAGCTAACTGGCACGCCTTCGCGGACGAACTTCTCAATAATTAATAGGCCAGATTCTTTTCCGATAGGACGCGCTCCGCTGAGGCAGAGTTTGATTCCGTTGTATTCGGCTGGATTATGGCTTGCGGTAAACATCGCGCCAGGTAGGTTTAATTTGCCTGCAGCGAAATAGAGCATGTCTGTGGAAGCTAAACCGATTCGAATTACATCTAAACCTTGTGAAGTTACGCCAGCAGAGAATGCATCAGCTAATTCTGGAGATGAGGGGCGCATATCTTCGCCGATCACAACTGTTGCTGGCTCGCGTTCTAATTCTAGAAATTTAGCAACAGCTACACCTGTCGAGAATGCAAATTGTTTTGTGAGTTCGGAACCAACTAGTCCACGGATGTCATAAGCTTTAAAAATATTTGGAATCATCAAAAACCTCTTCTGGTTCGACCAATAGGCTTTCTAGGCTTTTGGAACTGAGCGGAGATGACCACGTCGACCAATAGCTGATTGAAGCGTATTGTGGTTCGAATTGCTATCCTGAATTTCACGTGAAGCAACTTCACGCACAGCATCAGCAATCGCCATTAGATCTTCATCGGAAGGTCCGCTATCCCCTGAATTTAATTCGCGGCGAATTACTTGCCAGCCGTTAGGCACGGTCAACTTTGCGCCATGTATTTCGCAGAGGTCGTATGCATGTGGCTCTGAATATGTTGCAAGTGGTCCAACTACTGCAATTGATTCGGCATAGACATATGTAAGAGTTGTGGAAGCTTTACGGTGGCAGCCCGAACGCGAGCAATGTCTACCGATGCGAGAACTCATACGAGAAAATTAGTCGGAAGTGCGCTTGGTTTAAGGGTTTAACACGCCGATATTGGCAGTTGGTACGGTACTTCTGGTCAATGTCGACCCATTTGTCAGCGGCATAAATCCGATACCGCTCTGAGATGTGACTAGGAGCGCAGAAGCTGTTCCCTTTGAGATCGAATCAATTCGAATTCCGATTGAATTATTTGGGACTTTATATGAAACATAATCTGCGCCTTCAATCGTCTTGGATACCTTTTTCTTTCCAGGCAGCAGCGCAGTTACTTTCACTTTAATCTCATCACCAATAAATTGCATGGTCGGATCTAATCCTGTAACCGCCCAAGTGCCAGTTGAGTTCGGCGCTACCGCAGAGCTCCAGACGAAATCTTTTCCGGACCTGCTGTATGCGGATGCGGCAATAGGTTGATCCGAAGTGATTCGTAAACCAAAACTGCTCTGCTTGGAATCGAAATCGAAGACAATATCGGCAACTTTTCCGGCGCCAACTTTTCGACCATCAAGTCCTACAGGAATGTATCGTCCATCTTTTGAAAGAACTTCAACAGTTACCACAGTGCTTGCAATACCTGGATTTAGAATTCTTAGTAAATGGCTCTTATTTGTTTTAGAGTGTGCGATTCCTGGAATCAGAAGCACCTTACTTAGTTCACTCTGGGAATTAACAATATCCCCACCAAGTGTCTGCAGACCTTTACCGCGTTCATCAACTAAATATGAAGCAACTCGACCTGTTCGAGGAATCACCTGCATAGCAACAGCTTTCGCTCCAGGTGCAAGCGAAACTAAGGTCAAGGTCGCAGATTGATTCTTACCAACGGTAATCGACTTCTTGAAAGAGGTTCCTTCGCTGTAGGTAATTACATCGACAATTGACGAACTTAAGCCAGCATTAAAAACTACTAATTTCGATTTACTTGTAATGTCCGCAGCGCCGCCAACGAAAAATTGCTCTGCCTGTGCAGATAAGCAATTTACGCCTCCGGCCCAAACGCCTGACTTGGAGATCCAAGCCATTGATGAGGTGCCTTCACCATCAACAATTACTGAGCTCTTTTGAGTAAGTAGCCTTGTGGTTTTCGCGGTAAAGAACTTGTACGACTTTGACGGCAGATATCGCACAAGTCGCTTGCTGGTAGTTAATGAAACTTGCGCTTGTGCGCCACCCACATTTGGGCAGATTAATTCAGGATAGCTCTCTGAATACTTACGTGAATCTCCACCAGCTTGGAGCAGATTTCCAATTAGCGTAGCCACTACGAATACCGCTATTAAATAGCCTAATCTGCGTATTTTCATGGCATCTCCTGATCGCGTTTGCGACGACCTGCCGGTGCAGCCATGATCAAAGCGCTAATTAAGAAGATAATCTGCAAAGACAATAACGCGCGACGAATGGTGCCGTCGTGAATCAGTAGGTAATCCCCTGGCTCTTTAATTTCAAAGACCGGTAAGTGATTTGAATTTGCACTTCGCTCTAAGTACTTACCGTTACCAATTACTTTCCAATTTCGATCGTAATTCTCTGCAAGTCGCAAAGTTCCAGGTTGATTTACCTTGAAGTCTGCGCTGATGTCATTAGTTGGAATTGAAATAACACTCTTATCAGCACCAGTGAAAATTAATCGATCAGTATTGCCTAATACTCGCCAGGTAATACCCGCTGAAGTCGCTGAGTTTCTAACGTAACCACCTAGACCATCAATTGTGCGCACTAGCGGTTCAGAAACCGGTGATTTCAAGAATAGATACTTAATTCCATACTCAGCAAGAGTTGCACCCGCATCAGCGCCACTTCCATCTACTGTGGCACGGATTGCCGCAGCAACTTCAGGATTAGTTGCCGGTGCAACATCTGGGTCACCTAAATAAATGTCGTGACCTCTTGCAATGAAGTAATTAAGCGAACCATCATCCATTTTTCTAAGCACCACGGTCTTGGTTCCTGGAGTTACTCCCAAGAATTCAGGAAGAACGCGGCTAGAAATGGTGTGTAAAGGTGAAGCGGTAACGACGCTCCAGAACGCAGCGCCGGTTGTATAAACAATTGAAGTGATCAAAAGTAGCGCAGCCATTATGTGGCGGTAATTAACCGCTGCCTTTTCAAGGTGCTGACGTAGCTGATCTAGGACAATCGCGCCGGCGGTAATAGCCGCGACAGTTGCGATTGATAAGAATGTGCCGGTCCAGAGCGGATAACCAATTGAGGTTCCGTGCGCTGGGAAAGATAAGCCTGACAAAGCAATGGCTATCGCCAAGAAGCCGCTACCCACAAATGCGAAATATCGCGCATTCGTACGCGAGAAGATCGAAATTAGAAGTAGCGCACTTACTGGACCAACCATCCACCATGGTGTCGAACCAATTCCGCCCGGGTTAGATAACAGAGCCAAATTTGGACCGCCACCAGAAAGAGCAAGACCAGGTTCAAGGAAGAATCTAGTTGGATGCACTAACGCTTCTGTTGTGTATGGCGCATTTAAGAAGAATGGAATAGCTAGTAGCAGAACTCGATTCTGAATTCGCTTGAGCAAAACTTCTTTAGTTGTGTGTAAATAATCAAAGGCAGTAAGGCCGGTGTAGAAAATTCCGAGTGCCACAAAATATGGAAGCGAGAATGCGATAGCAATCGAAAGGAATATGCCTAGTTGGAAAATCTTTCGGATGCTTAACTTTTCGATCTCTAAAGTGCCGCTCATTAAATGCAGAGTCAAAGGCAGTGATGCCATGACGATTAAGGTTCCGAGACGGCCAGAGTTAATAGTTGCAAGCGCCACTGGAGACATTGCATATAGCGCGCTACCAAAAATCGCGAGCCAAATATGTGAAGTGATCTTCTTGAGCCAGATGAAGATAGCTACAAAGAGAACTAGCGGCGCAAATAGGAAGAGCGCTGAAATAAATAGCTGTGCATTTCCAAAAGTAATTGTGCCGATAAGTGCAATTACCGCAACCCATGTTGGGGTCGCGCCAGAACTACCTAAGCCGACTTGGTGCCAGGATTCTGCATATAGTTTCCAGAGACCAGAAACGCCTTTAGGAGATTCCGGAAGCGCGCCACCAGCAATCGCACCAAAACGGCTATGTGAAAAGATAATTGAGAAGATAAATACGCTTACAAATGCCATCAAATCTGGGCGCTTGAGTAAGCCCTTCCAATTTCGAGCTTTGGTTGGGCTTAATAAATCTTCTTCTTCATTGATTTCAGAGTTAATTACCTGTTGAGTTGGAAATAAACGCTCTTGAATTCGATCCGTTACCGCATCAATCGCGCTACGTAATTGCACCAATCTTGATGGCATAAATCGAGTAACAATTCGTGGCGAAACCAAACGGTCCTCTTTGCGCCATTTTCGACCGGCGCGTACCAAGTCTGGACGAGTGAAGAGTCTGAAAATCGCCAACATTTCATCTGATGCATAACCAGGTAGCTTTGCAAAGAGATAACCGATAGCGCGGACCACCGCTGCCCCAATTAACTGGAGAGTAATAAGCGGCAACATCCACCAAGTGGAATTTGTTAAGAGTACATATGCAGCATTGCGACGATCCAGCAAATGTGGGCGATGAAGGAATGCTTCATCAACATCTACCTCGCGACGTTCAGACGCTGCAGCTTCTGCGTGATACACAACTGCATCGGTATTAACGATTACCGATTGACCGGCTGAGTGCACGCGCCAACCAAAATCAACATCGTCTCGGAAGAGATCTAACTTCTCATCAAAGCCGCCGAGCTCTTCAAAAACAGAGCGACGGATAAGAGCACCTGCAGTACTAACTGAGAGCACTTCAAAAATTCCGTCGTGCTGTCCTTGGTCGTATTCATGATCTTCAAGTCCAGTCCAGCGAGCGCCATTTCGCGCGATACTGATTCCGACCTCTAATAAATGTTTGCGATCATTCCAACCCAGAATCTTTGGGCCAACCATTGCAATATTTGGTCGATCTTCGACAGCTTCTAATAATTTTTCAAGCGCATCATGTTCGGGAGCAGAGTCATCATGAAGTAACCAGATCCACTCATCTTCGGATTCAACTGGTGGCAACGTTGCAACTGCTTCTGCAATTGCAGTGCCGAAACCTTCGCCGCGATTAATTGTGATTGCTTTGATGCGAGCACCGCTAAGTAACTTTTCCGAACCATCAATTGAGCCGGTATTTACGGCGAGGGTTCGGTTAGGGGTTCGAGATTGAGATGCGACGGCCGCCACTACCTGTGGCAGCCAAGTCGCACCATCGTGTACGACCAGAATCGCTGTTACCTGTGACATCAGGTGTAAGTCTTAACGAATCCGGACGAATAGGGAAATTACTACGCTGAGCGACGCTTTAAACGGCGACGTTCGCGCTCTGATAGACCACCCCAGATGCCGAAGCGCTCATCATGTGCAAGGGCATATTCCAAGCACTCTGAGCGGACATCACATGAGGTGCAGACGCGCTTTGCTTCGCGGGTTGAACCGCCTTTTTCGGGGAAGAAGGCCTCTGGATCGGTCTGTGCGCATAGTGCGCGCTCTTGCCATGAAAGCTCGACGACCTCGCCAGTTTCCAGCTGAATGCTTGGACCTTCTTGACGCATAAATCGACTCCTGTGTCGGTTGGGCTTGAGGGCTGTCCCCCGCAAGTCATTGGCTGAATTACACGCGTGTAACTCCAATAAGTCAAGTGGCGTGGGTCCCAATTAAGTGTAAATCGGGGCTATTAAGGCAGAAATGGCCGAAATTTAAGGAAATGGATGGTCAACTAAGAGAAAAGTGGCGAGATTTCGCCATCAGGATCAACAAAGGCGTTGGTAATCACTGAATTTGCAGGCAGTTGAGCGCCAATCTCAATAAATGAGTTGGTGATGGTGCAACCAGTCGCCTCTACCCCATCTGAAATTATCGATCCGTCAACTGTGCAATCCGTAAGTGCGCAGTGCGCACCTATAGCCGTGCCGTTTGAGAAGTTGCCTGAAATTTTTTCGCTTAAAGAAACGTAGCTCGAATCGCGATGTGCGAATTTGTATTTATCTAGCGCATCCGCATCTGCAACACCTGTTACTAAATCGCGTGAACCTTTCATAAGTGCATTTGGTGTGCCGATATCTAACCAATATGCCTTTTCAATAAAGCCCATAACTTTCTTATTAGCTTCAATTAATTGCGGAAAAGTTTGTCGTTCAACGCTAACCACTTCGTTCTCAGGAATTGAATCAATAACTGCTTTATCAAAAACATAGCAACCTGCGTTGATGGTATTTGTAATTGGATTATCCATCTTTTCAAGAAATGCAGTTACGCGGCCGTCTGAATCTGTTGGAACGCAGCCATAAGCACGCGCATCTTCAACTGGTGTTAAATGAAGTGTTACATCCGCGCCAGAATTAATATGTAGATCAATCTGACCCTTTAAGTTATGAGAACTTAGAACATCACCATTGAAGATAACAACTTGCTGGTCACCAGATAGCTCCTTGGCAGCGTTTCTAATTGCGCCACCAGTACCTAGCGGTTCCCTTTCAATTGCATATTTAATTTCCATGTCCCACTTTGAACCATCGCCGAAGTAAGGAATAAATACTTCTGATAAGTACGAAGTTGCAAGGACAATTCGCTTTATACCCGCACGGCGAGCCATTGCTAACTGATGTTCAGTTACGGGCAATGATGCGATTGGCAGCATTGGTTTTGGGCGGTGATTTGTAAGTGGACGTAGACGAGTACCAAAACCGCCTACTAAGAGAATGCCCTCTGCCATTAACCTAAACGCTTTACCAATTCATCAATCTGCGCATCAGTTGCGGTCATCGCAATTCGAATATGTTGCGCACCCTTTGGCCCGTAGAAATGTCCTGGAGTGACCAAGATTCCGCGTTCTGCAAACCATGCAACTGAATCCCAATCAGATTCGCCGCGGGTAGCCCATAAATAAAGCCCAGCTTCTGAGTGGTCGACTGTAAATCCATGTTTTTCAATGGCTTTTCGCACCTTTGCCTTGCGCGCGTTATAGCGATCGCGCTGTTCTGCAACGTGCTGGTTGTCGCCAAGGGCTACAACCATCGCCTTTTGAACCGGCAGCGGCACCATCATTCCCGCGTGCTTACGTACTTCAAGCACTTTAGCAATTAACTCTTTATCGCCGATCATCATTGCCGCGCGATAGCCAGCAATAGATGAACGCTTTGAAAGTGAATGAATTGCAAGAATATTCTTATTATTTCCGCCAGTTAACGAAAGAATCGATTTTGGCGAGATGCCATTTCCAAACTCTAAATAGCACTCATCGGCAACTACTACTCCGCCTTTACGCGCCCATTCAATAGCGCTGAGCAATTCAGAATCGCTATGAACGCGACCGGTTGGATTAGAAGGCGTATTTACCCAAGCCAAGTCTGCATCTGGCCAGGTTGCGGCATCAAAATCAACTGTGCTTGATTTTGTTTTTGCAATCATTGATCCAACTAAATAAGTTGGGTAAGCGACCTCTGGATATAAGACGTGGGTGCTTTCCAAAATTGTCGGTAGCCATGCCACCAATTCTTTAGATCCAATTAATGGCAGCACGCCGAAATCACCGGATGCTCCCAATTGCTCCTTCGCCCATTTTGTAATTGCTTCGCGAAGTTCAGGAGTACCCATCGTGACTGGGTAACTTGGAGAGTTAGATGCAGCTTTAAAAGCATCTTGAATAAATTCTGGAGTCGAATCGACCGGAGTTCCCTGTGAAAGGTCTATAAAACCAGAAGGATGCGCTCTCGCCTTCTCACCGTAAGGCGCTAACGCATCCCAAGGAAAATCTGGAAGCTTCAATTTAATTTGAAATTACTTAGTAGGAAGATTCTTGATGAACTCTGGGTCGAGATCTTTCTTACCCACCTTCGCCGCTCCACCTGGTGAGCCAAGTTCGATAAAGAACTGTGGCGCCTTTTCGCGGTACTCGTTTAAGTTCTCAGGAACGTCATCTTCGTAGTAGATCGCTTCTACTGGACAGACTGGTTCGCATGCGCCGCAATCAACGCACTCGTCTGGATGGATATAAAGCATGCGATCGCCTTCGTAGATGCAATCCACTGGGCACTCTTCGATGCAAGATTTATCTTTGACGTCTACACATGGTTCTGCGATTACGTATGTCATGGCCCGAATTCTACATAATCGCCCACGCTTTACTATTCCTACATGGCGAAACGGGCTGAGATTTTAGATAGTGATATCGGCAAGCGCGTCACTATCCGCCTGCACGACGAACCTGGCTATCGAGACATTGTGGGCCACCTCATCTCGCCTACTTCCTTAAGAAATAGAGATGGCCAAGTTATCGAATTTGATCCGAGCCAAATTTATGTTTGGCGAGCTATCGAAGATGTACCAAGAACGGCTAGCAGTGGCGCTCCTCTTTCTATTCGAATTCAAGAACTTGAAAAGATTGCCAACGAAACTTGGATAGCCAAAGATCAAGAGGAAATTGGAAGTTGGATTTTCCGTGCCGATGTCGGCGTAACGAGACGCGCAAATTCAGCATTGATCCTTGGACCCGAAGATCGAATCGACCAATGTATAACTTGGTACCGTGAAAGAAATTTGCAGCCAACAGTCTCATTGGTCCTTGAGTTAAATGAAGCGCTTGATGCAGAGCTCGAACGTAGAAATTTTAAGAAGTTACTTGACTTAGATGTAATGGTGAAAGATCCGGTTGAACGGATTGTTGATTTTGACTTTGAAGTTTTTGATGCGCCTTCAGCTCAATGGTTAGCCATCCATGGTGATGAAGCCATTGAGCCACTTCTGCTTCGAACACCGAGTAAGTATGTTGAATTTAAAGCAGATGGAAATTTGTTTGCAATTGGTCGAATTGCATTTGCAAGAGATTGGGCTGTGATCTCAAGAATATGGGTTGCGCCTACGATGCGCAGCAAAGGTTATGGAAGAAAAGTTCTAATCGCATTGGAAAGTTTGGCGCCAGGGGCAAAGTTGGCGCTGCAAGTTCAACGCGAGAATGAGAACGCGTTTCAGCTTTATCTTTCAGAAGGGTACAAAACACATCACACAGGACGCTTTAGATCTCAATCCCAGCAAATAAATCTTGCTCAAGATTGTCAGTGTTAAAAGGCCCAGATTTTTCGCCTTTAACTAGCGTGTAATACTCATCGCCGAAGACCTGAACGCCCAGATTATTTGATAACGCAAAGAACGGGCCATCCAGAGAGATTTGAGTGGCATGGGCCTTCATTGCAGCAATTTTCTTATCAACTTGGCTAGGTGCATGGATTACCGCACTTACAAATGAATCATCCTTTACAAAAGGCAAGTCATCTACATTTTCTGCTCCGAAGAAGTCGCTGCCTTGCGCCTTCATTGCATCCATACCCTTTTGCACAACTGATTTCGGCATGATGTTCCAATAAATCTTTGTAATCTGCCAATTAGCAATTCCAGCTGCGCGCATTGCAACTCTGTGAGTTTGAATGTGATCTGGGTGTCCGTATCCGCCATTCTCATCATAAGTAACCATCACTTGTGGCTTTACCTCATCAATTACTGAAGCCAGTTTCTTAGCAGCCTCTTCGACATCTGCACGCCAGAAACAATTTGGATGTTCGTTTTGAGGTGTTCCCATCATTCCGCTATCTCGATACTCCCCAAGGAAGCGGTGATCCTTAACGCCAAGCTCCTTCATTGCATTTGCTAATTCCGTAATGCGATGAGTGCCCAATTTGTCTTCCGCGTTACTTGCTAGATGAGAAAGTTCCGGAACTAAGACTTCGCCTTCCTCTCCACGTGTGCAGGTAATAAGAGTTACTGCGACACCGTCTTCAACCATCTGCGCCATTGTTGCGCCGTTATTTATGGTTTCGTCATCTGGATGTGCGTGTACAAATAGTGCGCGCTTGCTCATTTATTGCTCTCTTCCCAGGCGAGGATTCCACCTTTTAGATGTTTGGAGTTCTTAAATCCTGCTTCTTTCAAAAGTGCCAAACATTGTGCTGATCTAACTCCGCTGCGGCAATGCAGAATGATCTCGATATCAGCAGGAATTAGGGCAAATGCGCTGCCATCTTCGAACTTCCCTTTAGGAATTAGCACTGAACCAGGTATAGCCAGAGCTTCATGTTCGTCAGGTTCGCGCACGTCAATTAGATAGTAATTGCTTCGACTTTTTAATTGTTCGGCGGTAACGGTATCTGTTATGCCGCAGAACTCTTCATAATCATCAAGCAGTGCTTTCTGAGTGCCGTTGCAGATTGGGCAATTCGCACTCTTCTTGATTTCAACTTTTGTGTATGAACTTTCTAACGCATCGTAAATTAATAATGACCCAAGAAGAGAATTTCCGATGCCTGTAATTAATTTAATTGCTTCGTTGCTTTGCACTGATCCGATAGCTCCACAAAGCACTCCCAATACTCCGCCTTCGGCGCAACTTGGTACTGACCCTGGAGGTGGCGGAGTTGGATGTAGACATCTATAACAAGGGCCTTCTTGGCTCCAGAAAACGGAAGCTTGTCCATCAAATCTATAAATACTTCCCCAGATGTACGGCTTGCCTAATATTGCAGCCGCATCGTTAACTAAATATCGAGTTGCAAAGTTATCCGTGCAATCAATAATCAAGTCATATTTTTCAAATATCTCTAAAGCATTTGTTGCGTCGAGTCTTGTTTCAAAGGTTTCGACTTTGATGCTTGGATTTAGTTGGAGAACTTTTTCTTTAGCGCTTTCTGCTTTCTGCTTTCCAATATCACTTTGATTGTGAATGATTTGGCGCTGAAGGTTTGAGATTTCTACACGATCGAAATCCACAATTCCGATTTCTCCGACACCTGATGCAGCCAAGTACATAATCGTTGGCGAACCCAATCCTCCGGCGCCAATACAAAGCACCTTCGCATTTGAAATTCGCTGTTGGCCAATGTGATCAATATCTGGAATCAACAAATGGCGGGAATAACGAGCCAATTCATCGCCAGTTAACTCGCGTCCTGGTTCGACAATCGGCTTCATATCGAGCGATTCTGCCATTAAGATTCCACCGATGAGTAACGATAAAGGCAGACTTCCTCGCGATGAGCGCCGCGCTCAATTATTGGCCGCAGCTCTTGAGGTCTTCACAGCAGCTGGGTACCACTCGGCTGCCATGGATGAGATTGCCGACCGCGCAGGCGTAAGTAAGCCAGTGCTCTATCAGCACTTCCCATCTAAGTTGGATTTATACCTTGCAGTTCTTGATACTCATATCGACTCATTAGTTTTTGCGATTCAACGAGCGATTCAATCAACTCCAGATAATGCAAAACGTGTTCAAGCGACCATTGCAGCTTACTTCGATTTCATTGAAGCTGAAGGCGAAGCTTTCCGACTTTTATTTGAGAGCGATATGAATGTCGAGCCAGCGGTTCGCGAACGTCTAAATCGCATGACTTATGACTGCGCAGCAGCAGTGAGCGCCGTTATTTCACTTGATACAGGTTTACCTCAGGAAGCGGCAATGCTCCTCGGCGTTGGTTTAATTGGCAGCGCACAAGTAACTGCCCGCCATTGGTTGGAAAGAGATTCGAAGTTGACTCGCGAACAGGCGCAAACTTTGGCAACAAACATTATCTGGAGAGGCATTTCTGGCTTTCCTAGAAATGAAAACTAGAAACGGAAAATAAATGGCACAAGTACGTATTGCAGTATCTGATGTAGCTTCAGAGATCTCATTTGACTCTGCAGATAGCCCAAAAGAAATTAAGGCAGCTATCGATAAGGCGATCTCTTCAGGCACAGTACTTTCATTGACGGATTCAAAGGGTCGCGAATATTTAGTTCCAGCGGCAAAGATTGGCTACGTCGAAATTGGCGAGCAATCTGAACGTCGCGTTGGATTTGGCAAATAGTTGAGTAAAACTTTCGCTGATTTAGGTTTAACTTCTAAACTTCTAGATTCACTAACTGAAGCAGGGTTTGTTAACCCGTTTCCAATTCAAGAAGCGGTAATTCCTCTAGCGCTCACTGGCGCAGACATCATCGGCCAAGCTAAAACCGGTACCGGTAAAACACTTGGCTTTGGACTGCCAATTCTTAACAATGTTAAGCGTGGAAATGGCAAAGCTGTAGCACTAGTAGTCGTCCCAACTCGTGAATTATGTATTCAGGTTGCCGAAGAGCTAAATAAATTGGCAGGTGGATTAGAGCTTCGCGTTGCTGCTATTTACGGTGGTCGTCCTATGGAGCCACAGATTGCCGAATTAGCTAAAGGCATCGACATCATTGTTGGCACACCAGGTCGACTATTAGATTTACAACGCCAAAAGGCTATGGATCTAAGCGAAGTTAAGCATCTTGTTTTGGATGAGGCCGACGAAATGTTGGATTTAGGTTTCATGCCGGATGTTGAGAAAATATTTAACTTAACCGCTTCTCGCACCCAGACATTGCTCTTCTCGGCAACAATGCCAGGAGATGTTGTTACTTTGGCTCGCAAATTCCTAAATCAACCAACACATATTCGTGCAGAGGTTGAAGATTCTGGCGCAGTCGTAAGCCGCATCAAACAATTTGTATATCGTGCACATGCGCTTGATAAACCTGAGATGCTGGCTCGTATTTTGCAAGCAGAAGGTCGTGGACCAACCATGATTTTCTGTCGCACTAAGCGCGCTTGCCAACAAATTGCTGATGACATGAAAGAACGTGGTTTCAAGACAGCTGCAATTCATGGCGACCTCGGACAAGGCGCTCGTGAAGCTGCGCTAAAGGATTTCAAATCACTTAAGCGCGATATCTTGGTAGCAACTGATGTTGCGGCTCGCGGCATTGATATTGATGGCATTACCCACGTAATCAATTACCAATGTCCTGAAGATGAAAAGACTTATGTTCACCGTATTGGTCGTACTGCTCGCGCTGGCGCTTCTGGTACCGCAGTAACGCTTGTAGATTGGGATGAACTAACTCGTTGGTCTCATATCAATCAATCTCTTGACCTAGGATTCCCTGAACCGCAAGAAACTTACTCTTCTTCTGATCACTTATATGCTGACTTAGGCATCGCAAAAGGGGTAAAAAGCAGCCTTTCTGGCGCAAAGAAACCAGAGAAACGCGAAGTTAAGGCAAAGAGCGAGAAGGCCGAGAAAGTTGAAAAAGTGGAACGTCCGGTGCGTCAAAAGCGCGAACGAACCAGAACTCGTGGTGCTGTTAAAAAAGAGCGTGAATAGCGTTAGCTAACATCTGGACAGCAATTCCAGAAAGCACCAATCCTGCAATTCTCGCTAATAGATCTACGCCTGATTTTCCAATCAACTTCAAAATATAAGTTGATGCCATCAGTGCTAGAGCAACGCAGATATGAACTGCAATTACAGAGCCAGCAAGAGCAACTCCCATATCTACATTCTTAACTTGTTGCGCGAAAATCATAACGGCAACAATTGCGCCTGGTCCGGCAAGTAGCGGCGTAGCAAGCGGAACCATCGCAACGTTCTTTGACCCTGAAGTTAATTCATTATCTTCTTTGCCGGTAAGCAGATTGAGTGAAACCATAAGCAATAAGAGACCGCCCGCAGCCTGCATTGCTCCAATTGATACATCCATGTAATCAAGTACAAAACGACCAAATAGTGCAAAGCCTGCGATTATCAAGAATGAGATCGTTGCAGCTTGAATAGCTAGTTGGCGACCTTGCTTTGCGGTTCTTTCTCCTAAGACAGCCAAGAAGATTGGTGCATTTCCAGGTGGATCCAGAATCACCATCAAAGTTACAAATGCCTGGAGTGCAAAGGTAAGCGTGCTTACATCTTTCACTTTCGGACCACCCTTCTTGCGTTAGCTTGCGCTTCTAACTTCTCCCAATGTTCTGGTGAAGTTACATTCTCTCCAATTAAGTTTAACTTGCCACTGCCATGAAAGTCGCTTGATCCAGTTACGACCAAATCCAAGTTGGC
>JBFYJK010000094.1:0-4995 GCA_041311445.1 Candidatus Nanopelagicales bacterium
GCACCTGGACCAGTTAAGTAATAGCTGCGAGCGCCAGCGACCTTTGCACCACGTTCGGTATCAATTGCGCCAAGCAACTTACCGAGTTCTACGTGATCCTTAGGTTCGAAATCAAACTTACGTGGCTCACCAACGTGTTCGATAACTTTGAAATCTTCTTCGCCACCGATTGGTGCATCTGGATCTAAAACATTTGAAAGTTGCTTAGCAATTACATTTGTTGCAGCTTCAAGTTCGGCACGCTTTGCATCAGCTTCTTTAACTTGAGCAGCCAATCCTTTAGCTTTCTCAAGAAGCGCAGCCTT
Organism: Candidatus Nanopelagicales bacterium; assembly: GCA_041311445.1. GTDB lineage: Bacteria > Actinomycetota > Actinomycetes > Nanopelagicales > Nanopelagicaceae > ZLKRG08. The sequence goes on from JBFYJK010000094.1 coordinate 306, forward strand.
CTCATCACCTTTTGCAGCGCCCACTGATTTTGAGAGCAGATTCTGCTCTGCACGCACAGTTTCGAAGGCAGAGATAGCTTCTCGGCGCTTGCCATCAATTTCGATAAGGACATCAACGATAGATTCGTCTTCACCACGGCCGCGCTGCGATGATTTAACAAGCTCCGGATTTTCGCGGATTAACTTGATGTCGATCATATTGCGCGCCCCTTTCTGACGTCTTCTAACCAGGTATTAGAACTCTTAAACGATTCATCGTTGCTAGCTTTTGTAGTTGTCGGTGCAACTTTATCGGCACGAGGATACGAACCAAGGAAACGAATATCTTCGCAGATGCGGCGTAAACCAGTTAGCGCATCACCAACGCGGGCATCATTGATATGACCCTCTGCATCAATAATGAAATGGTAATGACCGAGTTCGCGACCAGTTGGTCGTGATTGAATGAAAGTTAGGTTAACTCCGCGCACTGCGAACTCTGTAAGTACTTCTAGAAGTGCACCAGCATGGTCAATGCCAATGAATGCAGCTAATGAAGTGCGATCAAATCCGGTTGGCGCAGGAATGGTGCCTGGTTTTGAAACAAGAACAAATCGAGTAACCGCACCATCAGCATCGCCAATATTCTTATTTAATACAGTTAAACCATAAGTCTCTGCTGCGATTTCAGAAGCGACTGCAGCATCGAACTGTCCATTAGCGAGCGCTTCAGCTGCTGCGGCAGTTGAATTGGTAGTAATAATTTCTGCATTTGGGTAATTCTTGGCAATGTACTTACGGCACTGCGCTTCAGCATGAGGATGAGTGGCAATCTTCTTTACTTCAGCGTTTGCATCACGCACCATCAACGCGAATGTCACTGGAAGTAATACTTCACCAACAATAATTAGAGGTTCACCGATTGCTAATTCATCGAGAGTACGTGCAACCACACCTTCAACAGAGTTTTCAATTGGGACAAGTGCGAACTCTGCTTGGCCATTGCGCACTGCATCAAGCGCAGCGGTCACGTTTGAGCAAGGGGTTAATTGATCTGAGCCGCCGGTAATAGTGCGCAGGGCAGCTTCAGTGAAGGTGCCGACTGGGCCGAGATAGGCGTATTTACTCACCTGCGAATTCTACCCGTAGGCTAGGAAGCATGAGTCAACGTTTCTTTGCAGCAGGACGTAGCGAAGTTGGTCTGCATCGAAGCGGCAATGAAGATTCTGCACTTATTAATGGCGTATTGATTGCGGTCGCCGATGGCATGGGCGGTCACGCAGGTGGTGAAGTCGCTTCAAAGGTTGCAATTACAACTTTGGCGCAGATTCTGCCTTTGCTAAATAACGATGAGATGGATTCTGAATCTCTTGAAGATTTTCTACAGAGCGCTGTACTAGATGTTGATCATGAAATTAAGTTGACTGCCGAAGCAGATGATCGCCTATCAGGAATGGGAACCACACTTACAGCTATTGCGCTCTATCGCGATAAAGCATATGTACTGCACACCGGTGACTCACGCGCTTATCGCTTGCGCGGAAAAGAATTCGCACAAATAACGAAAGATCACTCTGTTGTACAAGAGTTGATTGATGCGGGCAAGATTACTGAAGCAGAGGCAGCGAAACATCCTCAGAGATCAGTACTTACAAATGTTCTTATGGGTCACGGTAATATCACCTCTTTATTAATCGAATATGACGTTAAGGCTGGCGATAAATTCTTAATCTGCAGTGATGGGTTAAGTAATGTTGTTAGCAACGCTGAGATTCAGCAACTTATCTCTGATCCTGATGCAATTGCAAAATTAATCTCACTTACATATGAACGTGGTGCGCCAGATAACGTCACTGTGGTTATTGCAGAAGCTGGACATGGCGATACCGCTACAGAATTTCTCGGAGCGGCCAAATGACAATATTTGGCGAACGATATGAAGTTGGCGCGTTAATTGGTGCTGGCGGAATGTCTGATGTATTTATCGCGAAAGATAATCGTTTAAATCGTGAAGTTGCGATCAAAGTTCTGCGAAGTGACTTAAATCGTGAACAAACTTTCGTAACCCGATTCCGTAAAGAAGCGTTAGCTGCTGCTGGTTTAAGCCATCCGGGAATTGTTGCCGTCTATGACAGCGGTGAAAACCCAGCGCCATACATTGTTATGGAGTTATTGCAGGGAAAGACTTTGCGCGAACTTATAAATGGCCCAGTAGATGCAAAAACTGCAGTTCAAATTACTGAAGGAATCTTGCAAGCGCTTGCTTATTCACATGCAAATGGCATCGTGCATCGCGACATTAAGCCAGGAAATATCATGATCACTGATCAAGGTGATGTGAAGGTAATGGACTTTGGTATCGCGCGTGCACTTGATGACGTCAGCGCAACAATGACTGCAACCTGGAATGTAGTTGGAACTGCGCAATATTTATCGCCTGAACAGGCAAGTGGTGAAGTTGCAGATGCGCGTAGCGATCTATATTCAGTAGGTGTAGTGCTTTATGAAATGCTCACCGGTCGTCCGCCATTTACTGGTGATACGCCTGTATCGATTGCGTTGCAGCATGTATCTAGTGATTTAACTCCCCCAAGCAAAATCAATCCTGCCGTTGATCCACAATTCGATCACTTCTTATCTGTTGTAATGGCGAAAGATCCTGCAAATAGATACCAAGATGCAAATGCCATGCTTGGCGATTTACATCGCATCAAGACCGGCCAAACAATCACTACTGAAATCGTGCGTACTCGAAAGAAGAAGAACCGCACCTGGCAATACGTTGCAGCTGCACTTGCTGTAGTTCTAATTGCAGTCGGTGGTTATGCAATTAAGGGGCGAACAGTTATTTCAGGTATGACCGTACCAAATGTTGTTGGTCTAACTGAAAGCGATGCATCTGCACAATTAAGTGCATTTAAAGTTGTAATTAATCATGCACATGATTCAAAGACTCCGATTGATCGCGTAGCGTCACAAAGTCCTCTTGCTACTGCGCGCGCCGAAAAAGGTAGCGTTGTAACAATCATTATTAGCGATGGCCCTGGTGATGCAATAGTTCCAATGGATTTAATCGGTATGACGCTTACTGATGCTCGTGCATCGCTTGCAGCTGTTGGTTTAAATATCGCTGCAATTGATGCTGTACCAAGCGATAAAGCAATCGGTACTGTTATTTCAGTTGATCCAGTTGGTGGTTCTGCGTTAACTGCAGGAAATGGCGTAACTCTGCAGATTGCTAATGGAAATGTGGCTGTTCCTAACTTAGTCGGCCAAACAGCAATTCAAGCGCGCACAACTTTGACTCAAGCTGGTTTCTTAATGCGCGAGATTTACTCTTACGATTCAAATCAAACGGTTGGAGTTGTCTTGGCGCAAGCACCAGCGCCAGATACACAATTACAAATTGGTTCACAGATTACTGTGACGATTAATAAGCAAGCTTAAATTTAATTAGATTTAACAACTGGCGATAAGCCAATTGCTTTTTGCTTTGCGTTCTTATCTCCGCACTCTGTTAACCAATTAGCTAACATCTCGTGGCCATGTTCAGTTAATACTGATTCTGGGTGGAACTGAACGCCTTCAATCGGAAGTGTCTTATGCCGAAGTCCCATAACAATTCCAGATTCTGTTGCACCCGTTACTTCAAGAACATCTGGAACAGAATCTTTCTCAACAGCTAATGAGTGATATCTAGTTGCAGTAAATGGTGAAGGTAGATCTGTAAAGATTCCATGTTTGTTGTGATGTACTTGCGAAGTCTTTCCATGAAGTAATTCGGGTGCGCGAGAAACTACGCCACCAAAAACTGTTGCGATTGCTTGATGACCTAAACAGACACCGAATAGCGGAATCTTTTTCTCTGCACAGTAACGAATCATCTCGGTTGATACCCCGGCCTCTTCTGGAGTGCCTGGGCCAGGTGAGATTAAAACGCCGTCATATTTATCTGCCTCATTCGGGGTGACCTCATCGTTGCGCACGACTACACACTCTGCACCCAGCTGGCCCAAGTACTGAACCAGGTTAAATACAAAGGAGTCGTAGTTATCGACCACCAGAATTCGCATGGCCAAAGTATTCCGCTAAACTTCGGCACATGCCAAAGTCAAAGCTTCGTAAAAAGGTCCAAGAAACCCGTGCTTATAAGTCAGAGCACCCAGAGGTAGAAACTTTTGATGGACCAGCCGAATCTCCAAAGTGGCTTGCACCAACCATGGTTGCTGGCTTCTTAATTGGCCTCTTCTGGATTGTGGTCTTCTATGTAACTCAGACTGCTTATCCAATTCCAAATATCGGATCATGGAACATGTTGATCGGTTTTGGATTTATCGGAATTGGTTTTGGTCTAGCTACGCGCTGGCGCTAATAAAACCGACGCAGCAATAAATCCAGACACTAGACCGCCTAAATGGGCGTGCCAATCTATGCCTGGAAAAATAAATCCAATTGCAAAGTTAATTCCAACAATTACGTAAGTTGATTTACTTTCAATTCCGTATTTCTTGCTGAGCACAATCATGGCTCCAAATAGCCCAAAGATTGCACCAGATGCACCAACAGAAACCACATTGATTGCACCGAAATAAATCGATGCAAGACTTGCACCGATCTGTGAAATTACAAAAATACTTAAGAACTTCTTCGGGCCAATTGCACTCTCTAAAGAATTACCTAAAACCATTAGTGCATACATATTGAAGAAGAG
>JBFYJK010000108.1:0-3633 GCA_041311445.1 Candidatus Nanopelagicales bacterium
AGAACGAATTCGCCTGGGTGCAAGATAAAGTGTTCGTCGTTACCAACTTCGATTTCGCGAGTTAGTTCGGATTGCTCGATTGATGGATCGATGACTTCATACTTATGGTTTTCGAAGACGCGGAAGAATTTATCTAGGCGTACATCGATTGAAGATGGCTGAATCATCTTCGGCTCGTATGGTTCGCAAGCTACGCGGCCTGCTTCGATCTGAGCAAGAATATCTTTATCACTTAGTAACACGTGGCGACCCTATCTCAAGCCTGCAGCGGATCAGTTGAACGCAACCAGACATTTTGATCCTCTGGGCGTCCTTCGGCTAATGAGATGTCTAACAAACCCTCTTGACGCTGCCAATCGTTGGCGGCGAGCTGGCGCGAGAAGCCTGCAAGTGCGATTGGGTCGGCAAGCTCAGATTCGGTGCCGTTAAATTCCAGCGGCCCTGCGTGATCCAAGATTGTGGTGCCGATCAGAATCTCTGAACCCTCGCGCGCAATTTCTATTACGCGAGATTGTTGAGGCCAATCGATATGGCTTGCGGTGCGGATATGCCAGAAAGCATGTGAACCATCTTCGCGCTTAATCTGATTAATAAAGTTCTGGTGATTATGTCCGCAGACCCACAAAATAATGTTTTTATATTGGAAGAGTAGTTCTTGAATCTCTTTTCGCACTGCCGGAGTTGGTACGCCTTCCGGTGCGTAATCGTTGAAGATTTTCTCAAGCGGATGGTGCGAAGTCAGAATTACATATTTATCGCTGGAATTAGCTAATAAATCAACTAACCAAGCCCATTGCACACGATCAATGCATCCTTGCCATCCGCCATTTGCGTTTACTGTATCAAGGGCAATTAAACGAATATTGTTTGGTAGATCGCGGTAGTAATAACTTGCGTTGCGATTCTCTTTTGACATTCCGTGATCATGTCCGCAATTTGTATGGCGATCTACCCAATCCGGAATTGAATTGAATTTACGATTTGGATCTGGTGTTACCTCTTCGGTAAATGCAATATTTAAATCTGCATAATCTGCAGGTCCGACTTCAGAGAAGCGATGGAAAAGATCCATTAAATCAACGTCTGGCTTTAACTCTGACAACTTCGCATTTCCAATCGATATTGCTTCAAGTTCTGGAGTTGGTGCAGTTGTTCCTTGTAGCAATGAGTCATGGTTGCCATGTATTGCTAACCAATTATGTTTTAAACCTTTTGCCACAAATGGATTTGTTGAAGCTTTTGTAACTCCAGGAAATGCTGGGAAGTCGTGCATAGTCTGCGGACGATCTGCGCCAGGAACATCTGGGTGGTAATAATGTGGATCGGTATTTTCCGCTGCATGAAAACTTTCAAACTTTTCGTCGCTACCTGAATTTGGTTTTACTGGTCCGCCATCTAAAACAGTTTTGTACCAATCCAATTCATTTGATTGCGCGTTATCTGTCATATCACCGGTAACAATTACGGCATCAACTTTCGCGCCAAGTAACGGACCGGTTTCAATCTTATTTACAGATTCGACCATCGCTTCTAAGACTTGAACGGTTAAGAATTCTTGTGCGCGATATGTTCCGATGTAATGAACAAGAGGTTGATAAGGATTATCTGGATCGGCAAAGCGATCTACGAATTCCATTCGTGTTGGCGATTGCGCATCACAGATATGTAAGTCTGAAAGATGTATCAAGGTAAGTAGCGGCTCCGCGTCAGTCGGAGCTTGGCCAACCATCTGGCGTTGACCTTCGTGGGCCAGCTTCTTCCACTTGCTGCCTGGCTGCGGAACCCTTGAAATACGCTTATTCATAGGCGCGAGGCTACAACCCTTGAAAAAGTTACTGGTGAGTAGCATTCTTTCGCCATGGGACATTACATAGCTAACCTCCGCGATATTCAGTTCTGCCTATTCGATCTCTTGGGTCGAGACCAGATTATGGGTAAAGGCATCTTCGCTGACATCGATAAAGACACTGCCAACGGAATGCTGGATGAGTTCAAACGTCTATCCGAGAACGAGATTGCCGCTTCTTTCGTTGAAGCAGATCGCGCCGGCGTTGATTTCGATCCAAAGACCGGCGAAGGAAAGCTCCCTGAAGTTTTCAAGAAGTCATATCGCGCATATATGGATGCTGAGTGGTGGCGTATCGATGCACCTATTGAATTAGGCGGCACTTTAATTCCGCGTTCACTTCGTTGGGCGATGGCGGAGATGATTTTGGGTGCAAACCCTGCGTTACATATTTATGTATCGGCATCTTTTGCAAATGTTTGCTACTCACTTGGAACAGATGAGCAGAAGAAGATTGCAAAGCAGATGCTCGATCATGGTTGGACTGCAACCATGGTGCTTACCGAACCTGATGCAGGTAGCGATGTTGGCGCTGGTCGTTCAAAGGCAGTTAAGCAAGAAGATGGCACATGGCATCTAACTGGCACCAAGCGTTTTATTACATCTGGCGAAAATGATTTAAGTGAAAACATTATTCACTTTGTACTTGCACGTCCTGAAGGTGGCGCAGTCGGTACTAAGGGTCTTTCATTATTTATTGTTCCTAAGTACAAGTTCAATTGGGATACCGGCGAGATCGGTGAGCGCAATGGAATTTATGCAACTCGCTTAGAACATAAAATGGGTTTAAATGTTTCTGCAACTGCAGAGATTAATATGGGCGAGAAAGAACCATGTGTTGGTTACTTACTTGGCGAAGTTCATGACGGTATTCGTCAGATGTTTAAGATTATTGAATACGCGCGCATGATGGTTGGAACTAAAGCTATTTCAACACTTTCAACTGGTTATTTAAATGCGCTTTCATATGCGAAATCTCGCGTACAGGGCCCAGATTTAACAAAGATGTTGGATAAGGCATCTCCACGCGTAACAATCATCAATCATCCTGATGTGCGACGTTCGCTACTTACCCAGAAGGCTTATGCCGAGGGTATGCGTGCGTTAGTCCTTTATACCGCTTCAATTCAGGATTCCATCATGTTGGAAGAAGATGAAGCGAAGAAGAAGCAGTTAGAAGCGCTAAATGATTTGTTATTACCAATCGTTAAGGGTTACGGATCAGAGCGTTCATGGGTTCAGTTGGGTACGGAAAGCTTGCAGACCTTTGGTGGTTCTGGCTTTACTCAAGATTGGCCACTCGAACAATATGTTCGCGATGCAAAGATTGACACTTTGTATGAAGGCACAACTGCAATTCAAGGTTTGGATTTCTTCTTCCGCAAGATTGTTCGTGACAACGGCGCAACGTTGATGACACTCGGTGCAGAGATCAAAGCATTCTGCGAATCTGGCGGCGCGATGGCTGAAGAGAAGGCGAAACTTCTTAAAGCACTTGGCGATTTCCAGGGAATTATTACTGTGTTGGTTGGACATGCGATGGCTTCACAATCAAACCCAACAGAGATCTACAAGGTTGGTTTGAATACAACTCGTGCGCTCTTTGCAGCTGGCGATGTTGTCGTTGGTTGGTTACTACTGCGCATGGCTGAGATTGCATCTGCAAAACCTGCTGATGATTTCTACACCGGCAAGATTGCAGCTGCTAAGCACTTCGTTAATGTGGTCTTGCCACACTTAACTGCGGAGCGAAAGATTGCTGAAGCAACTGACGGTTCAATCATGGA
>JBFYJK010000116.1:0-6189 GCA_041311445.1 Candidatus Nanopelagicales bacterium
ATCACCGGCTTCGGGTACTTGGTATCTGGCTGGAAAAGCATTAGATTTCCCAACGGATTAATCGCAGGCCAATAGTCAATCGGTCGAACTGATAAGGGAGTCAAAGTGTCAAACGTTCCAGCAAATCTTCAATACTCAAAAGAACACGAATGGGTTGATGGTTCTGGTAGCCGTGTAAAGATCGGTATTACTGATTATGCACAAGGCGCGCTTGGCGACATTGTTTACGTGCAACTTCCAAAGGTTGGCGACACTGTTACTGAAGGTGCAGTTTGCGGCGAGATCGAATCAACAAAGTCAGTCTCTGAATTATTCTCTCCAGTGACTGGAACAGTTGTAGCAGTTAATACAGATTTGGATTCTGCTCCAGAATCATTAAACAGCGATCCTTATGGCGCTGGTTGGATTGCTGAGATTGAAATCTCTGCGCCATCAACTTCTTTGATGGATGCAGCTGCTTACTCAGCGCTTATTGGCTAATCCCAAACCTCCACTTGACGGTGACCCCCTTGGGTCATTAAGTTCGCCCTCAAGGTTTAGTTAACGTAAACCTCTTCAAGAGCGATTTCAGCTCATGAGTTCAGGGAAATGGGGAGAGATGCCAGAGATTGAGTACGAGGTTACCTCGACAATCAATCTAGGACTCCGCTCCGTAGATTCCGAAGATGCCCTAGAGCAGCTAACTCAAGAAGAGCGCAACGTTATTTCCCAATTAAATCCAGATGCTGCGATGTTGATTATTCATCGTGGCCCTAATCGCGGAGAGAGATTTCTTTTAGATTCCCCAGATTCATCAATTGGCCGTTCTGGTGAAAATGATGTTCTTCTAGATGATGTAACTGTTTCGCGTAAACATGCAAACATCCGTCGCGCAGGCGAGCGTTTCGAATTGATTGATCTCGGAAGTCTTAATGGCACCTACGTCAATAACAATTCAATTGCGAGAGCAACGTTAACTAGCGGAGATGAGATTCAGTTTGGCAAGTTTCATATGCTCTTTGTCCAAAACATTAAGAAGAACTAAAGGATATTGAATTCAATGGCTGTTCCAGCACGCGCCTACTTAAGTATCGGGGAAGTACTCGGAAGACTCCGCGGAGAATTTCCAGATGTAACTATTTCAAAGATTCGCTTTCTAGAATCAGAAGGTTTGATTGAACCTCAGCGCACTCCGTCTGGCTACCGTAAATTTACATCTGCAGATTTAGAACGTCTTCGTTATGTGCTACTTGCACAGCGCGATCAATATCTGCCATTAAAAGTAATCAAAGAGAATCTTGAAGCGATGGATCGCGGTCTAACTCCTGGAAACGGAAATACTGCACCAGCTCCACGTCTTGGCGTAATCTCAGCGGATAGCGATATCAGCGCAGCATCTTTCGCAGAGGGTTCAGAGCTACGTCTTTCACGTGAAGAACTATTGAAAGCATCTGGCCTTACAGATGAGCAATTAGTTGAAATTGAAAGCTACGGTCTAATTACTCTTGTTGGTCGTTACTACGATGGCGATGCACTTGCAGTTGCAAAGGTTGTTACAGAACTTTCATCATTCGGAATTGAAGCGCGCCATTTGCGTTCATTTAAATCTGCATCAGATCGTGAAGTTGGTTTGATCGAACAGGTAATCACACCGCTTACTCGCCAGAAGAGCATCGAAGCAAAAGCTCGTGCCGAGGAAGTTCAACGTGAGCTTGCATCTCTTTCAGTCAAGTTGCACGCAGCGTTGGTTCGCAACGGTCTAAACCGTTTACGCTAGAGCTAAACTGGTAAAAAAAGTTAACTAGATGATTCCGGTAGAGGTTATTGGTGTCCGAATTGAGATGCCTTCTAACCAACCAATCGTTCTTTTAAAAGAGATTTCAGGTTCTAGATATCTGCCAATCTGGGTTGGAACCGCAGAGGCGACTGCAATTGCATTTAGCCAGCAAGGTTTAGTTCCACAACGTCCATTTACTCACGATCTCCTGGTGAACATTTTGGAGAGCGAGAAGATTAAATTGCGTTCAGTGCATCTGACCGAACTTCGTGATGGCATCTTCTACTCAGATTTGATCTTGGTTAATGAAGCGGGGGAAGAGCAGAGGGTCTCATCGCGTCCATCGGATGCAGTGGCGCTAGCTGTTCGCACTGAAGCTCCAATCTTGGCTCGCCAAGAGCTCTTCGATGCTGCTGGAATCTCGATTCCAGACCAGGGCGAGGATGAGATCGAGAAGTTCAAAGAGTTCCTAGATGAGATCTCACCAGATGATTTCGCGTGAGAACCCTAAACCTAAAGTAGAGGTTTCAGGCGTGTCGGTACTAGGTTCGAAGCGCGCAAAACCTTACATTTGGTCCCTGTCCATAACCCCACTGGACTTTAACGAATAGGACCTTCCCCAGGTGACTACTGAAGAGATGGAATCAATCGGCTATCGCGGCGCGACTGCATGTTCAGCTGCCGGAATTACTTATCGCCAATTAGATTACTGGGCGCGTACCGGTTTATTAGAACCATCAATTCGTAACGCTGCTGGATCGGGAAGCGCTCGTTTATACGGATTCCGCGACATCTTGGTTCTGAAAATTATTAAGCGCCTCTTGGATGCTGGCGTATCACTTCAAAATATTCGTACCGCGGTTGAACACCTACGTTCAAAAGGCATCAACGATCTCGAAAAGATGACTCTGATGTCAGATGGCGCCTCTATCTACGAGTGCTCATCACCAGATGAAATTATCGACTTACTTCAAGGCGGCCAGGGCGTATTTGGTATCGCAGTTGGCAAGGTTGCATCTGAGGTTGAGGGTTCTCTATCCACCCTTCAGGGCGAGATCGATGGCCAAATTGTCGGTGTCGAAGGTAACGATGAATTATCGCTTCGCAGGAAGGCGCGAGGCGCTTAAAAAGAATTAACCTTCCCCAGTAGAGATAGTTCAAAACTAGAAATGGGGAAGTGTCATGACGTTTGCTTCACGTCATATTGGTCCAACAAATTCAGAGATTGAATACATGCTGCAAACTCTAGGTTCTAAGAGCCTCGAAGAGTTTGTAAGCAAAGTTGTTCCAGAATCAATTGCGATCAAAGGCAAGTTGGTTGATGCACTTCCTAAAGCGCTCTCTGAAACAGAAGCGATTGCAGCGCTACGTGAACGTGCAGATAAAAATAAAGTATTCCGCAGCTTAATTGGTATGGGTTACTACGGAACCATTACGCCAGCTGTTGTACTGCGAAATGTTACTGAGAATCCAGCTTGGTACACCGCTTACACTCCTTATCAGCCTGAAATTTCACAGGGTCGCCTTGAAGCGCTCTTTGCGTTTCAGACTGCAGTTACAGATTTAACAGCGTTAGATATTGCTAACGCTTCAATGCTCGATGAAGGTACTGCAGCGGCAGAAGCAATGACGCTTGCACATCGTTCATATAAGGGCAGCGATGATGCGGTATTCCTTGTAGATAAGAATGTGCATCCACAAACACTTGCAGTGATCGAAACTCGTGCAAATCCACTTAGATTAAATGTGCAGACATTTGATGTCACCAAGTATTCAGAAGTTTCTGGCGATGTCTTTGGTGTACTCGTTCAGTATCCAAATACTTTCGGTGCTGTTATTGATCACCATGATCTTGCTAAGTGGGCACATGACAAGGGCGCAGTGGTTGTAGCTGCATCCGATCTACTTGCGCTAACAATGTTGAAAGCACCAGGCGAGTGGGGAGCAGACGTTGCAGTTGGTTCAACACAACGTTTCGGTGTACCAATGGGATTCGGTGGGCCACACGCAGGTTACATGGCGGTTCGCAACGGGTTAGAGCGCTCAATGCCTGGCCGTTTAGTTGGTCAATCAATTGATACACATGGTGCAACTGCATTCCGTCTAGCGCTACAAACTCGCGAGCAACATATCCGTCGCGAAAAGGCAACATCAAATATTTGTACCGCACAGGTACTGCTTGCAGTAATGGCTGCTTTCTATGCAATGTGGCACGGACCAAAGGGTTTAAAAGATATTGCAGAACGCGTACATTCAATCGCAGCTCGTTGGGCAGCATCTGCTCCAAATTCAAATAAGTCATTCTTTGACACAATCACATTTGATGGAAACGCAGCACAGGTTAAAGCTGCACGTGATCTTGGAATCAACGTTCGTGTTGTAGATGCAAATCGCGTAAGCGTTTCATTCGATGAACTTTCTGATGAAGCTTTATTGAATGATTTAGCAAAAGCTTTCGGTGTAACACTTGCAGCCAAGGGGGAGAGCAGTATCCCTGCCTCCATGCTTCGTACTAGCACCTATTTAACAAATCCGGTTTTCAATACTTATCACAATGAGACTGCAATGATGCGTTACATGCGCACATTGGCAGATCGTGACCTTGCGTTAGATCGCACAATGATTCCTCTGGGTTCTTGCACTATGAAGTTAAATGCTGCAACTGAAATGGAATCAATTACTTGGCCAGAATTTGGTGCGTTGCATCCATTTGCACCAGCGGACCAGAACCAAGGTTCACGCCAATTGATCAAGGAACTTTCTGATTGGTTAGTTGCGATTACCGGTTATGACGCAGTTTCGTTGCAACCAAATGCTGGTTCACAAGGTGAATTCGCAGGTCTATTAGCTATCCGCAAATACTTAGATGCAAACGGTGGGGAAGCGCGCAATATCTGTTTGATTCCTTCATCTGCACACGGCACCAATGCTGCATCAGCTGTTATGGCTGGCATGAAGGTCGTAGTTGTCGCTTGCGATGAGACCGGAAACGTATCTGTGGATGACCTAAAGGCGAAGATTGCTGCAAATGCAGATTCGTTAGCGGCATTGATGGTTACTTATCCATCTACACACGGCGTATTCGAAGAAGCAATCACTGAGATCTGCGCACTTGTTCATGATGCAGGTGGTCAGGTTTATGTTGATGGTGCAAACCTAAATGCACTTGTCGGAACTGCGCAGCCAGGAAAATTTGGTGGCGATGTTTCACACTTGAATCTTCATAAGACATTCTCAATTCCTCACGGTGGAGGAGGACCTGGCGTTGGTCCAGTTATCTCTCGTGCGCATTTAGCGCCATATCTACCGAACCATCCACTTGATGCAGATTGCGGTCCAGCAACAGGTCCTGGCCCAATCTCTGCAGCGCCATTTGGTTCTGCAAGCATCTTGCCAATCTCTTGGTCTTACATTGCAATGATGGGTGGCGACGGTCTAACTCGAGCTACACAGGTTGCGATTTTGTCAGCTAACTACATTGCACACGTTCTCAATAAAGATTTCCCAGTTCTGTACACGGGTGCAAATAACTTGGTTGCGCATGAATGTATCTTGGATCTTCGAGATATCACCAAGGAGACTGGCGTAACCGTGGATGATGTGGCTAAGCGCCTTATGGACTTTGGTTTCCATGCGCCAACCATGTCTTTCCCAGTTCCTGGAACTCTGATGATTGAACCAACCGAATCTGAGGATTTAACTGAAATCAACCGATTTATCGCTGCGATGCAGCAGATTGCCGCTGAGATCGCAGAGGTGCGTTCGGGCAAGTTGGCCATAGAGGAGAGCGCGCTACGTCATGCGCCACATACCTCTGCTGACCTTCTAAGCGCCGATTGGAGCCGTTCTTACTCTCGTGAGTCAGCTGCATTCCCAGGCGGTCAGAGCGCGCCGCTTATGGGTAAACGCGGTAAGTATTGGCCAACTGTTGGTCGCATTGATGGCGCCCACGGGGATAGGAACTTAATCTGTACCTGTCCGCCAGTCTCAGATTTCGAGTAAGCAACGCTCAGGCGGTATTTCTTTACTTAACATAATGTAACTTATCGGCGTATTGCTACGTTCGATTAGTTGCCACCGTTCACCAGTTAAGCGCTGATATCAGCCTATCTACGGATGCTCCTAAGCCGTACTTTTCCTGGAGTTCCTGAATCTGGTCCATGGATTTCGGCTTCTTAGGGATACTTAAATCGACTTTTGGCAACGGAACATCCGTCGCGCATGCAACTAACTTCGGTGCAAACTTTAAATAATCCTGGCCTTCGATAATTTTCTTACGAAGTCCTGCGGTTAGATGTTCGTGGCCTGCTAGAGCTCCAGCAATTGCTTCTTCGGCGCTCGAATAATGTCGGGCAATCAGCGCTGCGCCTTTTTCGCCAATACCTTTAACGCCTGGCAAACCATCAGATGCATCGCCTCGGAAGGTTGCAAAT
>JBFYJK010000121.1:0-8986 GCA_041311445.1 Candidatus Nanopelagicales bacterium
ATGCTATGAACTAAGTAACCCGCAACAACTTTGCGCATTAGAGAAGAGTATTACTTAACGCGATGAATCTTGTGATTTGCTGCTTGAGCAACAGGTCTAATAATCAAAGAATCCACATTTACATGGCTTGGTGCCATCGCGCACCAACGAATAGCCTCAGCAATATCTTCGGCAACTAGCGGCTCCGCAACACCTTCATAAACCTTCTCTGCAGCTTCTTTGCTACCAAGTCGCACTGCAGAAAATTCTTCTGTCTTAACCATGCCGGGAGCGATTTCAGTGACACGAATAGGTTCTCCATTTAATTCAAGGCGAAGAGTCTGCGCCAGCGCCAACTCTGCGAATTTCGCATTGGTATAACTTCCGCCATTTTCATAAGTTCCGTGACCGGCGGTAGATGTAACAATCACAATATGACTCTTGCCGTTTGCGCGCATTTTTGGCAATAACGCTTTTGTGATGCGCAATGTGCCAAGCACATTTACATCGTAAGTCTTCTGCCAGATATCTGGATCAGCTTTCTCTATTGGCGCTGAATCAAAAGCGCCTCCTGCGTTATTGACCAACAATCCAACTGTGCGATCGCCAAGTGCTTTTACAAAATTGTCAACACTCTCTTGATCTGTAACATCAAGCTCTAGCGCTTCGATTGAACTATTGGATTTCGCTAATTCATTTAGTCGGTCAATACGGCGAGCAGCAGCGATAACAGTAAAACCATTAGCTGCTAATAATTTTGCAGTTGCAGCACCAATTCCGCTACTTGCACCTGTAACAACGGCGATTGTCATTAAACAGTTGCCGCCATCGCCTTGGTATGTGCTGGAGAAGATCCGCAACATGAACCAATCACATTAACGCCTAGATCTTTCATGTCCTGCGCGTACTTAGCCATCTCTTCTGGAGTGCCGTCGTAAACAAATTCATCCCCCACAAGTTTTGGAAGGCCGGCATTTGATTGAGTAATAATGAATACTCCATCAGGGCGAGCGCCAGTTAACTCTTTGGCAATAATGCGCATTTCATCAACACCGCGGCCACAGTTTGCGCCAATGATTCGAACACCTTCAGCTGCGAGAGTCTTTACTGCTACTTCTGGCTTCACGCCCATCATGGTGCGCATATTTGTATCAAATGAGAAGGTAACAATTACTGGAAGTTCTGGTGCAACTTCTTTTGCAGCCTTAACTGCAGCTTCAACTTCCTGTAAATCGCTCATGGTTTCGATCAAGATGGCATCTACTCCACCGGCAACTAAAGCCTTGATCTGATCCGTAAAGAGCGTCTTAGCTTCATCGACTGTCATGGTTCCCATCGGTTCCATTAGTTCGCCAGATGGTCCAACATCACCCATCACGAAACATCCAGGATGACGATCAGCAACTTTACGTGCGATCTCAGCTCCTGCTTTATTTAATTCAAATAGTCGATCCTCTAAGCCATGCATCTGTAGACGGCCGCGAGTGCCACCGAAAGTATTGGTAGTAATTAAGTTAGCGCCAGCCGCTGCATACTCTTCGAGTACCTCTTCGATAGCGCTTGGGTTTTCGACGTTCCATAACTCCGGAGCGCCACCATCTGTCAGTCCTTTTCCTTGCAACATCGTGCCCATCGCGCCATCTGAAATCAAAATACCTTTTTCAAGCGCTTCATAAATTGCTGACATAAAGACTCCTATCGAGAGCTGAATTCTACTAACCTTGCATTAAGGAGACCAACTAATGACTACTAAGACCGGTTACGTTTACCACGAGCTATTTGGCTGGCATGACACAGGCACAAATGCAGGCTTCTTCCCAAGCGACCCTTCGAAAGGTCTGCAGCCATTCTTAAATTATGAGAATGCAGAAACTAAGAAGCGCATTCATGAATTAATCGTGGTCTCTGGTCTTGCTGATGAATTGGTTCGTATTCCGGCTCGACATGCAACTAATGATGAATTGTTACTAGTGCATCCTCAAAGTTACTTAACTAGCTTGAAAGCAGTCAGCGAACAACGTTTAGGCGGAGATGCTGGTGATGGTGAAACCCCACTTGCTAAGGGTGGATATGAAATTGGCACTATGGCTGTTGGTGCAGTAACTGCACTTGCACAAGCAGTCGTGGCAGGTGAAGTTGATAATGGTTATGCGCTTGTACGTCCACCAGGACATCATGCAGTTCGATCTGGTGGAATGGGCTACTGCCTCTTCTCTAATTTAGGAATTGCGTTATCAGTAATTAAACGCGATAACCCAGGTATTCGAATCGCAACTGTTGACTGGGATGTTCACCATGGAAACGGAACACAAGATGTTTTCTATGATGATCCAGATGTACTAACAATTTCTCTACATCAAGATCGCCTCTACCCACGCAACTCAGGAATGCGCGAAGAGCGCGGTGAAGGTGCGGGGTTAAATACCAATATCAATATTCCGCTCCCTGCAGGAACTGGTAACGGCGGATATCAATATGCATTTGAGCAAGTAGTTGCACCTGCGATTAAGAAGTTCAACCCAGATTTAATTGCTGTGGCATCGGGCTTTGATTCATGCGTTTACGATCCTCTAGGACGAATGATGTTGACTGCAAGTGGTTATGCAAAGCTGACTGAAATACTTATGGGCGCATCTAAGAACGGCAAGATCATGATTGCCCACGAAGGTGGATACAACGCGGTTTACTCACCATTCTGCGGTTTATTTGTATTGCAGCAACTATCTGGAATTAAGAAATTAGATGATCCGTTTGATCACACTGAAAACTATCCAGGACAAGCTTTATTCGATCATCAACGATTTGAAGTTGATGAAGCTGCAAAGCTATTAAGCGCACTGCCTGATAATCGATAGACAGTCCATTCATCCATCGCTTCTGCACCAATTGATTTGTAGAAGTTAATGGATGGTTCATTCCAATCAAGTACCCACCATTGGAATCTTTCGTAACCACGATCTACGCATACTTGAGCCAGGGTTTTCATAAGAGATAGTCCAAGCCCTGAGCCACGAAACTCTGGCTTCACAAATAGATCTTCTAAGTAAAGCCCTGCCTTGCCTAACCAAGTTGAATAATTAAGGAACCAGATCGCGATACCAACTACTTGACCATCAACTTCTGCAACGTGGCAGTAAGCAACTGGATTTACACCAAATAGATTCTCTTGAATATGTTTGACTGAAGCGACAACTGCATCTGGCTCTTTTTCATATACGGCAAGTTCCACTATCAAGTCATAAATGGCTTGAACGTCACTAATTTTCGCTTCACGAATCATGCGCAAAGATTAGCGTGCGCTTAGCGTCGTAAGCGCCCACATAATTGCAAGTAAATCTATAAATTCTTGAGCTAGCGCACCTTCACTTGGCGTTAAATTTCCAAACGCAGCAGCAGCCATTGCCGCTAGCGCTAGCCCCATTCCACCAATAGATGCTTGCATCGCTTTCTTGCGCGAGATCTTGGCAAGAGAAATTGCACTAGCTACGCGATCAATTGAATCTTCAATAATCACAACATCCGCTGCCTCGCTGGCCGCACTTGCCCCTCGTGCGCCCATTGCGATGCCCACATCTGATGCTGCAAGAGCTGGCGCATCATTAATTCCATCTCCAACAACAATTACCGTTCCACTTACTTTATTGCGATATTCATGAACTACGTTCAATTTATTTTCAGGCTTTGAATTAGCAATAACCCGGTTGATTCCAAGTTCGCTTGCGACAGCATTAGCAGTATCTTCTTTATCGCCAGTAACCATCACAATCTCTCTGATTCCGAGCTTATGCAATTCGGCAACTGTTCTACGAGATTCAGTTCTAATGGGATCCTCAAGTCCAAACACTGCAATCAATTCTTCTTCTACATGCAGCGCAACTAGTAACGGTTCCTTTAAATTCGCCCAATCTGGCAAGCTATCTGGAACCGCACCCACGCGAACTCGCTTGCCTGCAACTAGTCCACTTACCTCTTTGCCATGCTCCTCTTTTACTTCAGTGGCGCTTAACAATCTAATTGAACTTACCTTTGCCGCTTCTACCAATGATTTCGCAACGATGTGCGGACTGTACTGATCGAGTGATGCCGCAATCTGTAATACATATTCAGTAGTTAAACCTGGAAGCGCAGCAATATTTGTAATTACCGGTCCGCCATGTGTAACTGTTCCCGTTTTATCTAAGAGCACGATTTCGGCTCGACTTAATTTTTCTAAAATCGCGCCGCCTTTAATTACAGCGCCACTCTTAGTCGCTCGAGACATTCCCGCCACAAGCGCAATCGGAACCGCAAGAATTAATGGACAAGGGGTCGCAACAACTAATACCGCAACTGCTCTCTTTACTTCACCCGTTAATAACCAAGCCATGCCTGCAATAAAGATTGTCAGTGGGACAAAGCGAAGCGCCCATTTATTTGCTAGACGTATATTCGGTGAAGATGCGGCCCGAGAATTACGAACCATAGTCACAATTCCGGAATACGTACTTTGACCAATATTGCCACTGGCAATCATTTCAAATGTATTTCCTGCGTTTACAGTTCCGCTGATTACTGCATCAGACTTATTTAGTAATACCGGCAGCGGTTCTCCAGTCAGGGCAGATTGATCTAAGTAGCAACTACTTTCAGCTTTGCCATCAACTGGAACTATTTCACCGGACTTAACTAGCAATCTATCGCCGACTTCAATCTCTTCAACGTTGATTGAATCCAGCTCACCATTTGCTCGCAATCTATGAGCAATCTTTGGCATGCGATCAATCAAAGACTTAAGTGCAGATTCTGCACATCCCTCTGCCCAACTCTCCAGAGCTCGACCCGATGCCAACATAAACGAAATTACAGCTGCCGCAAAGAACTCACCGATTGCCAGAGCGCCGACAATAGAGAAAATAGCTAAGACGTCAGAACCGATCTGCTTATCTTTTAACTCATCTATTACCCATTTAATTGATGGGATTAATCCGATTAAACCGCCTATCGCCCAGATAAAGTCAGGAGAGAAATCAGTTGCAAGCTTTAAAAAGAGTCCAAGAAAGAGCGCGGTTGTTGATGTATATAAAAGGACCGCAGTCGTCTTGTCTTTCACAATCCTTACGATAGTCTTTAAATATGTCCCCGACCATTAGATTCCTCGGCGCCGTAGGAACTGTGACTGGCAGCCGCTTTATTGTGCAAGGCAACGCCTCCAAAGTAATGATTGATTGCGGTCTCTATCAGGGCCTTAAAGAACTTCGCTTAAAGAATTGGGAACCATTTCCTGATGATGTGAAAAGTATTGATGCCATTGTCATATCTCATGCCCATCTTGATCACTGCGGATACCTACCTAAATTAGTTCGCGAAGGTTTTGATGGCCCGATTTACTGCACTCCATACACTGCCAAGTTGGCTGCAATCGTCTTAAGAGATTCCGCCAAATTACAGACTGAAGATGCGAAATATGCAAAGAAAAAAGGCTATTCAAAACATAAAGAACCAGCTGCGCTTTACGACCTTGAAGAGGCAGAGCGCGCCATCTCTATGTTCCGCACAGTGCCTTTTCATTCACAGGTTGAAATTGCGCCTGCAACTTTTGTGACTTTCTATAGAAGCGGCCACATCCTTGGTTCCTCGTTCGTGGACCTAAAAGTTGACGATAAGCGCGTCGTCTTCACAGGCGATATCGGACGAGGCAATCACCAAGTCTTAACCAATCCAGACTTGATCCCTGCTGGAGAAATTTCTGCTCTGGTTACTGAATCTACTTACGGTAACCGTACTCACCCAACTAGCGATAACTCATTAGCTGATGCAATCAACAGAACAGTTAAACGCCATGGGTCGATCTTGATTCCTGCCTTTGCAGTCGATAGAACTGAAATCATGTTGATGACGTTAAAGCGTTTGATTAAGAATGGATTGATTCCAAAACTACCAATTTATGTAGATTCACCAATGGCGCTATCAGCTCTAAATAATTACCGCGAAGCGATTGCCGCCAAGTCACCTGAGATTCGCCAGGAGTTATTTGATTTACCGGAAGATCCTTTTGATCCTGGCACTTTAAATGAAGCTACGACTGTTGAGGCATCTAAAGCGCTTAATGAAATCACCCAGCCCTCAATCATTGTCTCTGCAAGTGGCATGGCAACTGGCGGGCGCGTAGTGCATCACTTAGAGAATATGTTGCCGAATCCAAATAATTCCGTGCTTCTAGTCGGATATCAGGCAGCTGGTACTCGTGGGCAATATCTATTACAAGGTGCCAAGACCCTCAAGATGTTCGGCAAATTCGTAGATGTAAATGCGGAGATTGTGCAGATCGAAGAGTTCTCTGTTCACGCTGACAGTGAAGAGTTACTTAAGTGGTTTACCAGTGCGGATTCACAACCTAATTGTGTTTATACCGTTCATGGCGAATCAGATTCTGCGGAAACTTTTGCGAAATTAATTCACAATAAATTGAAGTGGAAAGCGCTAGTACCAAAGCTAGATCAGGTCTATGAGCTTAATTAGCCTTGGCCTAGTAGTTTTTCTCTGTAATTTGGCGCCCATCTTGGCGCCCCCAACCTGGACCGTGATCGTCTTCTTCTTGATTACACGCGATCTAAATCCTGTTGCAACAGTAATTATCGCTGCACTTGCAGCCGGATCCGGCAGGTATTTGTTAGCAATTGGCACCAGAGCTCTTAGAAATTACATCCCCGAAAAGGCGCGCAAGAATCTCTTTGATGCCGGCATTGTTTTTGATGAGAACCAAAGTAGACGTTTCGGATTGATTGCGCTATTTATTCTCTCGCCTCTTCCCTCTGCTCAGCTATTTGAAGCTGCTGGCTTAATGCAGATGAACTTGAAACGTTTGACCTTAGCTTTCTTCTCAGGTCGAATCTTTACATATTCCTTTTACGCCGCTGGCGCATCGACTCTAAAGACGACAGATTTTGGAAAAGTAATTACTGATGCGCTTCGTTCGCCTTTTGCAATTGCGTTAGAGATTGGATCTATCGCTCTTATTTGGATAATTGCAAAGATTGATTGGAAACGATTTATTAATCCAGCATCTCTCGAACCATTGGAATAACTTTCGTTCCATAAAGTTCGAGGGATTTCATTAACTTTGAATGTGGCTGCGGACCATTTGCATACTTGAAATCAAATCGTTGGGCTTCAACAGACTTAATTGCATGAACCATCTTCTTAGCCACGGTTTCAGGTGAGCCAACATATTGTGAGCCGTACATGCATTCCTGAACGAAACCTTCTTTAGTAGGTGGCGCCCAACCGCGTTCGCGACCAATTCGTCCAACCATCTTCTCGTAATTCGGCCACTGTTCTTCCATCGCCTGCTCATCTGTATCTGAGATGTAACCAGGTGAATGGATCGAAATATCTTTCAAAGTGTGGCCAAATTCCTGCATCGAATTGCGATAGAGATGTGCAAAAGGCGCGAATCTTGCTGGGTCTCCGCCAATAATTGCTATCGCTAATTGCAGATCCAAGCGCGCTGCGCGTACAACTGAAGCTGGAGTTCCACCAACGCCTACGCGTAGCGGAATCGCACCTTTTTCGGTCTTTGGATAAACATGCTGATTATTCAATGGAAGTCGGGTTGAACCACTCCAAGTAACTGGTTGCTCTTTTAGTAGCTCTACTAGTAGTTCCAATTTCTCTTCAAAAAGCACCTCATATTGTGAAAGGTCATAACCAAATAGCGGGAATGACTCAATAAAAGATCCGCGTCCAGCAGTAATTTCAGCGCGGCCATTTGAAAGCGCATCTAGCGTTGAGAATCTTTCGAAAACGCGAACTGAATCATCACTAGATAAAACAGTCACTCCGGTTCCTAATTGAATCTGTTTAGTGCGAGTGGCGATTCCCGCCAAAATTGTGTCAGGTGCAGAGATCGCAAAATCATCGCGATGATGTTCGCCTAAATTAATTCCGAATATTCCCATTGAGTCCGCAAAGACTGCTTCTTCGACTACGTTGCGAATTGTCTGAGCGGCGCTAATCGGCTTGCCGGAGTCATCTACTTGCATATCTCCGAATGTGTCTAAGCCGAATTTGATATCCATGTGTAAATGATATTCGTTGCTGCGCTACCCTTTTGCCATGCTTATTGAAGTTTGGTCAGACGTCGTATGTCCTTGGTGCTACATAGGTAAGCGTCGCTTAGAGAAAGCAATCGCTAAGCTGCCTAATCCAGGTTCCGTAGAAGTTCGTCATCGCGCTTTCCAATTACAACCAGATATCGAAGGCACGGTTTCAACAACCAAAATTCTTGCGGAAAAGTACAACGTATCCGCAGAGCAAGTTGCAGAGATGCAGGCAAATGTCTGTTCTATCGCTGATGGCGAAGGCCTCTGCTACGACTTGAAAAACACCTTATCTGGCAACACTTTAGATGCCCATCGCTTGATTCTCTGGAGCGCAGGAAAAGGTAAGCAAGAAGCGCTACTCGAAGCGCTTTACTCAGCATATTTTGAAAAGAATAAGCCGGTATTTAGCCATGCGGACTTACTTGAGATTACAGATTCAGTTGGCCTTGACCACCAAGAGGCCGAGACGCTTCTGCTGAGTGATTTGCTTGAAGATCAAGTTAAAGAAGATCAAGCAATCGCACATCAATTAGGAGCAAACGGAGTTCCATTCTTCGTTGTTGATATGAAGTACGGAATTAGTGGTGCACAACCACAGGAAGTTTTCGATCAAACTCTTGCTGCGGTTTTAGCCGAATCTAATTAATTCAGCGAGAAGCTTGGATATTCATCAGTAACTAGCGCTACTGCATATCCATAAACACGATTCCAGAAACGAATTGTGTTAAGTGTTAGCTCGCCTGCCCATGCTGGATAAGTTCCGCTAAGTGAAGTCAGCGCCCAAGCAAGAATCACTGCTAGGAATGCAAAGACTGAGTAAATGCATCCGACAATAAATAGTGGAATTGCTAAGAACCATTTAACTAAAGGCAACCAACGATTTAACTTCTTGCCACCTTCGACATCTGGGAAGAGCACTGCAACCT
>JBFYJK010000124.1:0-11228 GCA_041311445.1 Candidatus Nanopelagicales bacterium
CGCCAGGAGCACCGCCGATTAGCTACGTTCGGAAGGGATAACCGCTGAAAGCATCTAAGCGGGAAGCTCGCTTCAAGATTAGGTTTCTCATTGGTTTACCAAGTAAGGCCCCCAGCTAGACGACTGGGTTGATAGGCCGGAAGTGGAAGAGTCGTAAGACTTGGAGCTGACCGGTACTAATAGGCCGAGGATTTAACTACAAAGTTGCTACGCGTCCACTGTGTAGCTCTCGAGATACGGTCGAGAGCTACAAACATCAAGACAGATCAATTCTGTTCTTTTGATTTTGAAAGCTAAGACATCTCAATAGTGTTTCGGCGGCCATATCGAGAGGGAAACACCCGGTCCCATTCCGAACCCGGAAGTTAAGCCTCTCAGAGTCGATGGTACTGCAAGGGGGACCTTGTGGGAGAGTAGAACGCCGCCGGACTTCTTTTATAAAAAAGGGGATATCTTCACTGATATCCCCTTTTTTATTTATTCAAATAGATTCAAAATTTATCAAACTAAATAGTGTGAAGAGTAAGTTTAAAAAGGAATGCAAAATGGAAAATTCAAGAAATAACTCTGGTCGTTCTGATCAACCACGTAGAGATGGCGATCGTCCATCACGACCATCGCGTCCTGGTTCAAACTCTTCACGTTCATCTCGTCCTGGCTCTCGTCCAGGCAGTTCAAACTCTGATCGTCCACGCCGTCCACGTGAAGATGGTGATCGTCCATCACGTCCTGCACGCGACGGTGAATTCCGTCCACGTCGTCCACGTGAAGATGGTGAAAGAAGTGAACGTCCACGTACACCGCGTGATGGCGAATTCAAACCACGTCGGCCTCGTGAAGATGGCGAAAGAAGTTTCCGAAGCGATCGTCCACGTCGTGATAGCGATCGCCCACGCAATGATCGTAATGATCGCAACGATAGAAGTGATCGCCCGCGTCGTCCTCGTGAAGATGGCGAGCGTTCAGGTTTCCGAAATAGCAGCGCTTTTAAGCCTAGAAATGAACGTTTTGGCGATCGTTCGTTAGAGAACCGTCGTAAGGATGATCGTCGTCCAGTAAATAAAGATTTCACAAAAGACCCGATAATCCCTGAAGGTATTACTGGTGAAGAGCTAGATAAAGTCACACGCGGTGATTTATTAACACTTAGCGCAGATAATGCAAAGATTGTTTCGCAACATTTAGCTTGTGTACATGCATTTGCAGATAGCGAACCAGAGACAGCTCACGAACATGCACAAGCTGCAGTTCGTCATGCTGGTCGTGTTGCAGTTGTGCGAGAGACTGCTGGTTACGCAGCTTATCGTGTGGGCAAATTCGATATTGCAATTAAAGATTTAAAGGCAGCATTCCGTATCAATGGTGATGTTTCAATCTGGCCAGTACTTGCTGATTGTGAACGCGGTTTAGGACGTCCTCGTAAGGCGCTTGAACTTGCCGGTGCACCTGAAGCTAAGAAGCTTCAGAAGGAACAAGCAATCGAACTTCGTATTGTTGCTGCAGGTGCGCGTCGTGATCTCCGCGAATTAGATGCTGCAGTAGTTACTCTGCAAACTAATGATTTAAATACCGAGAATGATTCATGGGCTATCCGTCTTCGATATGCATACGCGGATGCGCTGGAAGCTGCAGGCCGCAAGGATGAAGCGAAGAAGTGGTTCAAGAAGTGCGCAGAGCTCGATTTCGATGAGAGCACAGATGCCGCAGAACGTTGTGAATAACTTCCAATATTTGTCATAACCCAATAGCAAGGTTCATCCATAACTTACTCAACCAATAGTTCATTTGAATTTTGGTTAGAAATCGGAGGATGAAATGGCAAAGGCAGCAACCGTAGAAGAGGTTGATTACTCATTAAATGATGTAGCGCTACGAGGATGGGTCACAACTATCGCCTCAGAACGCGAACTCCCAAGCGGTGATCTGGTGGTGCAATTTAGAATCGCAATCACTAGACCCGAAGGCGGGGTAGATACGATTGATTTAGAGAGCTGGAGCGCAAAGACTCGTCGAACCGCTAGCTCGCTTAAAGATGGCGAATGGGTAGAAGTCTCTGGCTCTATTCGCCGTCGATTTTGGAAGAGCGGCGCAGGTCTTGCAAGTCGTTGGCAGGTAGTCACTGCTGAAATCAAGCGCCTTTGATTGACGCTCTTTCGCGGTAAAGTTACCGCGTGGCTATTAAAGATCTACGCGATAACTTGAAGCGTCTAAAGGATGCCGACCCAGTTGAGATTGCTGGTCAGGTAAATAATTGGTTGCAAGAGAGCGGAGAGGCTCTGCGCCTTCGCGTTGAGGATGAAGTTGAGAAGGCGGTAACAAAGCGTGGCTTTGTTAAGAAATCTGAATTTCAGAAACTCGAAGCGCGTATCGCTGCCCTTGAAGGTAAGCCAATGCGTGCTGTGAAGGTAGCCAAGAAGAGCGCGAAAGCGCCAGTTAAAAAGGTTACAAAGAAAACTGCCAAGAAGGCTGCAAAGAAAGTTAAGAAGGTTAATTAAGAATGAGCCAGATCGATCTAGATGCAATCCGCGCTGAACTTTCAGAGATCGAAGGCTCAAGCCTTCCTGAGCATGTTGCGCGATACGAAGCGCTACACGCAAAGCTAACTGAAGCACTTAAGAGCATAGACGAGATTTAATTTATAGATGAAGAACCGTTTAGATTCAGAGTTGGTCCGTCGCGGCCTTGCGCGTTCGCGTGAGAACGCAGCCGACCTCATCGAATCTCGCTCGGTTTTAGTAAATGGAATTCCGGCTACAAAATCTGCTTCACAAGTAGATGCAGAGACTTCAATTGTTATTCAAGGCGAGCGAGATGATTTCGTCTCTCGCGGTGGCCATAAGTTAGCTGGAGCGCTAGATGCCTTCCCGCAAGTTATTGTCGAAGGCAAGCGCGCGCTAGATGCTGGTGCATCAACCGGTGGCTTTACCGATGTTCTTCTGCGTCGTGGCGCATCTGAAGTGGTTGCAGTTGATGTTGGGTATGGCCAGCTTGCTTGGGAACTTCGCCAAGACGAGAGAGTGAAGATTCTAGATCGCACCAATATCCGCCACTTAACCGGCGAACAAGTGGGCGAGCCAGTTGATTTAATAGTCGCTGATCTCTCTTTTATCTCGCTAACTTTAGTTCTCCCTGCGCTTGCTGCGGTCTCAAAACCAGAAGCTGATTACCTTTTAATGGTTAAACCGCAATTTGAAGTCGGCCGTGAACATCTTGGAGCTGGTGGGGTCGTACGCGATCCTGCGCTTCGTAAAGCAGCGGTATTAGATGTTGCAATGAGCGCATTCGATGTAGGGCTTGGGACTTTAGGAGTTGTCGCATCTTCGCTTCCAGGACCTGCTGGAAATGTTGAATATTTCCTATGGCTGCGTCGCGGTGCAGGCGAAATTAACGAAGCTGATTTAGATGCAGCGATTGCGATTGGTCCACAGTAATGAGCGCCCGTAAAGCGATCTTCGTTGTTAATCGCAATCGCCAAGAAGCAATCGATGCCGAGAGCAAAATCAAGTCGCATTTAAATGGTTTTGAATTTGTCGAAGATGGCGAAGCTGAGATTGTTATCGTCCTTGGCGGTGATGGAACAATTCTTCGTGGCGCGGTAGTTGCTCGTCGTTTAGATGTACCGCTACTTGGCATAAATCTCGGTCGCGTTGGGTTCATGGCAGAAGTTGAGAAGAACTCCTTTGAAGAGATTGCTAGCGCAATTATTGATAAGAGTTATGTGATCGAACCACGTTTGATTCTTGAATACGAGATCGAACGTGGAAAGAGCGTTGTCGCTAGTGGCTGGGCGTTAAATGAAGTGACGATCGAATGCGAACGCGGCACGATGATCGAACTTCTTCTTCAGATTGATGGTCGACCAATTAGTAGTTGGTGGGCAGATGGCTTGATCGTTGCGACTCCAACTGGTTCAACTGCATACGCATTTAGCGTAGGCGGTCCTATTGTCTGGCCAGAGACTGATGCTCTGGTTGTCACACCAATTGCTGCTCATGCGCTATTTACCCGTCCACTTGTAATTCCACCATCATCAGATATTGCTATAGATATTCTCTCTGAAGATGGCATTGTTAAAGCTGATGCGCTCCGCTTCGATTCTCTAGTGGTGGGGGATCGTCTAAAGGTTAAGCGAGCTTCAGACCCAATCAAGTTGGCGCACGTTCACCATAGTAATTTCAGCGATCGACTTGTTGCTAAATTTAAATTGCCCGTAGAAGGTTGGCGCGGTGCTTAAACGACCAACGCTCAATGAAATTAGCATTTCGGGCATTGGAGTTATCGAGAAATCAAATCTTGAATTTGGCCCTGGGCTAACAGTTATTACTGGTGAAACTGGTGCCGGTAAAACCATGGTGCTTACCGCTCTAAATCTGGTTCTAGGCGGAAAAGCTGATTCTGCACTTGTGCGACATGGACAAGAGCGAGCAGTAGCAAATGCAACTTTTAATATTCCAACTGAATTTGCATCTCGCTTCGACGAAAAAGGGATCATCTCCGAAGATGGTGAGTTAATTCTTACTCGCACCGTAAATAAAGATGGTAAATCTAAAGCCGTTGCAAGTGGTTCTGCAGTTAGCGCATCTGCGCTCCAAGAGATTGCCGAAGAGTTGGTAATGGTTCATGGCCAAGCTGCAAGTCAAACTCTTACAAAGGCATCGAAGCACCTCGAACTTCTTGATCTATTTGCAGGAACTTCTTTAGAAAGATTCCAAAACGCGCTAGATGCGACCAATGAATTAGCCAAACGTATTAAGGCGATGAAGAGCGCTGGCAAAGAGCGCGAACGAAAGCTCGAAGCTTTGCGTGAATTTGCCGCGGCAATGAAGAAAGTGAAGCCACAAGCTGGCGAGCTGCAAGAAGTTAATGATGAAATTAGCCGACTGAATTCCGTCGAAGGTTTAACTAGCACTGCGGGTAGCGCAAGTTTGATTCTTGAAAGCGACGAAGCAGGCGTTCTTACTCAACTAGGCACTGCTCGCAAGGCTTTAGAGAAGGCGGTCTCACTTGATCCATCGCTGAGTGAAATCTCTGATCAACTGAATGAAGCTTTCTACGGAGTTCAGGATATCGCTGCAAATTTAGCAAGTTATCTCTCTAATTTGGCAGCAGATCCATCAAGGCTTGAATTCTTGCAACAACGTAAAGCTGAATTGAATTCCTTTATCAAACGACATTCAACCTCTACTTCTACGGATTCAAATGTGGCCCTTCATGAACTGATCGAACTTGGCGCAAACCTTGATAATGAGATTGCAGATTTAGAAGGTGGCGACGATCGAATTGCAGAGCTCGAAAAGGAACTTAAGCAATTGCAGGATCTTGCGGTCAAAGAGGCGGGAACCATCTCTAAGTTGCGCACTGAAGCAGCTGCCAAATTATCAAGAGCTGCATCCGATGAGATTCACGCGCTCTCTATGCCAAATACCAACTTAGTTGTAGATGTTAAATCTGGTTCAGCTTTCAATGATTTATCTGCAACAGGTTTTGACGATGTTAACTTTTTCTTGCAAACCCATAAAGATGCACCGCTGGTTTCAATTGCAAAGGGCGCATCGGGCGGCGAACTCTCAAGAGTTGCGCTAGCTATTGAAGTTGTAATTGCGATGAAGGAAGAGATTGGCACTTATATATTTGACGAAGTTGATGCAGGTGTTGGCGGTAAAGCTGCAATCGAAGTTGGTCGCAGATTAAAAGCGCTCTCCAAGGTTGCTCAAGTAATCGTTGTAACTCACTTGCCGCAAGTCGCGGCTTGGGGCGATACCCATTTTGTGGTCTTAAAGGACGAGAGCGGCTCGGTAACCTTGAGCCAAGTGCGCAAAGTCTCATCTGATGAGCGCATCGAAGAGATCGCCCGCATGCTGGCCGGCCATGAAGATTCAGATTCTGCGCGTAAACACGCAGAGGAGTTACTTGCAGAGTCCCGATAGAAATCGGTGATAAGTTTTACTCCCATGAGCAATTCTCATGTGACTAAACATCTCTTTGTAACTGGCGGAGTCGCCTCAAGTCTCGGAAAAGGTTTAACTGCTTCCAGCCTTGGTCGTTTAATGGTGGCCCGCGGTTTACGCGTAACAATGCAGAAGCTCGATCCATATCTAAATGTGGATCCAGGAACTATGAACCCATTCCAACACGGTGAAGTATTCGTAACCGACGATGGAGCAGAGACCGATTTAGATATCGGGCACTACGAGAGATTCCTAGATCGTTCGCTATCTGGTGATGCAAACGTAACTACCGGTCAGGTTTATTCGCGAGTAATCAGCCGCGAACGTCGTGGTGAGTACCTTGGCGAAACAGTTCAGGTGATTCCACATATCACCAACGAAATTAAAGAACGTATGTTGGCATTCGATGGCCCAAACGTAGATCTAGTTATCACCGAAATCGGTGGCACCGTCGGCGATATCGAATCACAACCATTCCTAGAAGCTGCTCGTCAGATTCGCCAACAAGTTGGTCGCGATAACGTTTTCTATTTACATATCTCACTAGTTCCATACATCGGTCCATCAGGCGAGCTAAAGACCAAGCCAACTCAGCACTCCGTTGCAGCGCTTCGTAGCATCGGTATCGCGCCAGATGGCGTGGTACTTCGTTCTGATCGTCAGATTCCAGAATCTGTTAAGCGCAAGATCTCTGCAATGTGCGACGTGGACCAGGAAGCAGTCGTTGCCGCAGTCGATGCGCCATCAATTTATGACATCCCTAAAGTTCTCTTCAACGAAGGTCTAGATTCTTATGTGGTTCGCCGCCTAGGTCTTAAGGCGAACGATGTTAATTGGGCGGAGTGGGGAACACTTCTTGATGTGGTTCACAATCCGAAGCACCATATAAAGGTCGCTCTAGTTGGCAAGTACATCGATCTTCCAGATGCTTATCTCTCTGTTACCGAAGCTCTTCGCGCAGGCGGTTTTGCTAATAACGCAAAGGTAGAGATCAAGTGGATTCCATCTGATGATTGCGAAACTCCAGAAGGCGCAAAGAAGGCGCTCGGCGATGTTGATGCAATCTGCGTACCTGGCGGCTTTGGTGTACGTGGCATTGAAGGAAAAGTTGGCGCTCTTAACTACGCTCGCTTAAATAAGATTCCAACACTTGGACTCTGTTTGGGTTTGCAGTGCATGGTTATTGAAGGCGCACGTAACTTGGCGGGGATTACCGATGCTAACTCCGCAGAGTTTGCGCCAGATTCAAAAGCTCCTGTAATTGCGACAATGGAAGACCAGCTTGCAAATGTTTCTGGCGATGGAGATTTAGGCGGAACCATGCGTCTAGGTTCTTATAAAGCCACTCTAAAAGCAGGTTCAATCGCTGCAGAGGTTTATGGTGAAACAGAGATTACTGAACGCCATCGTCATCGCTATGAAGTGAATAATAAATATCGCGATCAAATTGCAGCTGCGGGCATGGTCTTTAGCGGTATGAATACCGAACGCGATCTAGTCGAATTCGTCGAACTTCCTCGTGATGTTCATCCATATTACGTTGGAACGCAGGCTCATCCTGAATTTAAATCGCGCCCAACCAGACCGCATCCACTATTTGCTGGTTTGATTAAAGCTGCGATTAAATAGCCACATGATTATCGGTGTACCTAAAGAAGTAAAAACCCTTGAAGCTCGCGTTGCGCTAACCCCGGCTGGCGTTCGTGAATTAGTTAAGAATGGCCATAAAGTCATTATCGAAACTGATGCCGGCGTTGGCTCTGCAATTACCAATGGAGATTACATCGCTGAAGGCGCAGAGATTGCTCCAGATGCAAAGAGTGTTTGGGATGCAGCTGAAATGATTATGAAGGTCAAAGAACCGCTACCTTCTGAGTATCCACTCATGAAGAAGGGTCAGATTCTCTACACCTATCTACATTTAGCGGCATCTAAAGAGTGCACCGATGCGCTGATCAAAGCAGAGAACATCGCTATTGCTTATGAGACCGTTGAAGTAAACGGCCAACTACCTTTACTTGCTCCGATGTCTGAAGTTGCAGGCCGCCTCTCAACTCAAGTTGGCGCAACTGCGTTACAGAAGCCAAATGGTGGTCGTGGAGTTCTTCTTGGTGGCGTACCAGGCGTACGTCCAGGCAAAGTTGTTGTTATCGGTGGAGGAGTGGCTGGCTTAAATGCTGCAGTCATGGCTCGAGGTCTTGGTGCAGATGTAACAATTTTGGATCGCAGTACTGCTCGTCTTCAATACATTGATTCGCTTTTCAATGGCACTATCAAGACTTTGATGTCTAATGATCACGCAATCGAACAAGAAGTTGTTGAAGCTGATTTAGTTATTGGCGCTGTTCTAATCCATGGCGCGAAGGCTCCAAAGCTGGTATCTAATGCGTTAGTTGCAAAGATGAAGCACGGATCTGTCTTAGTTGATATCGCTATCGACCAAGGTGGCTGCTTCGAAGATTCACGTGCAACCACACACGCAGAACCAACTTACAAGGTGCACAATTCAGTCTTTTATTGCGTAGCAAATATGCCAGGTGCAGTTCCAGTCGCATCAACTTACGCGCTGACTAATGCAACCCTTCCTTATGCGGTAGCAATTGCAAATAAGGGCTGGAAGAAAGCGCTTGGCGATAACGCTGATTTAGCTAAAGGTTTAAATGTTTGCGAAGGTAAAGTCGTGTACGAAGCTGTAGCAACTGCGCATGGATATCCATACTCTCAATTCGTTTATTGATTATCTGCGAGTAGAGAAGGGCGCCGCAGCTAATACAGTTGCGGCGTATCGACGCGATTTAAATAAATATCTCAATTGGTCTTTAAATAATCCTGGCGCATCCATTAAGGAGTACGCCAAATCAATCTCAAATTTGGCACCATCTTCACTTGAGCGAAATTTCAGCGCAGTTCGTTCTTTTCACAATTACTTGAATCGTGAATTTAAGATTGCAGATCCGACCGATGATCTACCAGAGACGGGTAAGCGTCAAAGGTTGCCAAAGGCTTTGACAGTTGAAGAGGTTACAAAGTTAGTCGAAGCGGCAAAAGATCCAAGCTCGCCTATAACCCTTCGTGATTATTTATTGCTTGAACTTCTATACAGCACCGGAGCTCGTGTTTCAGAGGTCGTTGGCATCAACTTAAATGACATATCCGAGAGCGTTATTGGTGGCGAAAGTATTTGGGTATTAAAACTTCGCGGCAAAGGTGGCAAAGAACGAATCGTGCCACTTGGCTCTTATGCAAAAACTGCGATAGATGATTACTTGGTTCGCTGCAGACCTTCATTGCTCAAGAAGTTAAATGAAGGTGCGCTCTTTTTAAATGCACGCGGTACAAGACTTTCGCGTGTAAGCGCATGGGAGATCGTTAAGAAGGCGGCGATTAAGTCTGGCCTAACCGCAAGAGTTACGCCGCATATTTTCAGACATTCATATGCGACGCATCTATTAGACGGCGGTGCAGATATTCGCGTTGTTCAAGAGCTGCTTGGTCATGCATCTGTTACCACTACACAGATTTATACGCTCATAACAATAGATAAGGTGCGCGAGTCATACAGACTTGCGCACCCTCGTGCTTAGTTAGAGCTTATCTATTTGACTTATAAACCTCGTAAACGACGAGCAAGAATTGAATTCTCGCCCTTAGCTTCTAAGTCGGAGATGATCACCGCGAGAGATTCGCGAACAATACGCCCACGATCAGCAGCAAGTCCTAAATCACCACGAAGCAAAATTCGAGCTTGATCCAAATCAAATAGTTCATCTGGAGATAGATAAACAGTGATCTTCTCATCGTGACGTTCACGACCTGATGGGGTACGAGCGGTAGTTGCGCGACGACGTTGTGTCTGGCGAACTGCGCCGTTCTTCTTTGCAGGTTTTGTAGCTTCGATTGGCATTGCTGCATCTTCGATAGCTGCAACATCTGGAACTGAAACCAGTGGCTTTGCTCGGAATAGTTCATCTGCACCTGGCAGGGAAGCGCGGCGGCTCATTTAGCCCCTCCTCGAGCGATTAATTCACGAGCTAAACGACGATAAGCGTTAGCTGCACCTGAATTCTGTGCATATTGAATAATTGGTTCACCTTTAACAGAACTCTCAGAGAAACGAATTGTCTTAGCGATAATTGTCTCGAAAGTATCTTCTGGGAATTGTTCAACAATACGTGCAAGAACTTCGCGGTTATGAACAGCGCGACGGTCGTACATAGTTGCCAAAATACCAGCAAGCTTTAAATCAGGATTAAGCGCTTGGCGAACCTTATTTAAGTTGTTGTTGAGTTCGATAAATCCGTGAAGTGAGAACCATTCGCATTGCAGCGGAACAATTACTTCATCAGATGCAACTAGTGCGTTGATTGCTAATTGACCCATTGTTGGTTGGCAGTCAATCAAAATCACGTCATAGAAATCTTTAAGCGGTGCTAGTACGCGCTTTAAGAAGAATTGGCTTCCGATCTCTGCACCAAGAACTGTTTCAGCTGTTGCTAATTCACGGTTAGCAGGAAGAAAATCCAAACCAGCGAGTGAGCTCTTTAGAACAATATCTTCTGGATTATGTGAAGCATCCATAACTGCGTAATAAACAGTCTCCTCTTTTGGCAGTTCATTTCCGCGAACGCCAAGACCTAGAGTCATGCCGCCTTGTGGATCGAAATCAACTAGAAGTACGCGACGGCCTAATTCGACTAGCGCTGCGCCTAAGTTGATAGTGGTTGTGGTTTTACCAACGCCACCTTTTTGATTGAAAATGGAAATTACTTTCGCGCCACCATGAGCTGTAATTGGTTGCGGAGTTGGAAGTGTCTTTGCACTGCTATCTGTTAAAGATGCAGTTGTGACTACTTCATCAAATGTCGATTTAGCGTTCAAGCGTTAAACCTGCCTTTCAAGGTTGAAACCTAGGTGGCAGCGCGCCATTTAGCAAGTTTCAGTCAAGTTTTTACGCGTAAATACGATAGGTTCTGCGCCTATGGACGTCCTTGAAGAGCAGCTAGATGGAGCGGAGAGCAGTGGTTTCGCCGTACATCTAGAGAACTTCGACGGCCCATTCGATCTACTTCTTCAGCTTATCTCTCGCCACAAGATGGATGTCACGGAAGTGGCGCTATCAATGGTTACCGATGAATTCATTGGTTTTATCCGTAAGCTCGAAGAGAGCGGCGCTGGCTGGGAACTTGATCAGGCAACTGAATTCTTAGTGGTCGCTGCAACGCTCCTTGATCTCAAGGCGGCTAAGTTGCTCCCTCAAGGTGAAGTTGAGGATGAGGCTGA
>JBFYJK010000008.1:0-5477 GCA_041311445.1 Candidatus Nanopelagicales bacterium
GCATGCGCTCCTGCTTCTTTGAAGAATCTAATTGAGGTGGCGAGCGCTAAGTCAGGGCCAGATTCATATGAACCAAATGGCAGGTCAGCCACAACCAACGCCTGCTTAACTGATTTCGATACTGCGCGAGTAAGCGGCAAGAGTTCATCGACAGTTACCGGAATCGTGTTCTTCTCGCCGAAGAAGTTATTGCCAGCAGAGTCGCCAACTAATAGGACTGGGATGCCCGCTTCATCGAAGATTTCCGCGGTCATCATCTCGTAGGAGGTGAGCATCGCCCACTTCTGGCCGCGCTTTTTAAGGTCAGCAAGATCCTTAATGGTTGTCATTTGTTACCTAACTAATCTACCTAATCTAGATGCAAGCAACTTGTCACCTGATGTATGGATAAGGGTACTCTTGAATTATGTCCAGCAATAGCCAGGGAACGTTGCGCATCGCGCTCGCACAGGTCAATCCGACCGTGGGCGATATCGATGGCAATGCCGACCTAATTGCGACCCAAGCCGCCCTTGCCCATAAAGCCGGCGCCCAACTCTTGGTCTTCCCAGAGATGGTTCTTACTGGTTACCCAGTAGAAGATTTAGCGCTTCGCCAATCATTTAGAAATGCCAGTCGCATTGCGATCTCGGAATTAGCAAAGCGCGTAGCCGATAGCGGTTTTGGCCAATTGGTGATGGTCGTTGGCTATCTAGATCAGATTGATGGGGCGGTAGATCGTTTAGGTCAGCCAATCGGTGCGCCTCAGAATGCGGTTGCAGTTATCCATAACGGTGAAATCAAAGCTAGATATATAAAGCATCACCTACCTAACTACGGCGTCTTCGATGAATTCCGAAATTTCGTGCCAGGCGAGAAGAGCGTTGTTGTTCGTATCAATGGCGTGGATGTCGGGCTAGCAATCTGTGAAGATATTTGGCAGAACCGCGGACCGGTGGCAGAGCTGGCAGAGCGCAATGTTGGTTTGGTCGTAGTGCCAAATGGTTCGCCATATGAGCGAAATAAAGATGATCAGCGTTTATCACTAGTTCAAGAGCGCGCTCGCGGATTCAACGCTGCACTTTGCTACGTCAATATGACCGGTGGCCAGGACGACCTGGTCTTTGATGGCGATTCAATTCTGGTTGATGCATCGGGCGAAGTTCTAATGCGCACCAAGCAATTCGAAGATCAGTTAGCACTTCATGATTTAACTTTGCCGCTTCATACCTCAAACCCTGATGTAGTTATTACTGAAGAGAATGTAGCGACTGAAGGCACCATGCATGGCGGCATCGCGCAGCGCAAAGATGATTTAGCCGAAATCTGGGAAGCGCTAAAAACTGGCCTTCGTGATTATGTAAATAAGAATGGTTTTAAATCAGTTGTACTTGGTTTATCTGGCGGTATTGATTCTGCAATCGTGGCATCGATTGCAGTCGACGCACTAGGCGCAGATAAGGTCTATGGCGTAGGGCTTCCAAGCAAATATTCATCGGATCACTCAATCTCCGATGCTGAAGATTTAGCAGCGCGCACTGGCCTAAATTGGCGGATCGTTCCAATTGAACCGATGGTCAATGAGTTCGTTAATAATTTAGGGCTTACCGGTTTGGCCGAAGAGAATGTTCAAGCACGTGTCCGCGGAACAACTTTGATGGGTATCTCAAACCAAGAGGGACACTTAGTTTTAGCAACTGGCAATAAGTCAGAGCTAGCGGTTGGTTACTCAACTATGTATGGCGATGCGGTCGGTGGCTTTGCTCCAATTAAAGATATTTATAAGACCCAAGTTTGGGAACTTGCTAGATGGCGAAATGAATTAGCGGTCTACTTTGATCAAGTACCACCAATTCCGGTTAATTCAATTGATAAAGAACCTTCAGCAGAACTTCGCCCAGATCAGAAGGACACCGATTCACTTCCGGATTACATATTGCTAGATCAGCTATTGGTTCGTTATGTAGATGGCGATGAAGGCGCGGCTTCATTGATTGCTGGCGGCTTTAGCCATGATCTGGTCAATCGCGTAATTACCTTGGTAGATCGCGCTGAATACAAGCGCCGCCAATATCCACCTGGAACCAAGATTTCCTCCCGCGCATTCGGCAAAGATCGCCGCTTGCCGGTGACTTCACGCTGGAAAGAGCGCTAGTTATTTAACTTGCCTGAAACATTGATTTCGTAGAGTTTAGGCATGTCTTCCCATGTAGATAGCCGTCAGATTGAATTCGTTATGCGCACCGTTGAGGAGCGCAATATCCGTTTCGTACGTTTGTGGTTTACCGACGTACTTGGATTCTTGAAATCAGTTGCAATCTCTCCAGCCGAATTAGAAGCTGCCTTCGAAGAGGGTATTGGCTTTGATGGTTCATCTATTGAAGGTTATGCGCGTCAGACCGAATCAGATATGTTGGCAAAGCCAGATCCAAATACATTTTCAATTCTGCCTTGGCGCACTGAAGCACCGGGCGCTGCTCGTATGTTCTGCGACATCGTTATGCCTGATGGTTCACCATCTCCTGCAGATCCACGCCAAGTTTTGCGACGCACATTAGACAAAGTAAGTGCGATGGGCTTTACGGCTTACATCCACCCTGAAATTGAATTCTTCTTATTTAAGGAGCCGCCACAAAAAGGAAAGTCTCCAGAACCAGTTGATTACGCAGGATATTTCGACCATACCCCAAACATGATTGGCCACGATTTCCGTCGCGCAGCGATCACGATGTTAGAGGCAATGGGCGTATCAGTTGAATTTAGCCACCATGAAGGAGCACCTGGTCAGCAGGAGATTGATCTTCGTTATGCGGATGCGTTATCTACTGCAGATAACATCATGACTTTCCGCCACGTTGTAAAAGAAGTTGCACTCGAGCAAGGCTTCTATGCATCATTTATGCCAAAGCCATTTACTGAACATGCGGGTTCTGCAATGCATACCCACGTTTCGCTCTTCAAGGATGATGTAAATACTTTCTATGACGGCGGCATGCCATACAACCTTTCAAAGACTGGCCGCTCATTTGTTGCTGGAATCTTGAAGCACACTCCTGAGATCACCGCAGTTACAAATCAATGGGTTAACTCTTATAAGCGCCTACATGGCGGAGGAGAGGCGCCAAACTTAATTAACTGGGGGCCTTCAAATCGTCGCTCACTTATTCAGGTGCCGATGTTTAAGCCGAAGAAAGAGAATTCAACTCGCATCGAATTTCGCGCACCGGATTCTGCATGTAATCCATATCTAGCATTCTCAGTGATGCTAGCTGCAGGTCTTGATGGCGTTGCAAATGAGTATGAATTGCCAGATAACTATCCAGCTGCAGAGATGCCACAGAATCTAAATGAGGCTACTGCGATCATGGAGAAGAGCACCTTGGTTCAGGAGACTCTTGGTGAGCATGTATTTGATTATGTGCTGCGTAATAAGAAGGCCGAATGGGCTGAATATGCGCGTCAGGTATCAGCATTCGAACTAGATAGACATTTACCAGTTCTCTAATTTAGACTTATCTCAACATGAACAGCATGCTTCTACTTAGCTGCCGTGGCGGGGCCTTCTAACCGGCCTTTCCCGTCGCGGTGTGTTTTGCATTGCCGGTAAAACCGAAAATTCAAGCAAACACAGGAGAAGTAGAAGAAAATGAATTTCCCAAGTCAGAAGCCAAGCCCGATGTCATTCGGCCGTTACTCATCTTTCATGCCTTTAGGGCTAACTGGATTAGAAGATAGAACCTGGCCAACCAAGCAGATCACGAAGGCGCCAAAGTGGTGCAGCGTGGACCTTCGCGATGGCAATCAGGCGCTTATCGATCCGATGGATACTCCGCGCAAGTTAGCGATATTTAATCTATTGGTTTCAATGGGTTACAAAGAGATTGAAGTTGGTTTCCCATCTGCATCTCAGACAGATTTTGATTTTGTCCGTAAGATCATCGAAGAGGGCTTAATTCCGGAAGATGTAACTATCCAGGTTTTGACCCAAGCTCGCGAAGCTTTAATCAAGCGCACCTATGAATCACTTAAGGGCGTAAAGAACGCAATAGTTCACGTCTATAACTCAACTTCAACTCTGCAGCGTCGTGTTGTTTTTGGTCAGGACCGCGAAGGCATCAAGAAGATCGCGCAAGAAGGCGCCGAACTTTGCTTGAAGTTAAAGGACACTCTTCCTGGTTCAAATATCAGCTTCGAATATTCACCTGAGTCATACACCGGCACAGAGTTAGATTTCGCGCTAGAAGTTTGCAACGCAGTTAATGCAATCTGGCAGCCATCTCCTTCATGGAAATCAATCATGAACTTGCCTGCAACAGTTGAAATGGCAACACCAAATGTTTATGCCGATTCCATTGAATGGATGAGCCGCAATTTAGATCGCCGCGATTCAATCGTGCTCTCACTTCACCCACATAATGACCGCGGTACTGGCGTTGCTGCTGCCGAACTTGGTTATTTAGCAGGCGCAGATCGCATCGAAGGAACCTTATTCGGCAATGGTGAGCGCACCGGAAATGTTTGCTTGGTAACTCTTGGCTTAAACATGATGAGCCACGGAATTGATCCAGAGATTGATTTCTCTAATATTGATGAAATCCGCCGAACCGTTGAATACGCAAACCAATTAAAGGTTCCAGAGCGCCATCCATACGGCGGAGATTTAGTTTTCACTGCATTTAGTGGTTCACACCAGGATGCAATTAAGAAGGGCTTTGATCATCTTGAGAAAGATGCCAAGGCTGCAGGCAAGAGCGTTGATGAATTTACATGGGGCGTTCCATACCTACCGATCGATCCAAAAGATATTGGTCGTTCATATGAAGCTGTTATCCGCGTTAATAGCCAATCAGGTAAGGGCGGCGTTGCTTACTTGATGAAGACTGAGCATCAATTAGATCTTCCACGTCGACTTCAAATCGAATTTAGCAAAGTTGTACAAGCAAAGACTGATGACCAAGGCGGCGAGATCTCTGCAAATGGTCTTTGGGAAATCTTCGAAGATGAATACCTTCCAACTGAGACCGCTCCTTGGGGTCGCTTCCGTTTAAAGGGTGTTTCAACAACTTCAACTCTTGATGAAGATGTGAAGATCGAAGTTAAGTTGACCGACCGTGGTGAGATGCAGGAACTTAAGGGAACCGGCAATGGCCCGATCTCTGCATTCTGCAATGTGCTCAATGAGTACGGTGTTGATGTTCGCGTTCTTGATTTCTCTGAACATGCGCTCTCTGCAGGTGGCGATGCAAAGGCAGCTGCTTACCTTGAGTGCGCTATCGATGGCGAAGTTTTCTGGGGCGTTGGAATCGATCCAAACACCACGACTGCCTCACTCAAGGCGATAACCAGCGCAATTAACCGCGCAATTCGCTAACCAAGCTATAACTTTGGCAGGTGAGTCTCTACCGCGATGAAGCCGTTGTGCTTCGTACCCAGAAATTGGGCGAAGCAGATCGCATCATTACGCTCTTAACGCGCGAACATGGTCGAGTCCGTGGCGT
>JBFYJK010000012.1:0-15220 GCA_041311445.1 Candidatus Nanopelagicales bacterium
GAAGGCTTTCCAGTTCGTCGCGCTTTTGCAGGTGTTGAGTTATCTGATTTAGATCCATTTATTCACTTGGATCAAATGGGTGAAGTTGAATATGCACCTGGAGAACCAAAGGGAACACCTTGGCATCCACATCGCGGATTCGAAACAGTTACATACATAATTGATGGCATCTTTGATCATCAAGATAATCATGGCGGTGGCGGCACAATCACCAATGGTGATACTCAATGGATGACTGCCGGCGCCGGAATTCTTCATATTGAAACTCCGCCAGAGAGTTTGGTTATGTCTGGCGGTCTATTCCATGGATTCCAATTGTGGGTAAATCTTCCAGCTGCAAAGAAGTGGTCACCACCTGCGTATCAAGATTTACGTGCATCGGAAGTTAAATTATTAGCTTCACATGATGGTGGTGCGCTACTGCGTGTTATCGCTGGTGAAGTTGCAGGACATCAAGGTCCTGGCCGCACCCAGACGCCAATCTCGCTAATTCACGCGACAATCTCACCCGGTGCAGAACTGCGTTTACCTTGGAGCCCTGCTTATAACGCGCTGGTTTATACCCTTTCGGGTAAAGGCTTTATGGGCAATGAAAAGCGCCCAGTACATATGGGTCAGCTGACAGTCTTCGAAGATGGCGATGTCTTGGTTATGCGCGCTGCAGATGTTCAGGAATCACGAAGCCCTTATTTAGATGTATTTATTCTCGGTGGCGAGCCAATCCGTGAAAGCGTTGCTTGGATGGGTCCGTTTGTTATGAATACCAAGCGTGAAGTGCTGCAAGCATTTGAAGATTTCCAAAAGGGCGTACTAGGCGTCGTTCCAGCCGAACGAAATAAATTAATCAGATCAAGCGAAGATGGTTCACATAAGCTAAGTGGCCGACGCGATGTACTTGATGTACATAACGCGCCGACCACTATGCAAGAAGGTTAAAGAGCCTTTAACGCACTAACAACTTTTGTGAGTGAAGCTTTAGCATCACCGAACAATAAAGTTGTCTTTGGATCGTAAAGCAATTCATTTTCAATTCCAGCAAACCCTGGACGCATTGAGCGCTTTAAGAAA
The DNA here is from genome assembly GCA_041311445.1 of Candidatus Nanopelagicales bacterium. Taxonomy (GTDB): domain Bacteria; phylum Actinomycetota; class Actinomycetes; order Nanopelagicales; family Nanopelagicaceae; genus ZLKRG08. Next base: position 1,069 of record JBFYJK010000012.1, read on the forward strand.
ATGATATTTGCAGCCTGATCAACATCCAAGATTGGCATTCCGTAAATAGGAGCGCCTGGAGTTGTCTTAGCTGCAGGATTAACCACGTCATTTGCGCCAACTACTAGCGCAACATCAGTTTGAGCGAAAGTTGGATTAACTTCTTCCATTTCACTTAACTGTTCGTAAGGAACATTTGCTTCTGCAAGCAGAACGTTCATATGTCCTGGCATGCGACCTGCAACTGGGTGAATGCCATATGCAACATCAATACCCTTAGCAGTAAGCAGATCTGCCATTTCACGGATTGTGTGCTGAGCTTGCGCCACAGCTAATCCGTAACCAGGAACAATCACTACGCGACGTGCATAGTTAAGCAAGATTGCAACGTCATCTGGTGAACCGCTACGAACTGGGCGTTCTTCTTGTGCGCCGCCGCCAGCAACAGCTTTAGCGGTAAATGCACCGAATAGAGTTCCCATTACTGAACGGCCCATCGCTACCGCCATCAAGCGGGTCAAGATAGTTCCGGAAGCGCCAACGAGCGTTCCAGCCACAATCAGCAAGATGTTCTGCAATACATAACCACTCGCAGCCACAGTTAAACCGGTAAATGCATTTAATAGTGAGATCACGATTGGAACGTCTGCGCCACCTACTGGAAGGACGAAGAGCACACCAAATAACAGTGAAAGTCCCGCAAGTAGTTCAAGAAGAGTATTTCCACCATTTGCAATCACAAAACCCGCATTAACAAAGATGCCTACCAATGTTCCGCCAATTACAAATCTTCCGCCAGGGAAGACAACTGGGCGAGTAGTCATTAGCTCTTGAAGTTTCAAGAAGGTAATGATTGAACCGCTAAATGAAATGCAGCCAACTACAACGGTAAAGACAGTTGCGATAACTGCAAGAGTCGAAGCTGAATCACCAAGGTTTAAGTACTCAACAATTGCGACAAGGGCAGCTGCGCCGCCACCTACACCGTTGAAGAGTGCAACCATTTGTGGCATCTGTGTCATCTGAACTTTACGTGCAGCAGGAACACCAAATGCGCTACCTAATAGAAGAGCACCGAAGATCCAAGGCAAGTTATGTAATGAACCTTCATCACCTTTATAGAAGAAGACGACGAAAGTTGCGACACCTGCACCAATTGCACCAATCATGTTTCCACGACGTGCGCTCTTTGGAGATGAGAGGCCTTTAAGGGCCAGGATAAATGCAACGGAAGAGACGAGACCTAATAAGTCATATAAATTGCGGCTCATTATTTCTTTCCTTTGAACATCTCAAGCATGCGATCGGTTACGACGAATCCACCAATCATGTTGATGGTCGCAAGGACGACAGCGAGAACTCCGAGAATTAGTTGCAATCCACCATCAGCATGGCCAGCAACGATAATCGCGCCAACCAAAATAATTCCGTGAATCGCGTTCGCACCAGACATAAGCGGCGTATGAAGCGTTGTTGATACTTTTGAAACCACTTCAAAGCCAACGAAAACCGCCAGCGTAAAGATAGCTAGAAGCGCTAAACCATTGCTCATGAACTTCTCCTTGAACCATCGTGGGTTAATGCCGAGGCCTTAACAATTTCATCTTCGAAATCAATATTTAGCCCTACTTTTGCTTCGTCCTTTGCAGGGACAGTAATAAGCGTTAGTAGATTCAAGAGATTTCGCGAGTAAAGACTTGAAGCGTGGAATGGAAGTGCACTTGGCACATCTTTGCCGCCCCAGATAATGACTCCGCCATCTGTCGTAATGGTCTCGCCAGCTACAGAGCCCTCAACGTTTCCACCAGTTTCAGCTGCCAAGTCCACAATTACAGAACCAGGTGTCATTGCATCAACCATTGCTTTGGTCATTAGACGAGGTGCCTGACGACCAGGTACGGCAGCAGTTGTGATTACGACGTTTGATTTCGCAATGTACGGAGTTAATAAATCCTGTTGCTGTTTTGTTCGCTCTTCAGTCATTTCCTTTGCATAGCCACCACTACCTGCTAGTGACTCCAGATTTAGATCAATGAAAGTAGCACCCATTGATTTAACTTCATCCGCAGAAGAAGGTCGAACATCGTATGCACTTACAACTGCGCCTAGACGTCTTGCAGTTGCAATTGCTTGCAGACCTGCAACGCCCGCACCAAGTACTAATACTTGCGCCGGAGTAACCGTTCCCGCTGCTGTCATTAACAATGGGAAGAAGCGAGGGCTAAGTTCAGCGCCGATCAATGTTGCTTTGTAACCTGCGCAAAGAGCTTGCGAAGTAAGCGCATCCATTGATTGTGCACGTGAAATTCGAGGAACTAATTCCATAGAAAAAGAAGTAGCTCCTGCTTTCGCAAGAGCCTCAATGTTTTCTACCGCTGTTGTTGGCGATAGGAAAGAGATGGTGACCGCACCCTTCTTGAGAGATGATGCTTGATCTGGAGTGAGCGGTTGTACTGAAAGAACAACATCTGCATCTTTTAGTACTTCGCTAGCTATTTTGGCACCAGCAGCTTCGTAATCTTTATCGGTTGCCTGCGCATAAATACCTGCGCCGCTTTCGATAATTACTTCGTAGCCAAGTTTGGTGAATTTATTAATGACGTCTGGAACAAGCGCAACGCGCTTCTCTCCAGCCCTGATTTCTTTAGGAACTGCAACACGCATGTAGCCAATGTACTCAGCCAGGTGAGCAGTGGCTACAAAAAAGTAAGTTCTAGCCCTTAAGTTCGCCGCGTGTTAAATGGTAGAGGAGAGCTTGAATCGTGGTGCGGCGATGAAAAGCTTCACGCCAAATAACTGACTTTGCACCATCAATTACGCTTGCTTCAACCTCTTCACCGCGATGCGCTGGAAGGCAGTGCATAAAGATTGAATCCTTGGCAGTGTGTGACATAAGAGACTCAGTAACAGCATAGGGCGCAAGCGCTTTAATCTTCTCATCGCGCTCTGCTTCAGGATCACCCATGGACATCCATACATCTGTGTAAAGAGCGGAAGCGTCTTTCGCAGCTGCAACTGGATCTGTCGTTACTTCAACACTTCCACCAGATTTCTTAGCAATCTCAATTGCTTTCGCTACAACATCTGCATCAGGTGCCCACTTGCCACCAGGGGTAGCGGCAACAACGTTTGCGCCCATGATTGCACCCATGATTAACCACGCGTGTGTCATGTTATTTCCATCGCCTAGGTAAGTGAACTTGCGGCCAGAAATATCTTTTCCAAATACTTCGCGGATAGTTACCCAATCTGCCAGTAATTGTGTTGGGTGATCATCATCGGTAAGCGCATTAATAACAGGAATGGATGCATTCGCACCAAGTTCATCTACATCTGATTGCTTGTAAGTTCTGATAATTAACGCATCGCAGAAACCACTAATAATCTTTGCTGTGTCTGCAATAGTTTCTCCGCGACCCAGCTGCAATTCATCGCCGCGAATAAAGATAGGTGTTCCGCCCAAGTGAGCAGTCGCAGTCTCAGAGGCTAGGCGGGTACGAGTTGAAGGCTTAGTCATATAAATAGCGACTGTTTTATTTCGAAGATGGTCAGCTGCCGAAAGTGGCTCTTTAGCAAATTTTGCAGAGGTTTCTAGCAAGAGTTCGACATCATCACGCGATAAATCCGCGGTACGTAGTAAGTCCTTCATCTGATAATTCTACCTGTAAAAGTAAACTGCCACTCATGAATAAGCGCTTGAGAAGCATCGCAGCGATAGCTGCCATTCTTGCGCTTTCCGCTGCACCGGCAATTGCAGAGAACCCGCAACCTCGAAAGATCTATAGCGGCTGGATTCCTTATTATTCGATGAAAACTTCGCTACCCGCTGCGCTGAATAACATAGATTTAATGCGCGAGGCAATGCCATTTTGGTACACCATAAAATATAACGGAAGCAAAGTAAGCATCACAGATTTATATTCACCTGCAAACCCAAGTGTTCCGATTGCCACTCCATTAGCAACTATGCGTAGTGCCGGCTTAACAATCATTCCCACCATTACTGACGGCACAGATAAGTTAGTTCTTTCAAATCTGCTCTCAACCGAAAAGGGAAGAACGGATGCAGTGAAAGTTATAACCGATTTGGTAGCGGCTAATAATTTTGATGGCATTGATTTAGATTTTGAGAACTTTGCATTTGTTGACGGAAATACTTCATGGGATAAGACCAAACCTTATTGGGTTGCATTTGTGAAAGCGCTAAGCGCTTCACTTCATGCAAATGGCAAATTGCTTTCAATTACAACTCCTTATTTATTAGATCCTGCAACCGGCAAGAAGGGTTACTACGTTTACGCCTGGGCAGATATCGCTTCAGTAATTGATCGTTTAAGAATCATGACTTACGACTATTCCGTTGCAAAGCCTGGACCAATTGGACCGCTTGCTTGGACGGAAAGCACTTTGAAGTATGCAGTTTCAATCATGCCTGCATCCAAAGTTTTCGTTGGTTTAGCTGGTTATGGTCGAGATTGGGTAACAAAAGTTGATGGTGTCTGTCCTGCAGATGTTGCAAAGACCGTAGTGGCCGGTGCAAAAGCGGCAACTTTTATTATGAGTAATGCAACTAATTTAGCTGCAGGTTATGGCGCAACAATTACATATAACGATACTTATCAAGAAGCGACTTTCACATACCAGAAGGTTTACAACGGAAATACTGCAACTGGCCTTTCAACAAGTTGCACCGCCACCAGAACCGCTTGGTATCAAGACGCTCGTGCTTATCAAGCACGTGCACAATTAGTTGCAAAATACCGATTGGGCGGACTGGCGGCTTGGACTATTGGATTCGAAGACTCACAAGCGATGACAAATATCCGCACAGTTGCGCTTTCAATTGCACCAGATAAAGTTTTATCAAGTGTGACCTCTGATTTAAGCGAATTTACTTACGGCCAACAGATTAATTTAACCGGCACATTTACTCTTGCAGATAAGCAACCAGTAGCAGCGCTACCTGTGCATGTTGAAGTAAAGAACTCTGCAGATGTGAATTGGCGTGAAATCACTCTGCTCAAGACAGGCGTAGATGGCAAGGTAGCTCTACCTATTTATTTAGGACAGAACCAGAGCGTGCGACTACGAAGCGATGGCACATGGGATCGAATCGAAGGCATTTCAAACGAGCAAGTTATAAAGGTTAAGCCACAGATAAAGATTGCTGCACCTGTAAGCGCGGCGGCTAATTCCAAAGCAGTAATTTCGGGGCGCGTGAATCCAGGTAATGCGCTGCCCGTTATCTTGGAACGCTTTGATGGCAAGTGGAGCCAAGTCGGAACTGCAGTGACCGATAGCGCTGGTGCCTACTCGTTTAATTACGCCATAGGAAGCGGCCCGTTCGTCACTTTACGAGTCAGCTCTGCGGGATCTTCCTCAGCAACAGTCACTCTCGCAATTCGTTAAAATTAACCATGGTCAAAATCAACACGCAATTAGACGAAGAGCTAAAGGCAATTTTTAGCAATGATCGTCTCTGGGTATGTGTTGTTTGGGATGACCCTGTTAATTTAATGTCATATGTAACTTATGTATTTATGGAACTTTTCGGTTACACCAAAGAGCATGCAACAGAGTTAATGCTTAAAGTACATAATGATGGCAAAGCTGTAGTTTCAAATGGATCTCGCGAAGAGATGGAACGCGATGTGCAACGTCTACACGAATATGGGCTTTGGGCAACTATCTCCAAAGAAGAACTCTGATGAATAACGAACCAACTGGCTTTCATCGTCACGGAGAAAACGAATACCAAGCAAAATTCTCTGAATCAGAGCGTGAAGTATTAATTAATCTCAGTGAACAAATCATCGAACTCTTAGCTGAACGAGTTGATCATGCGCACGAAGATCCATTGGCTGCAATGGTCGGAATCACTGTTCACGATGCGCCACCTGAGGATGAAGTTCTTTTGCGTTTGCTTCCAAATGCTTATGCAGACGAAAGCGCCGCTTCAGAGTTTCGACGTTACACAGAATCAACTTTGCGCGATAAGAAGCGCGCACATTCGATGGCGATTCGCAGCAATTTAATTAATGCTGGCGATCAACCAATTGTGCTTGATCATGAAGGTGCGAATGCTTGGCTGGGTGGGTTGAATGACATTCGTCTTGCCTTGGGTGTTCGTTTGAAGATCGAAGATACCGACCAAGAACATTTGGAACTATTAAAACCTGATGACCCATTACGAGCTGTTTACGCTGTTTATACCTGGCTTGGTTGGATGCAGGAGAGTTTGATTCAAGCGTTAATGGATGATGTAAGCGAACGCTAAACTACCTGCATGGCCGAACGCGATTACAACGGGGAGATTGCTGCCCTTAGTCAGACGCTTTCTGGCATCGAACAAGTTCTTGATCTGCCAAAGTTAAAAGTTGATGCAGCGAAACTTGAAGAAGAAGCCGGTGCCCCAGATCTATGGAATGACACCGAAAATGCACAACGTGTAACCTCAAAACTTAGCCACACCCAGTCGCAGATTAATAAGTTGGTAAACCTTCGTCGCCGTATTGAAGATGTTCCAGTACTACTTGAACTTGCTGAAGAGGCTGGCGATAAAAGCGCATTTGATGATGCTGATAAAGAGTTAGATTCAATCACCAAAGTTTTAAGCGAACTCGAAGTTCAAACACTTCTTTCAGGCGAATACGATGAACGTGAAGCTCTAGTAACAATACGTTCAGAAGCTGGCGGCGTTGAAGCATGTGATTGGGCCGAAATGATCAGCCGTATGTATTTGCGTTACTGCGAACGACATAATTACAAAGTAGATGTTCTCGAAACTTCATATGGTGAAGAAGCTGGCATTAAGTCAACGACTTTCCGCGTAAGCGCTCCATATGCTTACGGAACACTCTCAGTGGAGCAGGGAACCCATCGTTTAGTTCGCATCTCTCCATTTGATTCACAGAGCCGCCGCCACACATCTTTCTGCGGCGTTGAAGTTGTGCCTGTTGTTGATCAGAGCGATCACATTGAAATTGATGAAAAAGATATTCGCGTTGATGTCTACCGTTCATCTGGACCTGGAGGACAAGGTGTTAACACCACGGACTCTGCAGTTCGTATTACACACATGGCAACAGGAATTGTGGTCTCTTGCCAGAACGAACGTTCTCAAATTCAAAATAAAGCTACCGCTATGGCTGTTCTGCAATCTAAATTATTAGAACGTCGCCGCCAGGAAGAGCAAGCAAAGATTGATGCGCTAAAAGGCACCAGCACTGGCTCATGGGGCAATCAGATGCGTTCTTATGTTCTGCATCCGTATCAAATGGTTAAAGACTTGCGAACAGACCATGAGACTGGAAATACTCAAGCTGTCCTAAATGGCGAAATCGATGACTTTATTGAATCTGGAATTCGCTGGCGCCGTACTGCGTAATAAATCACCTTTGAGCGTGTGAAACTACTGAGAAAGCGCTTAAATAGCGGGAAATAACTAGATACCTATCTAAACTTGCCCCGTTATGATCCGATTTGAAAACGTCAGCAAGATTTATCCAGGTACCGAGCGCCCTGCGCTTGATAACGTAAATCTTGAAATTGAAAAAGGCGAATTCGTCTTCCTCGTTGGGCTCTCTGGTTCAGGTAAGTCAACATTCTTGCGATTAGTTCTTCGCGAAGAGCGCCCTACCACCGGAACCATTCATGTTGCCGGCAAAGACTTAAATACTCTGCCGAATCACAAAGTTCCTGAACTTCGTCGCCAAGTTGGCACTGTCTTCCAGGACTTCCGCTTACTTCCTAATAAGACCATCACCGAAAACGTAGCGTTTGCTCTTCACGTACTTGGTCACTCTCAGAAAGAAATTGATCGCGAAGTTCCAGAAGTACTTGAACTAGTTGGTCTTGAAGATAAAGCAGATCGCAAACCTTCTGAAATTTCTGGTGGCGAACAACAGCGCGTTGCTATCGCACGTGCCTATGTAACAAAGCCACCAATTCTTATCGCCGACGAACCTACTGGAAACCTTGATCCAGCTACATCTATCGGCATTATGAAGCTACTTGATCGCATCAATCGCGAAGGCACAACCGTACTTATGGCGACTCACGATTCTGGAATTGTGGATCAGATGCGCAAGCGCGTTATTGAATTAGATAATGGTCACGTAGTTCGTGACCAGGTACGTGGCGTTTACGGATATACGGGGTAATCAAATGCGCGCTAGATTTATTGCAAGCGAAGTAGGTATTGGACTTCGTCGAAACGCAACAATGACTTTCGCAGTTATGGTTACAACTGCTATCTCACTAAGCCTTCTAGGCATCGGATTACTTTCAAATGCCCAAGTTAAGGCGATGAAGGATTACTGGTACGACAAAATTGAAGTATCTGTATTTCTATGCAGTTCACTCTCTGAGTCTTCGTCTTGTTCTTCAGGTGTTGTGACTTCTGATCAGCGCCTCTCAATTCAGAAAGATCTACAAGATCTACCAGTAGTTGATCAGGTCTACTACGAATCACAATCAGAAGCTTTCTCGCACTTCCAGGAGCGCTTCAAAGGTTCTGCAATCGCACAGAATGTAACTGCAGATCAGTTGCCAGAATCTTTCCGAGTTAAATTGAAAGACCCAACTCAATATGGAGTAGTAGTTTCTGCATTTACCGGACGCCCTGGCGTTGATGTTGTTCAAGATCAACGAACAATTTTGGATAAGTTCTTCAAACTTTTGGGTGTACTGCGAAATGGTGCACTTGCAGTGGGTCTGGCATCTGTATTAACTGCTGCGTTATTGATTAGCAATACTCTTCGCATCGCTGCATTTAATCGTCGCCGTGAAACAAATGTTATGAAGCTTGTTGGTGCAACCAGTTGGTCTATTCAATTGCCGTTCTTACTTGAAGGTGTCTTCTCGGCGCTTGTCGGTTGGGCGCTAGCCACAGGTCTTTTATCGGGCATCAAGTCAGTTATTGATAGCAAGATTGCACCGCTTCTTACCTTCACCAAGTTCTTTGGTTGGGGCCAGGTTTGGATCGCGTCAGGCTGGCTATTACTGACGGGCTTACTTGTTTCAATCGTTGCTTCTACGCTCACACTTCGTAAGTATCTAAAGGTCTAATAGACTTCCGCGCGTGAGTAACGCACCAATCGGAATCTTTGATTCAGGCGTCGGCGGTTTAACCGTTGCACGTGCAATCATCGATCAGTTACCTAACGAATCAACTATTTATATTGGCGATACTGCACGTGGCCCATACGGTCCACGCAAGATCGCTGAAGTTCGTGAATTCTCACTTGAAATCATTGAGTTTCTTGTAAGCCGTGGCTGCAAAGCAATTGTTATTGCCTGCAATACTGCAAGTTCTGCAATGCTTCGCGATGCCCGCGAAAGATTCCAAGTTCCAATCATCGAAGTAATTCAACCTGCGGCTCGTCGCGCAGTAGCGGCAACTCGAAGCGGCAAAGTCGGCGTTATCGGAACCAATGCCACAATTGATTCTGGCTCTTACCTTGATGCTTTTGCAGCAGCGCCTCAGCTAGAGATTACTTCTAAGGCATGTCCTAAGTTTGTTGAATTTGTTGAACGCGGTGAAACCAATGGCGCGCAGATCACTGCGATCGCACGCGAATATTTAGCTCCGATGGTTGAAGCAAAAGTAGACACTCTGGTTTTAGGTTGCACTCATTACCCGCTCTTAACTGGCGTAATCTCATATGTAATGGGTGATGGTGTAACCCTGGTTTCATCTGCAGAAGAGACTGCAAAAGATTTATATCGCGTATTAGTTGAGAAGAACCTGCTTCGTGAAAACTCTCCAACTCCACCGACTCATGAATTCCTAGCTACTGGCGATTCAGCGCAATTCGAAGTTTTGGCCCGACGTTTCTTGGGTCCAGAAGTATCCAAAGTCCAACATCAGGTTTTATAAGGAGCCCTAAATGGCGAGAAATGACGGCCGCAATAACAATCAATTACGCGAAATTAAATTTACTCGTAATTGGTTAAACAACGCTGAAGGTTCAGTAATTGTTGAATTCGGCAATACTCGAGTCCTTTGCGTGGCTTCATTTACACCTGGCGTACCTCGTTGGTTAAAAGATTCCGGAAAAGGCTGGGTAACTTCAGAGTATTCAATGTTGCCACGCGCAACCCACACTCGTTCTGATCGTGAGAGCGTTAAGGGCAAATTGGGCGGACGTACACAGGAAATTTCACGACTAATTGGGCGTTCATTGCGCGCAGTTATTGATAATCACGCACTTGGCGAGAACACCATCGTTCTAGATTGCGATGTATTGCAAGCTGATGGCGGAACTCGTACCGCTGCAATTACTGGTGCATACGTTGCACTTGCAGATGCAATTGCATGGGCAAAAGCGAACGGTCACGTAAAAGCAGATGCAAAGATTCTAAAAGAGTCAGTATCTGCAGTATCTGTCGGAATTATTGGCGGCGTTCCAATGCTTGATCTCTGTTACGAAGAAGATGTTCGCGCAGAGACCGATATGAACGTTGTAATTTCAGGTTCTGGAAAATTCATTGAAGTACAAGGAACTGCAGAGGGCGAACCATTCGATCGTGCACTTCTTGATTCATTATTAGATTTAGCAGTTGAAGGTTGCAGCACACTTGCAGAACTTCAAACCAAATCTCTTTCATGAAATTAGTTTTAGCAACTAAGAACTCTGGCAAGGTAGTTGAATTTCGTCGACTACTAGAAGAGTTGGGCGCCACAAATCTAGAAGTTGTCGGACTTGATGCATTTCCAGAAATTGGTGATATCGAAGAGACCGGTACAACTTTTGAAGAGAATTCATTATTGAAAGCTCGCACAATCTCAAAGTTAACTGGCCTACCTGCACTTGCAGATGACAGTGGTATTTGCGTTGATGCACTTGGCGGGGCACCAGGACTTTATTCAGCAAGATATTCAGGTCAAGGCGATGCAGCGAATAACGCAAAGTTATTGGATGCGCTTAAAGATGTAGCTGATGCAGATCGCACTGCTTACTTCATCTGCGTTGCAGCATTTGTGCGACCAGATGGTTTCGAACATATTGAAGAGGGTCGTTTTCACGGCAAAATCGCGCATCAGGTCGTCGGCTCTGGTGGCTTTGGATATGACCCACTTTTCGTGCCAGATGGCTTAAATTGCACCTCGGCAGAGCTATCTGCGGCAGAAAAAGATGCAATTAGCCATCGCGGTAAAGCGATGCGCGCGATTGCGCCTTACATCATCGGCTAAAATTCAACTCTAGTTCAACTAAGCAATACCAAGCTATAGGAGTAATTAAGTGGCTACAAAGAAGGTCGCAAAGAAGGCTGCAAAGAAGGCGCCTGCAAAGCGCGCTGCAGTTAAGAAGGCAGCTAAGAAGGCACCTGCAAAGAAAGTTGCTAAGAAGGCAGCTCCAAAGAAGGTTGCTAAGAAAGCTCCAGCTAAGAAAGCTGCTGCAAAGAAAGTTGTTAAGAAGGCTGCAAAGAAGGCGCCTGCAAAGCGCGCTGCAGTTAAGAAGTCAGCTCCAGCAGTTGCAGTATCAAGTGCACCTGCAGTTGCAAAGCCAGTTGAAGTTAAAGCAGCGCCTGCTGCAGCTAAGAGCCAAGGCGGATCAAACCGCGTTGTAATCGCACTTGTAATCGGTGTACTTGCAATCGCTGCGATCATGATGTCAAAGGGTTCTGATAGCTCTTCAACAGAGACACCAACACCTGCAGAGTCTGCAACAGCTTCAACATCTGCAACACCAACAGAATCTTCATCAGCTTCAGTTTCAACAACTGCAGCACCACTCGGAATCGTTGCTCATTACACAGCTGATGGCGCAACAATTTTCTGGAACGCAACTACAGCTGCTGATGGCCTAAAGGGCTACAGCGTTGAAGTTTCTTCAAACGGTGGCGCATTTACAGAGCTCGGAACTGTTGGTGCTGATGTAACTAAATACGACATCACAAAGTCAGATACAAATGGCTGGATGTCATTTAAGGTTTCAGCAGTTTATAACGATGGCCAGAAGGCAGAAGGAAAGGTCTTCGGACTTCCAGGTCAGTACAAGTAATCGGTAATCGCGGAAACATAAGCCGCGATACCAGCAGGAATCAGATGAACACCATCCGGAGCGAAATACTCCGGGTGGTTTTCTGATTTTAAGGCCCAATTAACTATTCGAATATTTGGGTATTGGGCTGCAATGCTCTCGATCAGTTGATTGTTCTCATCTCTCCAACCACGAGGCACCGCAGTATTTACAACAATCACTAAAGGTTGATCTTTAAGTTCCACGAAGATTGCTTCTACTTCTGCGCTGGTTAATCGGTTGTTATTGCCTAAGTCCAGCACTGTTTTCATGCCAGCCATCTTCGCTTTGTCATGTTGAATCACTTCAAGCAATTCACCTGCTTGGCGTCCTACGCGAGCATTAATAAGACCGATATGCGCTTTCGCTTCTAGTTCGCTTCGAATTCCTAGAATTACAGAGTCGCCAACCACCCATAATCCATCAACTTTGCTAATAGTTGCGACTTGGTCATCTTTAAACATCTGCTTAACAACTTCGTTGTTCTTATCTGCAATTGCGATTGCGTTATTACTTACAACTGCAATTGTTGCAAGTAGCGCCAATGAGACTAAGCCAGCGGTTGCTTTCTGTCGGCGTTGCACCTCTTTAGTGCGATATTTCATGCCGCGCATCCAATTAGAGATTGCGCCATGTCTTACCGGAATTTCAATCCAACGCTGAGAGATATCCGCAAGTGCAAAGACCACCAGAATGCGGAATGCATATAAAGCCCAAGTAGAACCAGCTAAATCCTGCGCTGGGCGAGTTACTTGGAAGACGATCCAATGCCATAGATAAATTGCATAAGAACGTTCGCCGATCCAGACTAAGAATGGATGTTGCAAAATTGGCGCGAATCTAGATGCAGGATGCACAACAGACATAATGATTGCGCTGCCAAATATTCCAACTAATGGGAACGCGATTCGATAAGCGGTTGGATCTGCCTCTTGAATAAATAGGAAAGAAGCAAGCAAACCAAGTAATCCAAATACACCAATGAAGTCGATGAAATCTTGTGCGCGTTTTTCGATATTCAAACGCAGGTTCTGTGGAATCCAACTAACAGCTAGGGCAGAACCAAGGAAGAGCCCGATTGAGTGAGTATCGGTACCAAAGTAAACATGGCTGACATCTTGAGTAGAACTGATATCTGCTCTAATCGATGCCAAGAAGAGCGCAGCACCAGAGATAGTTGCAATTGAAAGCGCTGCAGTCGGAATTACTTTCTTTCCAAAAGCTTTAAGTACAAAGTAGAGAATTAGCGGCCAGAGTAAGTAGTACTGCGCTTCAACACCAAGCGACCAGGTGTGCTGCAGTAGCGGGGGGCGGCCAAAGCTCTCAAAGTAATCCTGATGCTTAAATACCAACCACCAATTCATTAAGCCCGCTAGCGCGAAAGGTGCATCGGTTAAGAAGCGGCGCATCGAATCTGGCGCCCAGACTCCAACAAAGATTGCCGTAATCACCAACATGAAGACCAGTGGAGGCAGCAGCCTGCGGACACGTCCGGCATAGAAACCACGTAGATCAAGCCCGCCAGAGCGCTGAATCGAATCTAGCAGCAGGCGAGTAATTACATATCCTGAGATTACGAAGAAGAGATCAACGCCTAGAAAACCGCCTGGAATCCAGTTGAAACCAAGGTGATAAAGCATCACGGCAATTACTGCAATTGCACGTAAGCCATCGATAGCGGGGATATATCGAATCCCTTTCGGGGCTGCCATTAATTATTTTTTCTTTTTAGCTGGCGCTTTTTTCTTGGTGCTCTTCGCCTTCTTTGGCGCAGCGATAGCCGCCTTTGTGCGTTCGCTCTTTACGCGCATTGGCTCTTTGGTAACTAACTTGCCATCTTCTTTGATATTTTCTAATACATTTGCACGTAATTCAGCCAATCGACTATAGGCACTATCTAGTCGATTGCGGCTGGCATGAATAGCTTCCTGTGCTGCATCAAGTGATTGAGTCTGAATCTTGTAAAGACGTCCAGCTTCCTCCATGACACTATTTAGCCAATTGCGGTATTCAAGAACATCGCGTGAAGCTTCTCCGATAATTAAATCGCCTTCGCGCTTTGCAGAGTTAACAATGGTTGCACCTTCGCGCTTACGTTGTTCAATTAACTCTTCTGCAGTTAATTCTGCTTGTTCAATCTTCTCTTG